>DATEPN010000252.1:0-4172 GCA_035273225.1 Acidobacteriaceae bacterium | reverse complement strand
GCTGCTGCGCCTGGCGAATCACATCCGGCGCTACTTCAATGAGGTCGGCACGGCCGATGCTCAGATCGAGCCCCTGATCGCGCATGGTGCGGTGCGGAAAGATTTGGATCGTGTCGAGATACGGTCTGCCCTGCCAGGAATCGTCGTCGGCCGTCAGCGTCAGTGCGCCATTCGCAAAGCCGGTTACCCGAAAGGGCCCGGTTCCGTCGAGCGCGCCGGTCGCATCCTGCCGGGCAATGGCGAATTGCGTCTGCGCGAGCAGTTCGGCCAAATCCGGCAGCGGGGATTCCGACGTGAAGACGATCGAGGAACCCACAGCCCGCGCCGCGGTCCAGGGACAGCCGCCGGTCGCAGGAGCCGCGCACGTCTGCTGCAAGGACGCAGCGACCACCTCCGCTGTCAGCGGCGTGCCATCGTGAAAGTGCACACCCGGACGGATCGCAAATTCCCAGCGATGGGCGGCGTTGTCCGCCTGCCACTGTGTCGCCAGCGCAGGCTCTGCTGATCCGGAATCGCTGAGCGTGGTCAGCGTGTCCAGCACGAGACGCCGCGCCAGTCCGTCGGGCATCTGCCAGGGATCGCCGGAAATTTCCACGCGGAGGCTTCCCCCGTAATGCGGTCGAGTGCGCGCGCCCGCACAGAGCGCGACGAGCAGCAAGAGGCAGCTAATTGCAAATCGCCGCGACATTCCAGACCTCGTAGGCTGTGGGCGCATCCCGGCGCACGATGATGGTGGCGGTTGTGCCATCAGGAGCAGGGCTGAGCGAATCGATGACTCCGTTGACCGGCAGGCCCGCGCTCATCGGGATCGCCTCGCGGCCAGGAACTTCAAAGGCCCGCAGACTGTCCCCTGCGCCGGCGGCGCCGGATCCGGAAACGAGCACCTGCGCGCCCGATCCGCATCCGGAGCGAACCACGGCGAAGTCGCTGCCCCAGTCGTCGGCGCCCGTTATTGGCTTCGAAACGCCGTTGTCGATCAGCAGCACCTTGCCACTGACGGTATTCAACAATGTTGCTGGTTCGCCGATACGGGGCAGTTCCGCAGCAGAGTAGAACGGCGGTAGCCGCATGCCGAATCCAGGCGCGAGCACGCCGGTGAAGTTGTCGCGCATTGCGTTGTAAAAGGCGCGCTGCGTGGAAGTCACCTGCCACGGATCGTCAGATTCGGCGCAGCTAACGGACAGCTGCGCACCTGCATTCGTCCCCGTGCACTGCACCCCGGGGAGGAATGCATCGAAAAGATGATCCTGCGCGGCAACGATGCGTCCGCGCAGGTCGCGTGGATACGAGCGCGTGTGCTCGATGGGGAAGGCCTGCGGCTGATTCCATGTCGGGCTCGCGCCGGGAGCGGTGATTGCGGCGGGGTTGCGGGTGAAGACCAGGAGCCGCTCCGGTTCGAGCACGACCAGGCGCTGCTCGCCTCCGCTCGCGAAGACGGCGGCGTCCAGTATCTGTTCCGGTTCGCTGAGGAGAAGCGTGCGGCGCAGCGTCAGTGCGGCTCCGCCGGGGCCAGGCATCGGCACATCAAGGCTGACCGGAACCATGGCCACGCGCAGTTCGGTTCCTTCGCGTACTTCGGCTACCCACAAGCCGCCGTTCATGTTCTGCGAAAGCGTCACACGAATCAGCGTCGCGCTCTCCGCCCCGCCTGCCAGCACACCGAGGCCGCGCAGATCGCGCTCGAGCGATCTGCGAATGACCGGAATTTCGCCGGTGGGCAGGCTTGAGTTGTTGAGGATGACCAGCCGGGCGGGACCGGGTCCGGCGAGCGCCGCAATCTGTCGCGCCAGATCGGCGGCGGGTGCGTCGAAGCTGGCGGCGCGCACAGAGATCGCCGTCAGCAGCAGAATCGCTGCCGCAATGTACAGCCGAGGCCTGAAGGACATTCGCTGGGGCGGATTATATCGTGCGCTCATGATCGGTGCGTCCTGTTTCGGTGCCCGGCGCCCTTCCCGGCCGCGCGATGCTTCCTGCTGTGAGCCGGTTCAGCAGGTCATCGCCGGCCAGGATTTCCGGGGCGGCCGGCGTCTCCCGAGCCTCCGCTTTGGAAGCCGAGACTACCGGCCGGTCAACATCGGGGGGAATTCAGTTGCGGCCCGCCGAGGTGCGCGGCTGTGGCGGATCGTCGCCCTCCATTTGCATCTGCATCTGCTGCTTCAGCGCGGGGCTCGCGTCCATACCGCGGAAGACATCATTTGCGAAGAAGAATTTCCCGTCGGACGGAACCATGACCATCTGGATCTTGTCCGAGAGGCGTTCGGCGATGATCTTGTTGATCAGCAGCGGCGACTGGTTCAGCAGCTTTGCTTCACTGGTCATGCGCTCGGCATCCGCCGCAGACGTGACGCGGATGCGCTCGGCCTCAGCCCCGGCGAGCAGTTCACGACGCTGCACCTCGGCTTTGCTGTCGATGACCTTCGCCTGCGCCTCGGCGTCGGCGTTTTGGATGGTCGCTTCCTTGCGGGCCTGCGCTTCGAGTTTCGACTGCTCGATCTGCTTCTGCTTCAGCGGCAGCGTGTACTGCATCGCGTCGGACTCGCCCTTCGCCTCGACGACGCGCGCCTTCGCATCGCCCTCAGCGATCTTCACCTTCTGCGCGGCTTCGGCCTCCGCCTGCAGTTCGGCAATGCGGACCTGCTTCTGCTGAATGTCCGTTTGCACGGTCAGCTGATCGTCCTGCTGCTCCTTGAGCAGCAGATCCTGCAATCCCTGGGCGTACTGCGGAGGCAGCTGGATGTCCCGCAGCATCACCTCTTCGACCAGAATGCCGTCCGCGCCCAGCTTCTTCGTGATCACCGCCGAAGCGTCGTGGCGCACCTGTTCGCGTTTCGAGCTGAAGATCTCTCGCACGGTGTAGGCCGGTGCCAGATCGCGCCACGCGCTGGCGACGACAGCGGGGACGATTTCCGAATCCACCGGCTGCGGCAGATGGCTTTCGATGTAGTCGAGCCGGTGCGGATCGAGACGGTAACGAACCGTAATCGCCAGGCCGATGTTGAGCCCTTCCCTCGACTGCACATCGAGCGCCTTCGTCGCCTCCGCTTTTTTCGCCCCGACGCCATCGACCACGCCCGCCGTGAACAGCTTGTCGCGGAGGTCGAAGGTCTGCACATTCTCGGCCAAAGGCGTGACGAAGTGCGCGCCGGAGTAAAGCGTTCCCGGCAGAGTGCCGCTGATCTGACTGACACGCACGCCACCCATTCCGGCGGGAATAACAATAATGCTCGCCGCCAGCAGAAACGGCACGCAAGCGGCGAGCGCCAGCGCCATGCAACTACGCCAGCGCACCTCAGGCAATTCGGGCAGTTCAGCGGGGTGGGCGCCCTCGACGGTTTCGGCGCGTGCAGCCCTCCGACGAAGATCGAAAATCCTCCACAGGTCGTAGAGCGTGAGGCCAAGGGCCGCCGCCAGCATCACGGCTCCCACGATGATGAGTAAGTATTTCAGCGCAAGCATCGACGTTCTCCTTTCAACGCGATTCCATCCGGTTTGCTTCAGGGCCGGCCGGCTTCGGAGCGAAGCGGGATGCGGCCGCACTCTTCGAGAAGAAGAGCCGGACCAGGCCACCGAACAGCAGTTCTTCCAGCAGGAGCCCGCAGGAAACGCTCAGCAGCATGGCTCCGACGACACTTACAACTTCAGCAAACAGTTCCATGGGGATACCTCCTTACTGGCCGGCCGGAGTGGCGGCGGCAACAGAAGCTTCAGGCGCAGACGACTCGGCAGCATTCCGGGCCACGATATTGGCGGCCGGGATAGCGGGTGTTTCCGGCGCGCCGAAGAGGGCCGCGGTTTGCTCATTGCGCTCGCCGAGGATCTCGACCCTGTCGCCGGTGCGTACCTGCGCGAAGACCTGCTCCAGATCGGTCTGCGCCATGCGAATGCAGCCGTGCGAAGCGGCGCGGCCGATGGACCGCGGCGCGTTCGTCCCGTGAATGCCGTACCCGGCCTTGCTCAGGCTCATCCAGCGGTCACCCACGGGGTTCGCCGGTCCAGGAGGAACGATTTTGCCGTCGTGGTAATAGGTCGGGTTCGTGACCCGCGCAAGGATGGTGAAAGTCCCCGTGGGGCTTGGCGTCGAAGCTTTGCCGACGGCCACCGTGTACACCCGCTTAACCTGGCCATCTTCGACGAGCGCCAGCCGGCGATCCGGCACGCTGACGACGACGGTG
>DATEPN010000251.1:0-3180 GCA_035273225.1 Acidobacteriaceae bacterium | reverse complement strand
CACCGGAGCGATCGCCTTGGAAAGGGCTTTCGCGGTGGGCTCGGCTTTCGGTGGACCCACCAGCTCAACGGGCACTTCGTAGACCGTGGTGCCGTCTTCCTGAACCGACGCGCGGATTTGGTTCACGGGCAGGTTGGGCTTGGGCTGGTCGCCGTAGTTGATCCAGTGCGGCGTGAGAAAGATGAAGGCCAGGATCAGCGTGACCATCACGTCGTAGTGGACGCTGCCGCGCTCATGGGTCCACCAGACGTAGCTCTTCAGTGTCTTCCCCAGACTCAATGCCTCACGCTCCTGCACGTGGACCGATGACCTGCTGGTCCCCCATATAGGGTACCAGCGCGTCGGGGACGCATACGGTTCCGTCGGCCTGCTGGTAGTTCTCGAGGATGGCGAGCCAGGTGCGTCCGACGGCGAGTCCGCTGCCGTTGAGCGTGTGGACGAAGGCCATCTTGCCGCCTTTCGGCTTATAGCGGATGTTCGCCCGGCGCGCCTGGAAGGCTTCGAAGTTGGAGCAGGAGCTGATCTCGCGGTAGAGGTTCTGGCCGGGAAGCCAGACTTCAAGGTCGAAGGTTTTGGCGGAGCTGAAGCCGGTGTCGCCGGTGCAGAGCAGCATGCGCCGGTACGGCAGGCCGAGGCGCTCGAGGATCGTCTCAGCGTTGCGGGTGAGCTTCTCGTGCTCGGCGTCGCTGTCTTCGGGGCGGGTGAACTTGACCAGTTCGACTTTCTGGAACTGGTGCTGGCGGATGATGCCGCGAACGTCCTTGCCATAGGAGCCGGCTTCGCTGCGGAAGCAGGGCGTGTAGGCGGTGAGTGAGACGGGCAGGCGCGCTTCGTCGAGGGTTTCGTCGCGGTAGAGGTTCGTTACCGGAACTTCGGCCGTCGGGATGAGCCAGTGGTCGTTATCGCGGTACTGGCCGGGCGTGAAGCCTTCGCCGTCGTTGCAGCGGAAGAGGTCGTCGGCAAACTTGGGCAGCTGGCCGGTGCCGAAGAGCGACTTGCTGTTCACCATGAAGGGCGGCAGGACTTCGGTGTATCCGTGCTCGCGGGTGTGGACGTCGAGCATGAAGCTGATGAGCGCGCGCTCGAGCTTCGCTCCGTCTCCCCAGTAGACGGCAAAGCGGGCGCCGGAGATTTTCGCGGCGCGATTCAGGTCGAGGATGCCGAGCTGCTCGCCGAGTTCCCAGTGGGGCTTCGGCTGAAAGTCGAACTGCGGGATCGTGCCCCAGCGCTTCACCTCGACGTTCTGCTCTTCGCTGCGCCCGACCGGGACCTCGTCGCGGCAGATGTTGGGAATGCTGCTGAGGATGGCGCGCATCTCTTCTTCGGAGGCAGCGGCAGCGGATTCCAGCTCGTCCATGCGGGTCTTCAGGGCGCGGGTCTCGTCCATGAGAGCGGTGGCGTCCTGGCCGGAACGCTTCAGGCGCGCTACCGCCTCGCTGACCTTGTTCCGCTGCGCCTTGAGCTGCTCGGCTTCGGTGATGCGCTCCCGGCGGCGCTGATCGAGCTCGCGGAAATTGCCCAGCAGGGCGGCGGGATCGGCTCCGCGGTCGCGCAGTTTCTGCTCGATGAGCTCGAGATTGGAACGGACGAAGGCGAGGTCGTGCATACCAGTCCAGAGTATCAGCGGCTCTGCGCTACTCGGCCGCTGCGGCGAGGATGGCAGACCACAGCTCCTTCATGCCGGCGCCGGTTTTGGCGGAGACGAGGAGCAGGTTGTCGGGGCCGAAGGCGTCGCGGAGGCGCTTGAGCGCCTGGGCGCGGCCGTTGCCGGAGAGGCGGTCGGCTTTGGTTCCGGCGACCAAGTAAGAGCGCCCGGCGTGGGTGAGGAACTCGATGAGCTGGGCGTCGGCGGCTTTGGGCTCGATGGTGCTGTCTACCAGGCAGACGCAGAGAGCCAGGGTGGGGCGGTCGGCGAGGTAGGGCTCGATGAACTTCGGCCACTCGGCGGAGATGGACTTCGAGATCTTCGCGTAGCCGTAGCCGGGGAGGTCGGCGAAGAGGAGGCGCGGCTGCTGGCGTTCGGGCGTGTCGGAGAGCGCGAAGAAGTTGATGGCGCGGGTGCGGCCGGGGGTGGAGGAGACGCGGGCTTCCTTCGATCCGAGGAGCGCGTTAATCAGGCTCGACTTGCCGACGTTGGAGCGACCGAGGAATGCGACCTCCGGTGCGCTGGGCGGCGGAAAGTGTTCGGGAGCGGTGGCCGAGCGGAGAAATTTGGGGTAGAGCTTCATCGCTTTCAGCTTCAGTGTACGGGGTGCCGGACGTGGGTATAGTGGGAGCGTTGCCGATTCCCTTCTCCCAGGGTGGACGATGAAGCGTCTCCTGCGTGTTCTGATTGCCGCGCTGGCGGCAGTGGTGTTTGTGCCGTCGCTGCATGCCCAGACCGATGCGGTGAAGCAGGTCCTCACGGATCAGGAAGCCGCGTGGAATCGCGGAGACATTGTCACGTTCATGAAGGGATATGCCGATTCCCCGCAGACCACATTCATCGGGACCACCATCGAGCACGGCTACCGAAGCATTCTCGAACGATACCGGAAAAAGTATGCGACCCGCGAGGCGATGGGGCATCTGGAGTTTACGGACATCGCCGTGCGCATGTTGGGTCCCGAGTACGCCGTTGTGACCGGACACTTTCATCTGGCCCGCAGCGCTGCCGGCGGCGGCGATGCGTCGGGCATCTTCTCGCTGGTTTTCAAGAAGGAAGCGGCAGGCTGGAAGATCATCCTGGACCATACGAGCGCATCATGACAAAGACCGTTTCGCATCTCTTCCTGGACTTCTCTCGCAACAAGCTGGGGACGCAGTACTGGCCGCGGCTGCGGGCGTGCGTGGAATCGCTGAGCGACGAGCAGATCTGGTGGCGACCGAATGCGGCGAGCAACAGCATTGGCAATCTTGTGCTGCACCTGAACGGGAACATGCGGCAGTGGCTGGTCGACTCGTTCAACCGCGAACAGGATCGGCGGGATCGTCCGGCGGAGTTTGCGGCCGAGGGCGGGCTGAGCGGAGCGGAGTTGATCGGCAGACTGGGCGCGACGGTCGACCAGGGCCTGGCGGTGCTGGATCGGCTGACCGAGGCGGAACTGACGGCGGAGTACGAGATTCAGGGCTACCACGTGACCGGGCTTGAGGCTGTGTACCAAGTGATCGAACACTTCGGGCTGCACTATGGGCAGATCG
>DATEPN010000250.1:0-8668 GCA_035273225.1 Acidobacteriaceae bacterium | reverse complement strand
TCACTAACTCCAGCGCGCCACCGACTGCGATTCCCAGCAGGCGGAAGGGAACCAGCAGCAGCCACACGATGGGATACGCAATGAGCGCCAGCAAAGCGAGCGGCCAGCAGAGCACAAAAAGAATGCAGAAAAGCAGAAATTTGATCATCGCCAAACCTCATCCAAACTCACACCCGGCGCTCGTGGGCCGGGTGCGGTTCAGTTCATGATACGCAGGGCGGCGTTCTCCGGTTCCCGGCCGCTACTGCTGCCGCGCATGGAGGCCCAGCGCCTGGACGATGGGGGCGTCCGGCTTCGCGACGCCGTTCTCTTCGGTTACGACGTTGAAGCCGCCCTTGTAGTCCCACATGGCCCAGCCGATATGGTTCTTTTCCATGGCGACGCGCATGTCGTGCAGCCACTGTGCGCGGGCGGGCGGCGGGGAAAATTTCTGGAAGACGCCGAACTCGCCGCAGTACACCGGCGCATGGTGCAGCTTCGACCACTTTGCCGCGAAGCTGATGGTGTTCTCGACGCGCTGTGCATCCCAGCGGTCTTCGCCGTAGCTGTCGAGGAAGAACTGTCCGGCCAGCGTCGGCTCCTGGTCAAGCTTCGAAGCGACGTTCTCGGGCGATGACGGGTAGGGGATTGCCCGCTCCGGCCGCACCTCGCTGCTCGTCCACGTCGCGCCCTGATGGGTAAAGGCAAACGGCTCATAGTCGTGGAATGTGTAGATCACGTTCGGATCGGCCAGCGGCTCCAGCACCAGCAGATCCCCCAGCCCCGACCAGTGCGCGCCCGAGGCAATGATCGTGTTCTGCGGCGCGACCTTGCGGATCGCATCGACGGCGGTCGCCTGGATGCCGTGCCAGCGGTACGGATCGTTCTGCTCCGGCTCGTTCATGATCTCAAAGAAGATGTGCTCCGGATCGACGGGTGCAAAGTGCGCTGCCAGCGCGCGCCACAGCGCCGTGAAGTTCGCCACGCCCGCGTTGCCCTGGAACAGCTCCGCTTTGTACTCGCTCGTGGGGTGGATATCGATGATGACGGACAGGTGATCGTCGAGCATGGTGTGGACGGCCTTGTCCAGTTCCTGCATGAAGGGCGTCTCGTGCCCGGCGCGCTCCCACTCGACCAGCGGACCGGCGTCGATGCTCAGCCGGCAATGATCGAAGCCCATTTGCTCGATGAGAGCGATGTCCTTCGCGGTAGTGTAGGTCTCGAGCCGCTGCGACGAGTAGTCGTCCGCCTGGGCAAACCACATGCTGGTGTTGATCCCGTGCTGCAGGTGCTGCGCGCGCTGAAAGGCGATGGAGTTCTGATCCTGAGCAACGGACGAGACGGGCAGAGAAAGAAGCGCAATTGAAAGAAGAAGCCCATGCATTTTCATACGGGTGCCGTTATAACACGCGGCTCAGGCTGCGAATCTCTGCGTCGGCGCAGCAAGAGCACTGACGTACTGCGGGTGATGTCTCGCTCGTGCCCGCGTTATTCTGGCGTGTGGAGCATTCAGCGCCCATCGCCGGATCGCGCCCCGCAGGCGCGCAGGATGAAGCGGCTTCGGCGCGCAAAGTGCGCGAGATGTTCGACAGCATCGCTCCGCGGTACGATCTGCTGAACCACGTCCTCTCCTGCAATGTGGACCGGATCTGGTGGTCCCGCACGGCCCGCCGCTTTCGTTCGATCCTTGCCCGGCCGGAGAGCCGCGTTCTCGATATCTGCTGCGGTACGGGTGACATGACGCGCGCGCTGCTTCGGCAGCGGCCGGAACGGTCGGAGCCGATCATCGCAGCGGACTTTTCTCCTGCGATGCTGCAACACGCCACGCGCAAGCTGCCGCAGGATCGCGTGAGGATTCTTGAGGCGGACGCGCTCCACCTGCCTGTGGCCGGTGCTTCCCTCGACCTCATCACCACGGCTTTCGGCTTCCGTAATCTGGCCAACTACCGCGATGGATTAGCGGAATTCTTCCGCGTGCTTACTCCTGGCGGTGAACTGGGCATCCTCGACTTCAGCGAACCAGGAGGCTGGATGGGCAGGGCGTACGCGTTCTACTTCCGCCGCGTTCTGCCGAGGATCGGGGCGCTGATCTCCGGCCAGGGCAGCGCCTACACGTACCTGCCCGAATCCGTCGCAAAGTTCCCTGCTCCGCCGGCCATGCTCGAACTCATGCGCTCGGTCGGATTTGCCGACGTGAGCTGGACGCCTTACACGTTTGGCATCGCCGGACTGTGGCGCGGTGTGAAGCCGTCGCTCCCGTCCTCACCGGGAGGGAAGTCATGATCGCGTCTGTGGAGTGGAAACAGGACGACATCTACGACGGTCAGTCGCAGAGCGGCCACACGATCCGCTTCGACGCGACGGCCGAGCATGCCGCCGGACCCAGCCCGATGGAAGCCGTCCTGACGGCCCTTTGCGCCTGCACCTCCGTCGATGTCGTCAGCATTCTGCGGAAGAAGCGCGAGCCGCTGCAGGGTCTCATCGTGACCGCCGACGCCGAGCAGGCGCCGGCGCCGCCGCGCACCTTCACCCGCATTCACCTGACCTACAAGATCCGCGGCCCGGTTACGCAGAAGGCCGCGGAAGACGCCGTTTCGCTCTCCAAGAACAAGTACTGCTCCGTCTCGAAAATGCTCGAGAAGGCCGCAGAGATCGAGTACTCCATCGAATACGAATCATGATTAGCTTTTTCCGGTTCCTGCTGGTGATTCTGCTGCTGACGGTGGTCGCAATGACCTCGGCCATCGTCACCATGCACTTCGCCATTCACGGAGCGGAAGTCGCTGTCCCGGATTTTCACGGCCTCACCCTCACCGATGCGGGCCAGCGCGCTGCTCGGGCCGGGCTGACGCTTCACGTGGAAAATCACCTGTACTCGGCCGAAGTTCCCGCAGGACGCATCGCCAACCAGTCACCGGTGCCGGGAACGATCGTGCGCAGCGGATGGCGCGTGTGGCTCACAGAAAGCCTCGGCCCGCAGAAGCTGGCGATCCCCAATGTCACGGGGAAGGAACAGCGCGTCGCCACCATCGAAATTCGCCGAGCCGGTCTCCAGATCGGCACCGTCGCCACGCTGCCCCAGTCCGGCGCCGAGCCAGGAACCGTCATCGCCCAGAGCCCCGCGGCGAACGCGACGGCCGTCGCCAGCCCTGTCGTCAATCTGCTCGTTGCCGGAGCCCAGACGCCCCCCGCGCCGCCGCAGTTCGTTATGCCGGATGTGGTCGGCCAGCCCTACACGGCGGCAGCCGGTTCGCTCACGCGTGCGGGCCTGCTGGTCGCGCCGGCAATCATCCAGCCGCCCGCCGCGCCTGCGCAGCCGGGCGCGAGTCCTGCCCCTCCGGCGCAGGCCGGCGCGAATCCTGCCAGCACGCCGCCGCCGGCCTCCGGAACCGTCATCGCGCAGAACCCGCCTGCCGGGTACCCTGTGGATCCGACCATGCCGATCCAGCTCACGGTCGCACAGTAGAACCGTCCGAGCCGCAGCAGCAGTGATAATGAATCGCATGGCCCGACTCGGCTGTTCGTTTGCCGTACCCCTCTTCGCAGCGGTCCTCTCGGTTCCCGCTCAGGCCCAGCAACTCCCGCCTGCTCCCGGTGCGCAGGTCACCACCGTCTCCGCGGAGCCGGGCACCTGGACTGAGCCCAGCGTCGCGATCAATCCGTTGAACCCGCAGCAGGTCGTTGCCGTCTTCCAGTACACAGCGCACGCTGCGTACTCGACGGATGCCGGCCGCACCTGGACGCTGGCCACCGGCGTAGCGCCTCCCGACTACCGGATGTCGGGCGACGTCTCGGTCGTCTTCGATAATCAGGGGCATGCGATCCTCGGCTGCATTGCTTTCGACAAGCTCGGGACGTTCAATTACTGGGCACACGGCGCGACCCGGAACGGAATCTTTCTGAAGCGCTCGCTCGACGGGGGCAAAACCTGGGAATCGCAGCTGCGCGCTGTGGTGGCTCAGTCGACGCAACCCGGCATCCCCTTTGAAGACAAGCCCTACTTCGTTGCGGACACCTCAAAGACGAGCCGCTACGCCGGCAATCTCTACGTTGGCTGGACGCGCTGGACCCTGGCCGATTCGCAGATGCTCTTTTCGCGATCGACGGACGACGGCGTTACCTGGTCGCAGCCGATCGAGATTGCCCGCGATCGCGGACTGCCTCGCGATGACAATGGAGCACTGGAGGGGTTCGATGGCCTCGTCGGCCCGGATGGGACAATCTACGCCGTCTGGGCTGAGCGCAATCACATCGAGCTGACCCAATCCCGCGATGGCGGCAAGAGCTTCTCCCGCGCGCGCGATGTTATCGAGACGGCGCCCATTATGTTCGCGGTGCAGGGGATGGACCGCGCCAACGGCTTCCCGCAGATCGCCATCGATCCCCGCGGCGGCAGCAAAGGCGGCCCGCTCTATATCAGCTGGAGCGACTACCGCAACGGCGAGATCGACATTTTCGTCAGCGAATCCAGCGATCATGGACGCCACTGGAGCGCTCCGGTGAAGGTGAACAGCGATCCCGTGCACGATGGAGCCGACCACTTCTTCCAGTGGCTTGCGGTCGATCCCGTTTCCGGCGCCGTGAATGTCGTCTTCTACGATCGCCGCGAGGATCCGCAGAACAAGACGCAGGTGGTCGTCCTCGCGCGCTCCACGGATGGCGGCAAGAGCTTTTCCAATTACGCCTGGACTACTGCGCCATTCGATCCGGAGGGCGTTTTCCTGGGCGACTACCTGGGACTCGCTGCCTGGGGGAATCGTGTGTATGGCGCCTGGCCGGTTCGCAACGGCACGGAGAAAAAAACGAGTCTGCAGGTTGGGGTCGCGGACTTCAGCCCAGCGGCGACGGCGTCGCGGTGAGGCAAGGTGCGGAGCATGGCTGGAATGCGTTTTCCATCTTGACTCTTAAGCCGGAAGCCATTAGGGTCAGGTGGGCCGGAAAACGTTTTCCGCGGAGACTCAGTACATCGTTTTAGTAGAATGGGCGCGGCTGAATTTTGACTGCGCGCACTGTGTTGCCAAAGATGCTTGAATCACTCAAATCGCAGGTATTAGCGGCCAATCTTGAACTCGTTCATCGAGGGTTGGTCCTCTATACCTTCGGGAATGCCAGCGGCATCGACCGCGAACGCGGTCTGGTCGCCATCAAGCCCAGCGGCGTGCCGTACGAGACGATGACGGCCGAGGACATGGTCATCAGCGACCTCGACGGCAAGATCATCGACAGCAAGCTGAAGCCCTCCTCCGATCTGGCGACGCATCTCGAACTGTATCGCGCCTTTCCGCAGATCGGCGGCGTCGTTCACACCCACTCCGAATACGCGACGGGCTGGGCGCAGGCCGGGCGCGAGATTCCCGCCTACGGAACCACGCATGCGGATTACTTCTACGGACCTGTGCCCGTCACCGAAGAACTCACCGCGGAAGAGATTGGCGGCGAGTACGTCCTGAACACGGGAAAGAAAATCGTCGAGCGCTTCCGCACGCTCGATCCCATGGCCGTCCCTTGCGTTCTGGTCGCCGGACACGCGCCGTTCACGTGGGGCCGCGATGCCATGCAGGCGGCGTATCATGCGGTAGTGCTGGAAGCGGTTGCGCGCATGGCGTTCTACACCGCAACCCTGAATCCCGGTTCCCGGGGCGTTTCCCAGGCTTTGCTTGACCGCCATTATTTCCGTAAGCACGGCGCAAAGGCCACTTACGGTCAGTGATGTTTAACCCGGAACGCACTCCCCATCCGTTCCCGCACGCTGTAGCTTCGAGGCTCGACCTGGCATGAACCTCGCCCTCTCGACCGCCGCGCTCGCCAACTTTGCGCTGCCGGCGCAGTCCCTTGTCAAACTCAGCGGCATCGACATCGCGGTCATCGTGATTTACTTCGCGATGGTCATCTACATCGGCTTCTACCTGAAGGGCGCCGCGAACACCAGCGAAGAGTTCTTCATGGCCGGGCGCGAGATGACCGCATGGATCGCCGGCCTCAGCTTCGTGTCGGCGAACCTCGGCTCGCTGGAACTGATGGGCTGGGCCGGATCGGCCTACCAGTACGGCATTCTCGCCACGCACTGGTACTGGATCGGCGCGATTCCCGCCATGCTCTTCCTCGGCATCATCATGATGCCGTTTTATTACATTTCGAAGACGCACTCGGTCCCGGGCTATCTGCACCTGCGCTATGGTGACGGAGCGCGCGGGCTCTCTGCCATCTGCTTCGCCTTCATGACCGTGCTGATGAGCGGCATCAACATGTACTCGATGGCGCTGGTGATGAAGGTGGTCCTTGGATGGGACCTGAACTTCTCCATCTGGATCTCCTCGATCACAGTCGCCATCTATGTCGCGCTCGGCGGGTTGCGCTCGGCGATCTTCAACGAAGTTCTCCAGTTCCTCCTGATTTGGCTCGGCGCGCTCCTCATTCCTATCCTTGGCCTCGTCGAGGCTGGTGGCTGGACCAATCTGAAAGCCCAGATCGGCGCCCGCCTCGGCGACAGCTACACGCATCTGTGGAGCACGACGGCCCATTTCCGCGATAACCCAATGGGCATCCACTGGACGGGCATTGTGTTCGGTCTCGGCCTCGTCATCAGCTTCGGCTACTGGACGACCGATTTCCTTGTCGTCCAGCGTGTGCTCTCTGCGCAGAACCTGCGTGCCGCGCGGATGTCGCCCATCATCGGCGCGGCCTTTAAGATGGCGGTGCCGTTCATCGTGATCCTGCCCGGACTGCTCGCCCTCTCCGTGCTGCCCTTCCACCTCGTCCCGCAGGACATCGCCATCCAGACCGGCCAGCACAGCTACAACGAGGTGCTGCCGCTCATGCTGGTTCGCTACTGCGGACCGGGACTGCTCGGCCTGGGCGTCACTGCGCTGATCGCCGGCTTTATGTCGGGGATGGCGGGCAACGTCAGCGCCTTCGCGACGGTCTGGACCTACGACCTCTATGGCGCCTTCATCAACAAAAAGGCCAGCGACAGCCACTACGTTGCGATGGGCCGCTGGTGCACCTTCATCGGTGTGCTCATCTCGGTGGGCACGGCGTATCTGGTGCAGCACGCGGCCAGCATCATGGACTACGTCCAGGCGCTGTTCAGCTTCTTCATCGCGCCGCTCTTCGGCACCGTGATTCTGGGGATGCTGTGGAAGCGCGCCACGAAGGCCGGGGGCTTCTGGGGACTGCTCTCCGGAACCTGCACCGCGATCGGCCTCTGGGCCTGGGTGCATGAGAATCCGAGCGCTCTGCGCTATGTGGCACTTTCGGTCGACGCCAAGGCGATGGCCGAGGACATGTATCGCGCCCTGTGGTCCTGGATCGTCTGCGTCATCGTCACCGTTGTGGTCAGCTACATGACCCAGCCCAAGGCCGATGCGGAACTGGAAGGGCTGGTCTACGGCGCCACGAAAATTCCCGAAGAGCACGACGACTACTGGTATCAGAAGCCGATTGTCTGGGCCGGTGCGGTGGCCGTCGTTTTCTGCATCCTGAACGTCATCTTCTGGTAGAGGACTTATGCGCGGACACTCGTCAATCTGGCTCTTCTCCGGAATCCTCCTCCTGGCCTACGGGATCATCATCCTCGCCACCGGCCTGTGGGAACTTGCTCATCCGCTGGTTCATCCGCCGGTCCTCAACTCGCTGCATGCGCCCATCTGGTGGGGCGCCATCATGACCGTGGCCGGCTTGTTCTACACCATCCGTTTTCGCAATCACCACTAAAGCTTTTCATTTGGAAGAAGGACATCCACTCATGCAGAAGAAGCAATTGACATTCGGCGTTATTGTTGGGAACCGCGGCTTTTTTCCCGATCACCTGGCCAGGGAGGGTCGCGAGGAGATGCTCGGCGTCCTCGAGAAGGCCGGCATCCGCACCATCACGCTCTCGCCTGAGCAGTCGAAGTTCGGCTCCGTGGAAACCCACGACGACGCCATCCGCTGCGGCGATCTCTTCCGCGCCAACCGCGATGAAATCGACGGCATCATCGTCACCCTGCCCAACTTCGGCGACGAGCGCGGCATCGCGGACTCCATCCGCTATTCGAAACTCGACGTGCCGGTGCTGGTGCAGGCGACGCCTGACCGCCGCGACAACATGAAGATTCAGGACCGCCGCGACAGCTTCTGCGGCAAGATGTCGGCCTGCAACAACCTGATGCAGTACGGTATCCGGTACTCCGTAACGACGAAGCACACTGTCCAGCCCGACTCCGACGAGTTCCGCAAAGACCTCGACTGGTTCACCAAGGTTTGCCGCGTGACGAACGGCCTCAGGAAGCTGCGCATCGGCGCCATCGGCGCCCGTCCGCAGGCCTTCAACACGGTCCGCTACAGCGAAAAGCTGCTGGAGCGCTATGGCATCTCCGTCGTGACGCTGGATCTGTCGGACATCTTCGGCGTTATCGGCCGGCTGAAGGACAACGATGCCGACGTGCAGGCGAAGCTCAAGGCCATCCAGGCCTACGTGAACACGCAGAGCGTCCCCGCCGAAGCGCTGATGAAGATGACGAAGCTCGGCGTCGCCATCGAACGCTTCATGAAGGACACGCACTGCACCGTCTCCGCCGTGCAGTGCTGGACCTCGCTCGAAGAGAACTTCGGCGTCGTGCCCTGCACGGTCATGAGCATGATGAGCGAAAGTCTGCTGCCCGCCGCCTGCGAGACGGACGTGATGGGCACCGTCTCGATGCACGCGCTG
>DATEPN010000249.1:0-7067 GCA_035273225.1 Acidobacteriaceae bacterium | reverse complement strand
CGTCTGCACGGACGCCACCGGCCACGCTGAAGCTGTCGAGATTGAATATGATCCCGCGCAGATCAGCTACGAGCAGTTGCTCGATGCCTTCTTTTCGCTGCACGACCCGACGCAGCTCAACCGCCAGGGTCCTGACTGGGGCACGCAGTATCGCAGCGTGATCTTCTATAACACGCCTGAGCAGGAGGCCGCCGCCAAGGCAGCCATCGAGCGCCTCTCCGGCGACAAGCGCTTCAGCAAGCCCATCGTGACGCAGGTCGTTCCGGCCACGACCTTCTGGCGCGCCGAGGAATACCACCAGAAATACCTCGAGAAGCGCGGCGCTGTAAGCTGCCACATCTAAAGCGGGCCGTGCCAGGAACAAAGGCCGCACAAGCGTGCGGCCTTTGTTTCGTTCCCTTTGCCTGTTCCCCGCTTTACTGCGGCGGCGGCATGCCAATCTGATCCGGGTCGAACACTGGAATGCCAAAATGCCCGCGCAGATGGAGCAGGTCCAGCGGGCTCAGGAAGGCATCGACGTAGATCACGTTAACGTTCTTCTGATTGGCCAGCATCACAACCGCGCCCTGCACATTGTTGTGGACCATGTGAATGAAGAAATCCGTGCGGATCGGGTCCGACGGCGGGGCCTGGTCATAGTAGTACTGCTGCTGGGCGGCTTCGTCGTCCGGAGGAGGCGGTGGCGGCACTGGCCGCCGCTGATCCGTCCTGATGTGCATCCATCCCGCCGCCGCGTACTGCTCGCGCACAGCGTGCAGCACCGCCGGATCATACATCCCGGGCTCGGCGAAGCGGAAGGTGTCCACAGTGATTCCACGGAGTTTCGCGATGATCGGCTTGTCGGGATCCGGAAGGCGCTCGCCCATGCGCTGGAGACTCTGCGCGTTGAAGGTGAACTCAGTGTGGAAGCTCGCATCCGCCGCCAGGCTGTTGAGGATGGGCGGCGGCGTCCAGACCGTCGCCGGACCCGGGGTCGGGGGCGGCGCATATTGGGCGTGAAGCATGGGAACGGAGAGCAAGGCGGAAACCACAACAGGGGCGAGGCGGCGGAACAGCATACCTGATTGAAACGCTGTTCCCCGCCAAAAGTCGCTCAGCTATTCTGGGCTTCCCTGGGCTCCTATGGTCTGGATTGTCAGCGCCTATGCCCACTCACCTTTACGCAGCACCGGCTCCGCTTTTCCGCTGGCAGTAATCCCATCCACGTCAATAGCTTCCGAACCGATCATCCAGTCGACGTGGATCAGGCTGTCGTTGGCGCCCTTCGCGGCCAACTGCTCCGGCGTCAGCTTATCGCCGCCTTTGAGGCAGCTCGAATACGCCTGGCCCAGGGCGATGTGGCATGCCGCGTTCTCATCGAAGAGCGTGTTCAGGAAGAGCAGACCGCTGGCGGCAATCGGCGACGATGCGGGTACCAGCGATACCTCCCCGAGACGCCGCGCGCCCTCATCCGTCTCGATCATCTTCCGCAGCACCTGCTCGCCTTTTGAGGCGTGGGCCTCGACGATCCGTCCGCCTTCGAACCGAACCCGAATGTCCTCAATCAGCGTTCCCTGGTAGGAGAGCGGCTTCGTGCTGCGCACGGTTCCGTCGACGCGATCCTTGTGTGGAGTCGTGAACACCTCTTCGGTTGGCATGTTCGGAATGCAGTAATTGCCGTTGCCCGCCGTCGTCCCGCCACCGAGCCAGAGATGATCGTCGGCCAGTCCCACCTTCAGGTCCGTTGCCGGGCCCTTGAAGTGCAAAGTGGCATAGCGCTTCTCGTTCATCCGGTTGGCCCGCTGATGCAGGCCATCGTCGTGCTTCTTCCACGCACCTAGCGGGTCGGCCTGGTCCGCACGGCTGGCCGCGAAGATCGCATCCCACAGCTTTGCCAGCGCCTCGTCCTTTGGCAGGTTGGGAAACATCGCTGCCGCCCAGGCGGGGGTGGCTGCCGATACGATCGTCCAGTTGATGTCGTGCCGGGTGATCAGTTCCAGCGCCGGGCGGTACGCCTTCGACGTGGCCCGGTTTGCGCGGCTAACCTTTTCCGGATCTTCCTTTGACAGCAATGAAGGATTTCCGCCGGTAATCGCCAGCCGCGCGGCACCGTTCTTGTATGCCGCGGCCATGCCTTCGTAGAGCCAGCCAGCCGCCTTGTCGAACCCGGCCTCCTGCCCGTAACGGAATCGGAGGAGCGTCTGCTCGTCGTCGGTGAACAGGGTGGTGACCAGCGAGGCACCCGCCTTGTAGGCATGCTCGGTGATCTTGCGCGCCAGCGGCAGCGCGTCTGTGGAGGCGGTCATCACGACTTCCTGCCCGGGAGCAAGCCCCAGCCCCGACTTCACCGCAACTTCGGCCAGCCGGTCCAGTTTCGTCTCAAAATCCTCAACAAGAGAAGGCGTCTCGGCGTATGCAGTCACTGTGCTCATAGATCCATTGTCAAACGGCGCGGCGTGCCATGGCAACGCGTGGGATTCCCTGCAGGTCCGGCACGAAACTCACGTCCTCCCAGGCATGCGCGGCGCTGCCGGGCAGAAACAGCTCCGCCAGGGAGTCCCGCTGGCCATGGCCCATCTCCATCAGCAGCCAGCCCCCCGGCATAAGCGCATCCCACGCCTCCGGAATCAGCCTGCGGTACACGTCGAGTCCCGTTGGCCCCGCGAAGAGGGCCGTGTGCGGCTCGTACTCCCGCACTTGCGGGTCCAGATCCTCTGTTTCCGCAACGTATGGGGGATTTGCCACCACGGCGAAGAACTGCTCGCCGCGCACCGCGCTCAGCAAATCCGACTCGAGGAACCGCACCCGATCCCCCACCTGGTGCCGCTCTGCATTTTGTCGCGCCACGGCCAGCGCCGCGGACGAATTGTCCAGCGCCGTTACGCGGGCAAGCGGCAGCGCATGAGCAAGGGCAACGGCAATGGCTCCCGAGCCTGTGCCCACATCGGCTATTGCGAGCGGAGAGTCCCGGGGAATGCGCTCCAGCGTGGCTTCCACGAGATGCTCGGTCTCGGGCCGCGGAATCAGGACGTCCGGGGTTACGCACATGGCCAGACCAAAGAACTCCTGCTCGCCGACGATGTATTGCACCGGCTCATGGCGTGAGCGCCGCGTCACCCACGCGTCGAACTGATCTCGCTGCGCCTCTGTGACTCGTTCGTCGCCATGCGTCAGCAGCCAGGCACGGTCCCGGCGCAGGACCAGTTGCAGCAACAACTCCGCGTCGCGACGGCCGGACGCGAGATGCGCCAGCCGCGCCGCGGCTTCATTCAGGATCGCGCGTATGGTTTGTGCGGCCATCACTTGATTTATCCGGCGCGGCTTCGACTCACACGGGGCGCAGCAACGAACGAATATCCCGCCAACCGAAGGCCACCTCGGGTAGCGCGATACCGCCAATCTCGATGAACTTTTCCGCCACCCGCACGCCCCCGAGCCTCTCGTAGAAGCCGCAGGCGGCGTTGTCGCGCAAGGCCCACACCACCATGCTGCGAAATCCCTGCGCCTGCAGCCGTTCAGCGATCCCCTGCACCAGCGCGCGCCCGGCGCCTCGCGCCTGATGCGAAGCGAGCAGATAAATCGCGCCCAGCTCAGCGTCGAAGCCATCCACCGGGTGCACCGTCGCGCCACCCGAAGCGAATCCGAAGATGCCCGTCGCATCTTCCGCCACCAGGGTGAGAGGACCATGCCCGTCCAGCCGCTCCTGCCAGCGCGCGATGCCGTCTTCCACGCGGAGACCGTCGATGTACACCTGCGGAATGATGCCGGGATAAGTCGTCCTCCAGCTCTCCAGATGGACCCGCGCGATGTGCTCGGCGTCTGTAGCGTCCGCTTCCCGGATGGTCAAGTCGTGCTCTCCTGAACGCGTTTATGCCACAGCCTCGGCTTCGCCCTTCAGCCGCTCCGCGTTGAACTGTGCGATCAGCGCGTCAATCACCGGTTGCAGCTTGCCTTCCATGATCTCGGCCAGCTGGTGAATCGTCAGACCAATGCGGTGATCGGTCAGACGGTTCTGCGGGAAGTTGTAAGTGCGAATTTTCTCGCTCCGGTCGCCTGTCCCGACCTGCTGTTTGCGCTCCTTGGCCAGAGCCTGCTGCTGCTTCTCCATTTCAACTTCGTAGAGGCGGGCTCGGAGCACGCGCATCGCCTTCTCGCGGTTCTTGATCTGCGACTTTTCGTCCTGGCAGCTCACGACCGTGTTCGTCGGCAAATGTGTAATGCGCACGGCTGAATACGTGGTGTTCACGCTCTGGCCGCCGGGCCCCGAGGAGCAGAACGTGTCGATGCGAATGTCTTTCGCTTCGATCTTGACGTCCACTTCCTCGGCCTCGGGCAGAACCGCCACCGTCACCGCGCTCGTGTGAACGCGGCCCTGCGTTTCGGTCGCGGGAACCCGCTGCACGCGGTGCACGCCGCTCTCGTACTTCAGCTGTGAGTAGACGCGGTCTCCCTCGATGATGGCGATCACTTCCTTCAGTCCACCAACGGACGACTCAGACGATGAGAGCACCTCCACGCGCCACCTGTGCTGCTCCGCGAACCTCGTGTACATGCGGAAGATCTCCGCCGCGAAGAGCGACGCCTCATCGCCGCCCGTGCCCGCCCGAATCTCCAGAACGACGTTCTTCTCGTCATTCGGATCCTTGGGCAGCAGCAGCAGCTTCAGCTCTTCCTCGATGTGCGGTTCGCGCTCCTCCAGCGTGGTCAGTTCTTCCTGAGCCATCGCGCGAATCTCGGCATCGCTCTCGCTGAGCATCATGCGGGCATCGGCGATGCCGTTCTTCACCTGCCGGTACTCACGAAATTTCTCGACTACGGGCTCCAGCTCGCGGTGCTGCTTCGCGATTTTTTGATACTTCTCGTGATCGCTCAGCACTTCCGGATCGGCGAGCTGGTGGCCCAGCTCCTCGTAGCGCGCTTCAATCTGTTCCAGACGTCCAAACATAAAATCCTCCCGGCACCGAGGCCGGTTGATGTTGCATTCAAAATTTCAGGGAAAAAGACGCAGCTCGGCAATGGCGGCGGGAGCCGCTACAGAAGGACGCCGAAGGTGGAACGCTGCTTCATCACGTCTTATTTTACGTGGATTTTGATGTCTGCCCAGCAGAAAAGACGCGCTCGCCTCCCCTCGGCGCTGATTGCGCCGCGTGTCCGCACTACACCCTGATGCCTGCAGCCTATACCCTGTTCCTGGATGTCCGCCTTTCTGCCATTCGCCGCGTTGTGCGACGCTCTCGCCGCGACCACGAAAAAGCTCGAGAAGCGGGCTCTCATCGCCTCGTATCTGCAGTCCCTTCCCGTCGACGACGCCGGACGCGCCGCTCTGTGGCTCTCCGGCATGCCCTTCCCGGAGACCGATCCCCGCGTCCTGAACATTGGGGGAGCGCTTCTGCAAAAGGCGGTCGTACAACTCGCCGGGGCCAGCTCACACGCCCTCGGCGCGGCCTACCGGCGCCACGGCGACGTCGGAGCCGCCGCGGCCGACCTGCTTTCCGGGCACGCACCCGTCTCCGCCGTCCTCACGCTCGCTGACGTCGAGGCCGCGCTCGCTGCCCTGGCCGAAGCGCGTGGGCCCGCACCCAAACTGCGTCTGCTGCTGGAGCTGCTCAGCCGCGCCACGCCTGAGGAGGCGAAATACCTGATCAAGCTGATGACCGGCGACATGCGCACGGGAGTCAAACAGTCCCTCGTCGAAGAAGCCATCGCCGAAGCGTGGCCCTCAGCGGTGGGCAACGAAACGCCGGGCAAAGGCTCGGCCACCGCAGATGTCCGCCGCGCGTCGATGCTGCTCGGATCATTGCCTGAGGTCGTCGCCCTCGCCGCTGCTGGACGTCTCGGGGACGCCCGCATGAAGCTCTTCCACCCGCTGGGATTCATGCTGGCCAGTCCCGTTCAGTCGGTCGATGAAGCGATCGCGCGCTTTTCCGAAGAGATTGCGCACGAGAAGACCGGGTTGTCGCCGGGATCGTTGCCGGCTGAGAGCGCAGCGGAAGGATCGGGGTTAGGTTTTGCTTCAGGATCTGAAACGGCGCCTCTGCGCGCCGCGCAGCTCGAAGATAAATTCGACGGCATCCGGGCGCAGCTCCACGTCGGGAACGGGCGCGTTGCCCTTTACTCCCGCAATCGAGAAGATCTCAGCGGCGCCTTCCCTGAACTCGTGGAGGCATTCAGCACCATCGCGGAACCAGCGATCCTCGATGGCGAAATTCTGGCCTGGAACCCGGCACCGCGCCGCGCGCTGTCTTTCTCGGCACTCCAGCAGCGCCTTGGCCGCAAGCGCGTCACAGCGGAACTGCGCCGCGACGTCCCGGTTGTTCTTATGGCTTTCGATTTGCTTTATTGCAGCGGCGCGCTTCTCCTCGAGCAGGCGCTGGCCGAGCGCCGTAGACAACTGGAAGACTTCGCTGCGCGCTGGTCCGACGCTACCGCCCGCGCCGCAGCGATGGGCCAGTCGGCGCTCTTCGCAGAGCCCGCTCCGGATTTCTCGCGCCTTATTCTCGCCGCCGCCACACGCCTCGAGACGGCAGAGCAGCTGGACCAGGCCTATGTTGATGCGCGTGCTCGCGGCAATGAGGGGGTGATGATCAAATCCCTCGGATCGGCCTATGAGCCCGGTCGTCGAGGACTCGCCTGGCTCAAGCTCAAGCGTGAACTTGCCACTCTCGACGTTGTGGTCACCGGAGTCGAATACGGCAACGGCCGCCGTGCCCACGTGCTTAGCGACTACACATTCGCCATCCGCGATGAGAATGATCCGGACGCGCCGCTGAAGAACGTCGGCAAAGCGTATTCCGGCCTCACCGACCAGGAAATTGCTGATATGACGGCGTGGTTCAAGGCGCACACGCTCGAGGACTACGGCCACTTCCGCACGGTCGAGCCGTCCGTTGTCCTCGAAGTGGCCTTCAATAACGTGATGCGGTCAACGCGCCACGCCAGCGGCTTTGCCCTGCGCTTCCCGCGTATTCTCCGCATCCGGACAGACAAACCCGTCGACGAGATCGACACCCTCGAGCGCGTCGAAGAGATCTATAATTCGCAGCCTGACAGACCAGCCGACGACAGCTCGGACTCCTGAGCCCCGTCCG
>DATEPN010000248.1:0-11122 GCA_035273225.1 Acidobacteriaceae bacterium | reverse complement strand
CAAGCTGGCGGAATAACGACAGTCTCGCCAGGCGGCACAGTGCGCGTTTGCGGTATCCTCCTCACCGTATGCGCATGCTCTCTGCCGCTCTGCTCTTTCTCATCGCCGCTCCCCTCGTCGCCCAGCAGCAGTCCAAAATGAAGCCAGAAGAGACAGAAGTCTGGAAGCCGGTGCCGCCCGTCGTCACCCCCGGCGCGAAGGACGCCGATCCGCCCTCCGACGCCATCATCCTCTTCGACGGCAAGGACGAGAGCCAGTGGGTCTCTGCCCAGGACCACACCCCCGCCCAGTGGACCGTCGCCGACGGCGTGCTCACCGTCAACAAGAACGGCGGCGGCAACATCGAGACGAAGCAGTCCTTCAGGGACTACCAGCTGCACATCGAGTGGAAGATCCCCGCCAACATCACCGGCAGCGGACAGGCCCGCGGCAACAGCGGGGTCTTTCTCGCCTCCCTCGGCCCCGGCGACGCCGGATACGAACTGCAGGTGCTCGATTCGTATAACAACTCGACGTACGTGAACGGCATGGCGGGCAGCCTGTACAAGCAGGCGATTCCGCTGGCGAACGCCGCCCGCAAGCCCGGCGAGTGGCAGACCTACGACGTGGTCTGGACCGCGCCGCGCTTCAAGGGCGACGGCTCGCTCGAGACGCCGGCGTTTGCCACAGTGTTCTGGAATGGCGTGCTGGTCGAGAACCATTTTCAGCTGCAGGGACAGACGCTCTACATCGGCAAGCCGTTCTGGAAGGCCTACGACCGCGCCCCCATCAAGCTCCAGGCCCACGGCGACAAAAGCGAGCCCATCAGCTTCCGGAATATCTGGGTCAGAGAACTGCCGTAGGGGATAGGGGGTAGGGGATAGGGATAGGGGGTAGCGAGTAGGAATAGGGAGAGGGTTGAGGGGGTAGGAGTTCTCTGCGTCCCCGAGTTTCGGCGAAGAGGACGCCGCATTTGCTACACCCTACCCCCTATCCCCTACACCCTACGTCAGCTTCATCCCGACCGGATCCCAGTGAACCATCTTGCCCTGGTCGTAACTCAGGTTACTGAGCAGCGCCGCCCCCGCTGCCCTGTACCCAAACACCGCATCTTCAACCACCGGCTGCCGCGAGCGCACCGCGGCGAAGAAGTTCTTGAAGTGGTCGTAGCTGTCGCTGTAGTCCCGCGGCACAACATACCGATCGTTCCCGACCCGCGTCGGCTCCGTCGGCTCGACCAGAGGATACTTCTGCCGGTACGCCTCCCGGATCTGCTTCTGCATCGCGTCGCTGAAGGACGCAATCATCAGGCCCGGTTCTTTTTCCCGAGGCACGCGGTTGACGATCAGCGAGTTGCCGGCGATCTCCATCGTGCCCTCCGACCCGGCAAAGAGGAACCCCTCGCCCTCGCTGCCCCCGTCGACGAAATTGACCCGCAGGCTGAGGTTGAACCCCTCGGGATAGTCGAAGAGCCCCAGCAGCACATCCGGCACATCGCGACCATCCTTCCAGAAGCGCAGGCCGCCGGTAGCCATCGCGCGCGTCGGCCCGTCGACGCCGGTGATGAAGTGCGTCCCGCTGAACAGATGGACGAACAGGTCGCCGGCCACGCCGCTGCCGTAGGCCTTCCACTTGCGCCACTGGAAGAAGTGCTCGCCGTTGAAGGGAATCTTCGGCGCGGTGCCGAGGAAGCGTGGCCAGTCGCATGTCTCGGGCGACGCATCCGGCGGAACCGTGTAGTTCCATGCGCCAATCGACGAGTTGCGATCCCAGAATGCCGAAACCATGTTCAGCTTTCCAATCGCCCCCGACGCCAGCAGTTCCTTCGCCTTGATGTACAGAATGTTGCTGACCCGCTGGCTGCCGATCTGCAGGATGCGCCCCGTCGCCTTCGACGCCTCGATCATTGCCGGCCCATCGCTGTACAGATGGATCATCGGCTTCTCGCAGTAGACGTCCTTGCCCGCATGCATCGCATCGATCGCCGCCTGCTTGTGCCAGTGATCCGGCGTCCCGATGACGACCGCGTCCACGTCCTTGCGCGCCAGAATTTCGCGGTAGTCCCGCGTCGTCTGAATATCCTGCCCCCAAAGCTCCCTGGAGTGCTTGAGGCGGCCGTCGTAGCAGTCTGCGGCGGCCACCACCTTCACACCGGGAACTGAGGCCGCGACGCGCGTATCGTACTGGCCCTGACCGCCTGCGCCGATCAGCGCAATCTGGATGTGGTCGTTCGCGGCCACCGGCTTCTGCGGCGCCTCTTCCTGGGCCCGCAGCAGAATCCCCGGCCCGCTCGGCTCGCCGCTTTTCTCCGCAGCGTGGAGGCGCGCCGCAAAAAGCGCCTGTGTGGATGCCGTACCCGCCACTTTCAAAAAATTTCTGCGATTCACGTGCCAGTGTCCCCCGAACAGGAATGACCAACCCTGCCACCATAGTCGATTTTTGAGCGGATGTGTTGCCGTCCGGGTTCGGCTCGCTATTCCCGGCGAAGGCTGCGCCGGTAGTAGAGTGTTAGCCGCAGAGTGAGTCGGGGGTTTTCACGATGCCGGCAAAGAAAGCAGCGAAGAAGCGACTGCGCAAGGCGAAACCCAAAACGCGAGGCCTGCTCCCCGGCGAGTCCCGGCTGGACGGCAACAACCGCGCCGCGTCCGAACTCAGCGCCGCCATCGAGGATGCCGGGGGATCGGTGCTCGGCGCGTACAAGGAACCGCTCGGCAGCCATCCGGTGGTCGTGGCGATGCTGCCCATCGACAGCGTTGCGCCGACTCCGTTCCAGCGCGACCTTTCTGAAGCGCATCACAAGCGGCTCGCCGGCGTCATCGACAAAACCGGCCAGTATCTCGACCCGATCATCACCGTGCTCGCGCCCGACGGCGGCTTCTGGACGCCAAACGGCCGGCATCGCCTCGAAGCGATGCGGCGGCTCGGCGCGCGGGCGATTACTGCCCTGGTGCTGCCGGAGCGCGAAATCGCCTGGCAGATCCTCGCCCTCAACACTGAAAAGGCCCACAACCTGAAGGAGCGCTCGCTCGAGGTCATCCGCATTTATCGCGGCCTCGTCGACGAAGACGCGAGCCGCCCCGAATCGCAGTTCGCTTTCTATCTGGAAGAACCTTCGCTGGTGACGCTGGGCGTCTGCTACGAGCGCGTGCCGCGGTTTGCCGGCGGGTCGTATCATCCGATCCTGCGTCGCCTCGAAGAGTTCACCGACGACCCGCTGAAGGCCGCCATCAAGGTTCACGAGAAGCGTGCCGGCCAAGTGCTTGAGCTCGATGAGCGCGTCTCGGAAGTCGTCCGCCAATTGAAGGAGCACGGGCTGGTCAGTCCGTATCTGCGTGCGTTTGTGGTTGCGCGGATTAACCCGCTGCGCTGGATCAAAGGCGAGCCGCCGGAACTCGAAGACGTGCTGAAGACGATGCAGCAGCGCGCCGCGAAGTTCAATGTCGGGAAGATTCGCCAGCAGGATTTAGCGGGGGCAGCCGGGCCTCCGGACGAGGAAGGTTAGCTACAGCTTCTGCGATCGCGTCACATCGCGCACGCCGGGGAGGCGGCGGAGTCCCTGCACCAGCAGGTTCAGGTGGCGAACGTCTTCCGCGTCGATGACAAACTCGATCATGGCGTCACCGGCGTCTCCCGGCTTCGTATCGACGCTGCGGATATTCGCGTTGCCGTCGCTGATGACCGCCGTGATCTCCTTCAGCATGCCGGCGCGATCATCGCAATGTACGGTCAGCTTGACCGGATAGGTCTGCGGGCGACCAGCTTTTTCTTCCGGAGTCTTCGCCCACTCGACGGCGATGCGCCGGTCCGCCTCGTAGAGCAGGTTCTGCACGTTGGGACAGCTCCGCGCGTGCACCGCGACGCCCTTGCCTCGCGTGACATAGCCGATGATCTCCTCGCCGCGAATCGGATTACAACAGCGCGCGCGATAGACGAGCAGCTCATTCTGGCCTTCGACCACCAGCGAGTCCGAACCCGCCGAAGCCGCCACGCGCCGCACCGCATCCGCGCCCGGCGTCGGAGCGGGCGCGACTTCCTGCTCCTGCTGCGGATGAATCAGCCCCGGAGCCAGACGGTTCAGCACCTGCCGCGCCGAGTACTTCCCAAAACCGATGGCCGCCATCAGGTCGTTGGGCGTGGTCAGGCTGTAGTCCGTCGCCAGCCGCGCAAAGTCGGCCTCCTCAAACTGCGAGAGCGGCACCTTGTACTTGCGCGCCTCGCGCTCCAGCAGCTTACGGCCGATGTCGATGGCGCGCTCGCGCTGGTGCTCGTTGAGCCAGTGGCGAATCTTGTTCCGCGCCCGGCTGCTCTTGACGAACGTAAGCCAGTCGCGGCTGGGCGTGTGCCCGTTCTGGGTGATCACTTCCACGATGTCGCCGTTGCGTAGCTTCGTCCGCAGCGGCACCATGCGGCCGTTGACGCGCGCACCGACGCAGGTGTGGCCGACCTCGGTGTGAATCGCGTAGGCAAAGTCGAGCGGCGTGCCGTCGCGCGGCACCACCACTACCTTGCCCTTCGGCGTGAAGGTGTAAACCTCCTCCGGAAACAGGTCGATCTTCAGCGTCGACAGGAACTCGTTCGGATCGGTCATGTCGCGCTGCCACTCGACCAGCTGCCGCACCCATGCCAGGCGCTGCTCGTCGCGCGCGCTGACCGGCGAGCCGCCCGCCTTGTACTTCCAGTGCGCCGCGATGCCTTCCTCGGCGATGCGGTGCATCTCCTCGGTGCGGATCTGCACCTCGAACTGGTGCCCGCCCTCACCCATCACCGTTGTGTGCAGCGACTGATACAAATTCGGCCGCGGCATCGCGATGAAGTCCTTGATGCGCCCCGGCACCGGACGCCAGATGCTGTGAATGATGCCGAAGACGGCGTAGCAATCCTGCACGCTGGCCGTGATCACGCGCAACGCAAGCAGGTCATAGACCTGATCGATCGACGTCTGCGACTTCACCAGCTTCTGATGGATGGAATACAGCCGCTTGATGCGCCACTCCACGCGCGCCTTGATGTTGTTCTCGCGCAGCCGCTGGGACAGCAGCGCCTCCACGCCGGCCAGGAACTGCTCGCCCTCGGAGCGCCGCGCCTCGACGGCCTCGTGCAGCTGCTCCCAGGTGATCGGATCGACCCAGCGGAACGCGAGGTCCTCGAGTTCGCCGCGCAGTTTGCCCATGCCGAGCCGGTGCGCCAGTGGCGCGTAGATGTCGAGCGTCTCCCGCGCGATCGCTCGCTGCCGGTCCGGCGACAGGTGCTCGAGCGTGCGCATGTTGTGCAGCCGGTCGGCCAGTTTGATCAGCACCACGCGCACATCGCTGACCATCGCGAGCAGCATCTTGCGGACGTTCTCCGCCTGGCGGTCTTCGCGGTTGGCGAACTGAATTTTGTCAATTTTGGTGACGCCTTCGACGATGTGCGCCACCTGCTCGCCGAATTTGTGGACGATGTCCTCGGTGGTCACCGGCGTGTCTTCGACCGCGTCGTGCAGCAGGCCGGCGGCGATGGCCGTCGAGTCCAGCTTCATCTCGGCGAGCACCAGCGCCACTTCCAGCGGATGCAGCACGTAGGGCTCACCCGAGGCGCGCAGCTGCCCCTTGTGGTGCTCGAGGCAGAACTCCCAAGCCTGGCGGATGATGTTGACGTCGTCGGAGGGACGATTGCGGCGGACGGTGTCCAGCAGGCGGGCAAATTTCTCCGCAAACAGGTCGGGAACCCGCTCGACGGGGAGCGTCGATGGCTGGACAGTCGCCATGACCCATTATAGGCAGAGCTGTCGAGAGGCACATCCATGCGGGCTGGGCTGACGTCGGCAAGCCCCGGACGCGCAGGGATTTGCGCGTTTACTCCGGCTTGCCGGGATTCCGCGGCTTGGGCGGCGCTTGCACCGGCGGTGGCGGGCTTCCTGGCAGCAGCCCCGGCGTCGGCCGCTGATTGTTATGCACCCAGCCCACCAGTTCATCGAAGGCCATTCCCGTCTGCGCGGCGGTGATGTTGCAATGGCCGTCGCGGTCCACATATTGCTGGACGAAGTCCGCGCCGGTCGCCATCCGCCGGGTCAGTTCGTCGTACCAGGCGGTGTTCGCCGCCGGCACCAGGGGATCGTAAATCGTGTGCACCTCGAGCAGCTTCCGCCGCAAATTGCCGCTCGGCGAATACCACGACGACAGGAAGCGATAGGCATTCGGATCGGCCGCGTACCGATGCACGCGCTGGTTCAGCAGCGGGTCGTTGTCGGTCCCGGTATAGATCAGGTTGCGGTTGTCGAAGGGATTGCCGCCCGACTTGAGCCGCAGATCCTCGATGACAAAGGTATTGAAGACCAGCACGTCGGCCAGCGCGCGGTTCGTATGAATGTCCGCCAGATCGCGCACAATCGCCGCCATCTTCGGATTGGCGTCGAGGCTCTTCTGCACCGCCGTGATCGTCGGAATGTCATTCATCATGAAGCTCGGAGGAATGGTCGTCACCTCCGGCAGCACGCCGGGAAAGAACGCGTCGAAGGCGACCCGGTTCGCGAACGCGCGCTGCATCATCATGTCCGCCGGAGCCATCACCCCGCACAGCGCCAGGCCGCCCGCGTAGTTCTTCGCATCCTGCTCGATGGTCATCAGCGTGAGCAGGCCGCCCATCGAATGCCCCATCAGAAAAGTTTCCCTGGGCGCGCCGTATTTGCGGTGAAAGTAGCGCCGTACCGCCTCCGTGTCCGCCGCAGCCTGCGGCACCGCCCATCCGCCCGCCGAATAGCCGGAGCGCGCCACCGCATAGCCCCGGTTCAGAATCTCCTGCAGCACGCGGCTCGGCGGATACTTCGGATCGAAGACCTGCGGCCGCGCCATATAGCCGTGGAAGTAGATCACCAGCCCGCGATTCCAGTTCTGCGGCACGTCGATGCGAAAGGACGCACCGTTCAGCATGCCTGTTTCCGTGCGCACCGGAACCGCGGGAGGCAGTTCGGCCGAGCCTGTCCCTTCATCGCCCCTGCTGACGGGGTTTGCGGTCCTCGAGGACTGCGGATTCGCAGGAGCCGGTGTTTTCGCCTGGCTCGCAGCACTCGACACAGGCGCATTCGACGGAGCTGCAGCCTTCGTCTGTCCCGGCGCGCTCGCGGGCGCTGTCGGCTTCGCTGGCCCCGCCGCACTCGCAGGAGGAGCCGCCGTCTTCGCCTGACCCGATGCCGCAGCCGCCGTTACGGCGAGCAGGGCCAGTGCGAGAGCGCGCAGACAAGCGGCCAAGTACAAACCTTCCCCTGTGCGAAGATGATGCTTCAGACCCTTGTGTGATGCCGGAATATCCCAAACGCGAAGCGAAACGCGACCACCGGAAGAATAAAGCCAGCCACCAGCGCCCGCCCAGGCGGATGCCCGCCGCCGAGCCGGAGCAGGCCGCGCCCGAAGCACCCGGCCCCGGTCGCGAAGTCCCCGGAGCCGCGCGGCTCTCCCGCCGCGCCGCCGACCGCCTGCGTTCCGGACATGTGTGGGTCTATCGCTCCGACGTCGAGGAGTGGCCCGGCGATCCCGAGCGACTCTCCGCCGGGCTGCTGCCGGTCATCGATCGGCGCGGCGTGCTGCTCGGTACCGCGCTCTACAGTCCCGCGTCGGAAATCGCGCTCCGCCTGATTGCGCCGGAGCTTATCGCAGACGAATCGGAGTGGCTCCATCTCCTGCGCGACCGCCTGCGCGCCTCCATCGCCCGCCGCCAGCGGCTGCTCGATGCGGAGAACGACGCCTGCCGCCTCGTCTTCAGCGAAGCCGACGAGCTACCGGGCATCACCGCCGATCAGTACGCCGGCCTCGTGATCGTGCAACTGCGGCACAAAGCCCTCGACAGCGAAGCGGTGCGCTCCACGGTTGCGGAGACGATCCGCGAAGCCGCCGATCCGGAGAGCATCCTCGAGCGCGAAGACCCGCGCATCCGCGAACTGGAGCAGCTCAGCGTACCCGCGGCATCCACGCTGTATAGCCGGGACGCCGAGGCCGTCACCAGCACCGTCTTCCGCATCAACGGACTGCATTTTCACTTCGACGCCACCAGCGGCCAGAAGACCGGAGCGTTCCTCGACCAGCGCGAAAACTACGTCGCCGCTGCCCGTTATGCGTCCGGGGAGGCGCTCGACGTCTGCACCTACCAGGGTGGCTTTGCCCTGCACCTCGCGCGCACCTGCGACCGCGTCACCGGCATTGATGTCTCGCGCGCCGCGCTCGAAGTGGCCGAGCGCAACCTGGACGAGAACCGCGCCGCGATCCGCGCCGAAGTCGACTGGGTCGAGGCCGATGCGTTCGATCTGCTGCGCGACTGGAGCGACGCCGGCAGTGTCTACGACACCATCGTCGTCGATCCTCCGGCCTTCGCTAAAACGAAACGCGCCGTCGAAGGCGCCCTGCGCGGCTATCGCGAGCTCAACCTGCGCGCGCTGAAGATGCTCCGCCCCGGGGGACGCCTGATCACCTGCTCCTGCTCGCACCACGTCGCGCTCGCGGACTTTATGGATACCATTCGCGCCGCCGCTGGAGACGCGCGCCGCCGCGTGCGCCTGCTCGAGGTCCGCGGCGCCGCCGCCGATCATCCCGTCGTGCTGAACATCCCCGAGACCGAATACCTGAAGTGCGTGATCGTCGAGGCTGAATAGGGAGAGGGGTAGGACTCCCTGCCAAGAAATCCGCGCCAAACGCGAGACCTATACCCTCTCCCCTGCCTCTTCACGTCAGTGCCGCGTACTCCGGCGAAAGCTCGCGCAGCCTGCGCACCACTTCGGCCAGCCGCTCCGCCACGAAGTCCATCTCTTCCTCCGTGTTGAAGCGACCAATGCCGAAGCGAATGCTGCTGTGCGCCGTCTCATCGTCGAGCCCGATCGCGCGGAGCACATGGGACGCCTCGATCTTCGCTGAGGTGCAGGCTGATCCGCTCGAAAGCGCGACATCCCGCAGCCCCACCATCAGCGACTCGCTGTCGACGTGCTCGAAGGTCATGTTCAGATTGCCCGGTAGCCGATGCTGCACGTCGCCATTCACCCGCACGCGGTCCAGCGACGCCTGAAGCTTTGCCTGTAGCCGGTCCCGCAGCGCAGCAATCCGCGTCGACTCCGCCTGCATTTCCGCCGCAGCGAGCGCGCACGCCGCGCCCAGCGCGGCGATCCCCGGCACATTCAGCGTTCCGGATCGCATCCCGCGCTCGTGGCCCCCGCCGTGCATCTGCTCCGCCACCGCGATCCGCGGACTCCGCTTGCGCACGTACAGCGCGCCCACACCCTTCGGGGCATAAATCTTGTGTCCTGAGATCGACAGCAGGTCGATGCCGCTCCGAGTCACATCCAACGGCACCTTGCCCGCCGCCTGCGCCGCATCGGTGTGGAACAGGACGCCCCGTTCGCGGCAGAGCGCGCCAATCTCGTCCACGGGCTGAATCGTCCCAATCTCGTTATTTGCAACCATGATGGATACAATCAGCGGCAGCGATTCATCCATCGCCCGCCGCAAATCGTCGAGGCGCACCCGCCCCTGCGGATCCACGCCCAGCACCGTCACTCGGCAGCCCTGCTTCTGGAGCCACTTGCACGGATCGAGCACCGCGTTGTGCTCGGTCGCCTGCGTGATCACGTAGATGGCCCGCTGCGGATCCGCCGTCCGCGCCGCCTCCACCACACCCTTGAGCGCGAGGTTGTTGCTCTCCGTCGCGCCGCTGGTGAAGACGATCTCCTTGGGCGCCGCGCCAATCAGCTTCGCCACCTGCTCCCGCGCCGCCTCGACGGCATGATCGGCGGTCCATCCAAAGCTGTGGCTGCGGCTGGCGGCGTTGCCGTAGGTGTCGGTCAGATACGGCATCATCGCCTCGAGCACCCGGGGATCGATGGGCGTCGTGGCGTGATTGTCGAGATAGATGGGCAGCTTCATCAGCCCCAGATTACATCCGGATGCTTACGAGTTCCGGAGGCTTCTGCGCATCCGCAGGAGGCTCCGCGAGATCCGCAATGCTGATGCTGCGCAACAGGCCGCTGATCGAGTCGTTCACCCGTGCCAGCGGCTCCCGGATCGTGCACGAATCCGTCAGTTCGCAGCCGTCGTGGCTGGTTCCGCAGGAGGTAATGAACAGCGGCCCGTCGATGGCGTGGATCACCTCAAACGCCGAAATCTCCCGCGGATTCTTAAGCAGGGAATAGCCGCCGCTCATTCCGGCATGCGAGCGCAGAATCCCGACCTTCGCCAGCCGCTGGAGGATCTTCGCCAGTAACTGCGGCGGAATATGGTAAGCCTCGGCAATATCCCGGGCGCTGAGCGAGGTTTGGTTCGGATGCTCGGCGAGGAATTTCAGAGCCATCAGGCCGTAATCGGCTTTTTTGGTGAGCCGGAGCATAGGGGTCCCAGTAGTAGTTTACCGTGTTTGGCGGCCTGAACGGCTGAATTTGGCAGTCGAATGGTTACCGACGCCGCTCGATTAGCGCGGCACGGCCGGCAGGCTCAGTCGCGCCGCCCGCCTGCGCGTATGCACCACAATCGCCGCATGGATGCCCACGGCAACCAGCAGGCCAACAAGGTGTTGTTCCCAGCCAATGCCGGGATCACGCAGCGCCATCTGCAACGTGAGGAAGCCCAGCGGCAGAAACAGCAGCAGCGCCGTCCAGAACCCCGGATTGTACCCGCGCGTGATCACTGCTGCCAGCAGGTGCGCCGCCGCGTTCACCAGCACCAGATAAACTGCCGCCAGTCCCCAGCCGTGCCCGATTAAGGCCGCTGCATAGAGCGACGCGAGCGTCACGCCCCATACACCAGGCAGATTGATCCACAGCACCGCCAGCGGCGTCAGCGCCTCCACTCCATGAAAGATCTGCTGGTTCACAAAGCGGCGGAAGCGATCGCCCGTGTGCTCCTCCACCTGATGCAGCATGTAAACAGGGGTGTGCAGGTAGATGAGGAAGACGAAGCCGCTCGCGCGCAGGCGAACCAGGGGCGCAATCGCCACCAGCACAATAGCCGAGACGAGCGCAGACCCTACCCAGCGCGTTGCGAGCCATCGCTGAATCATCGAAGGACCTCAACCGTACACCCTGTCCCCTGCGGTTTACACCCAGCCGCCATCAATCACATGGTTCTGCCCTGTGATCGCCGAGCTGTCATCGGCCGCCAGAAACAGCACCAGCCGCGCCACTTCTTCCGGC
>DATEPN010000247.1:0-7146 GCA_035273225.1 Acidobacteriaceae bacterium | reverse complement strand
GAAATGGTTGCGCCATAGATCGAAGCCGAGAACGACGTCGGCCTGGCCGGCCTGTTCGGCGTCGAGCGAATCGGCGAGGGTGCGGCCGAGGGCCGCCTGGACGCCCAGGACGTCGAAATAATTTGCGGAGACCAGCGCGCCGTAGATGCGCTCCGGCTTACCGGAGCCGGTGAGCGCCATGAAGTCGTCGTGATACGCGAGCATCCCGGAGACGGTTTTCGCCTGGCGGCGCAGGTCGGCGTAATCGAGATACGAGAGCGGCGGCGTGGGGTGCTCACTGCGCTCGCCACGCTGCAGCGTATTCATTCTCCCAGTCTGCGCGACGCCCGGGATGGGGTGCAGCAGGGTGGCGCTGATCCAGCTGAGGATGGTGGTGTTTGCGCCAATGCCGAGCGCAAGCGTTCCGATGGCGAGCAGAGTAAAGCCGGGGCTCTTCCCCAGCTGGCGCAACGCGTAGCGGATTTCCTGGAGCAGTCCTGCAGCCATGGCGCACTCCGATCCGACCGGAGCCGGCGGGGATCAGTATGGACCGGGTTGCGGCGACCGGCTGTGACCCGGGTCACGGCCAGGCGCGGCCGCGTTGACCGTGTTCTGCACGCGGGGCTATATTCCAGGCCAGCGGAGGAGCGCTCAGCATGTCCGTCGTGATCCGCACGCTCGCCTACGCCACGCTCTTTGTTGGCTTCCTCATCATTTACCTGCCCGTTCGGATTCTTGCTCTGACCGGCGCAACTACGCCTGCTCCAGGCGGGGCCGCGCAAATCGCAGGAATCATCGTCGGCGGGCTGGGGGCTACGCTGACGTTTGCGTGCGTCGCCAGCTTCATCCGCATGGGCAAGGGGACGCCCGCGCCCTTCGATGCGCCGCGGCGGCTGGTGATCCGGGGGCCGTATCGGTACGTGCGGAATCCGATGTACATCGGGGCGGGGACGATTCTTGCCGGCACTGCGATTTACTTTGAGAGCCCGGCAGTGGTCCTCTACGCCATTGTGTTCCTGCTGGCGTTTCACCTGTTCGTGGTGTTCTGGGAGGAGCCGACGCTGCGCAGGAAATTCGGTCAGGATTACATCGCGTATTGTCACCGCGTGGGCCGCTGGTGGCCGGGGCCGCACACGACGGCACGCTACAGCAACAGTTCGTCCCAGAGCTGAAGCGCAGCCACACCCGTGACTCGCCCATGACGGACCAGGGTACCTTCAACGTCTCCCTGCGAAAAAGACAATACCTGCGGCAGCGAGGAACACGATCTGTATCAGGGTCCTCGGCAGGAGTGATTCGACCGGACGTCCGGAAATGCTGAGGCGCTTTTGCGCGGCGTAAGCATTAGCGGGAAAGACCGCCAGCAGCATCAGGAATAATCCCAGGGCGGCGTAAGGCGCTGCCGTTCGCACCATCAGGCCGACAGCTCCGAAAAGTTCCAGGATGCCTGTGACCGTGACGAGGAGGTCCGGTCGCGGAAAAGAGGGAGGCACCATGGCCACCAGATCGGGACGCCGTTTGCCCCAGTGCGCGGACGCGGTCAGCAGGAACATGCCCGCCAGCGCGAGGCGGAGAGATGTCACCCAGTCAAACTTCACGGGAAGCTGAAAGTGCCCGAGGACGCAAAACAAGCCGAACAATACGATCAAGACAATGAAAGGCGCCATACAGTTTCCTCCTTCGATGGACCCCGCCGGCCAGAGCAGCATTGCAGTTTCAGCGTTGGGTTTATCGAAGACGATACCTGTTCCACGATGGCAGGTCGCGAACAAAGTGGCGGGTAAAGCGCGGCGAAGCGCGCCTTTACGCCAACTGGTATGGGTTGTGATGAGGAACTGCAACGACCCGGGAGGTCGCGGGCTGCGGGGTTCAGCCTACCCTGCGCTCCTCGTCGAGGACTTCGTCGAGCATGCCGCTGAGGGTGTGAGCACGAGAGCGCAGCGATGCGGCGTTTTCGCCGGGAGCGGTGACGGCGGCGTACCGTTCGGAGAGGCGCGCCAGCTCATCGGCAAAATTCAGAGCGGCGAGCACGGCGACGCGCAGCGAGTCGACCGTCCGCCCGTGCGCGGCAACGGCACGCATCTTCAGGTCGACTGTGGCTGCGAGCTTTTCGATGTAGGCCGGATCGCTGGCTCGCAGCCGGTAGCTTTGGTCGTAGATTTCTACAGTGACGGCCTGTGTCTCGGGTTGCTGCCTTGCGTTCATGAAGAAATTTCGTCCAGTTGCTTCAGAAGCTTTTCGACGCGCTGGCGGACCTGCTCGCGATCCCGCTCCAGCGTGCGAACCTGCTCCTGACTCTGTTCCAGCTGAATATTCTGAGCCTCAAGCTCGCTTTGCAGACGACTCGCCCGCTGTTCGGCTTCGCTCCGTGCTGCTCGCTCGCTCTTGACCAGCTCGATGGCACGCAGCACGCGCTCTTCCAGCGCGACAAAGTCGTCGACGACTACCTCAGGTTCTTGAAGGCTCACGGCTGACATCCGGTTCTCCTGGATTCGTTTCGGCGTTCTGCGCGCAGTATAGCTCCATTCGCGCGGTGAAAATCCGGAAATGGCGGAGGGAATACGATCGGTTTCCTGAGGGGAGCAGGAAGTCAGTGATCAGTGATCGGGAGTCAGGTCACGAGTCGGGTCACGACAGCGCTTCCGAGCCTGACTCCTCTGCGCACCTCGCTGCCGCTCAGGCGGATCGATCCAGCTCCCTGGTCTTCGATCCCTGGTAGATTTCGTCGTTGACCCCGGGGCGTCCCACGTCGCCCTTATGCACATGCATGATGCGGGGCTTCACTTCGGCGCCGACGCTGGTGTCCGGAGCGCGCTCCTCTGCATCTTCTGTCATGCCATGTTCAGGAGCCTGGCGGTGATACTCTGCCGCATCGTGGCGCGCCTCATCAGCGTTCCGAGCGTCCTTGCCTGGTTCTGCATTTCGTTCTGCCATGCGAACCTCCTTCTCTCAGGAGAGTCGGCCTGGCGCCATGCTGTTGCCCGTGAGCTAGTGAATAGGACCGTGAATCAGCAACCAGAGCACGAGGCCGATCAGCGCGGCGAGCAGAACGCCGATGGCGACCGCAGCCTTGCGCACGGTGGACTGCACGGCGCGCATGTCCTCCATGACGTCGGTGGCGTCGGATGCTGTCCGCTCAGCGGCTTCGCGGGCGCGCGTGACCTCATCTTCGAGGCGCTTCATCTGCGACGTGTGATCCTGCACCATGTTGCGCAGGTCGCGCTGGTTCACCGCGAGTTCGCCCATGCTGCGGGACAATTCTGTCGTGGTGGCCGCGGTCTGACCGACTTCCACCAGCCGCGAGATGAACGGCAGCACGCTGCGAACCTGCATCAGCGAATTCAGCATCTGCGCCTGCTCGGGTCCGGGATCAGGCACCATGGCAACGGATTCGAGGTTCACCTGTCCGTTGGCGGGGTTGGACGGCGGCTCATCGGAAGCCAGCGCGATCAGCCGGTCGACTGCCGATTCGGTCGGTTTTGGGGGCATGGGGGACGTGTTCCTGCTACCACTATAGTCAAACGGAGGCTGCGTTTCGGGCGGCTTCCCTGTGGGGAACACGTTCAGGTCCGGCGGCAACTCGAAGGTGATGGGCAGATCGGCACGCCTGGTCGGTTCGGACACTCTTTCCTCCGCATGAACTGATCGGAAAGGGTTGACGCCCGACTTCGCTCCGGCACTCAGCTCTTGTCGGTCTTCTCCGCAGACTGCTGGCGCAGCGCATGCACCACGACGCGCAACATCTCTTCTTCCGGAGCCGGCTTCCCTGTCCAGATTTCAAATTGACGCGCACCCTGGTGTACGAACATCTCCACTCCGGTGATGACCGGCAGGCCCTTTTCGCGAGCCATGCGGATCAGCGGCGTGTCGATGGGGTTGTAAACCAGGTCGAACACCAGCCGCGCGTTGATTTCCTTCGGCTCCAGAATGCTCGCCGGCTTGACACCGCGCATTCCCACAGGCGTGGTATTCACAATGACGTCGAAGGTGCTCTTCGCCAGCTGCTCTTTGCGGATGGTCTTCGCCTTCGCCTGGCGCGCCAGCTTTTTCGCGGCATCCGGTGTGCGATTCCAGATGAAAACCTCTGCGCCCTTCTCGACCAGGCCGAAGACGGCCGCCCGCGCCGCGCCGCCCGCGCCGAGCACGAGGATTTTCGCGCCCTTCAGCTGCAGACGCCGTTCGAGCGGACGCACGACAGCGGCGACGTCTGTGTTGAACCCGTAGAGCTTGCCGTCCTGCGCGCGCACCACGGTGTTGCAGGCGCCGATCTTCTGCGAGAGCGCGTCGGTCTTTTCGAGATGTTTAATAATCTCCGTCTTGAACGGCATGGTGACGGCCAGGCCGTGCAGCGGGATCTCCTTCACCAGCGTCAGCAGGTCATGGAGCTTTGTCGTCTGCAGCGGCAGGAAGACAGCGTTCACGGTCTCGCGGCGGAAGGCGATGTTCTGCATCAGCGGCGAGAGCGAATGCTTCACCGGGTTGCCGACGACGCCGTAAACCTTCGTGGACAGGTCGATCTGGTCGATGCGCCACGCCTCGCGCAGCGTGCGCGCTTCGATCTGGCCTGGACCGGTTTCTTCGCCCGCATGCGCGGAAGCGAAGGTGAAGACGCTGCCGGCGCGCAGGCCCAGCACGCGGCTGATGGTTCCCTGCTCGCCCATCGTGATGCCGATCAGCTCGGCCTCATCGCGACGGCGCTCGAGGAAATGCATCATCGCGATGTTATCGGTGAGGTTCTTCGCCGTGGAGACGATCTTCATGAACTCCGGCTGGAAGGGCCGGATGCGCTCGAAGATCTTGTCGAGCTCGCGGGTCGCTTCAAAGTCGTGATAGCTGACGATGAGCGCGGCGCCGCGGGAGCGCAGGCGCTGCATCTGCGCCGGCTTCATGTGCTCGGCGGTCTGCAGCTCCACGTCGATCAGGTGGCAGCCGGCCAGCGCAGCCTTCTCGAGGACTTCCAGTTCCGCCGCGATGGCGCCGCGGAACTTGCCGCCGGTTGCCGCGCGACGGCAGGTTGCGATGGCCGTGACTTCTCCACGCTCGTAGAGGAACGTCTTCAGCTTCGGAATAATCGCCAGCGGATTCGGCAGGTAGTCGAGACGAAACTCGACGAAATGATTCTCGCGGATGATCTGCTCCGCGTTGCGCATCATGTCGGCGGGAGTCGGTCCGGTGATGGCCACACAGATTTTGCCGATGCGCGAGCGGATGAAATGCGCGGTCATCGCAGGCCGCTCAACCACACCATGGATTCCGTTCGACACCGGAGCCGCCGGATCGATGATCGCCGCTGCGCGAGGCGCAGGGGTCTTGTGGCCGCCGTTTTTCGACGAGCCAGTACGAGCCGCCGGGGCCCGGTCCGCGATGGAGCCTGCCTTCATACCCGCAATTGCCGCATATTAAAGAGGTTTGCCCCCCGTTGCAAGAATAATTCCATTTAGCTGGACCTTAGACGATTTTGAAGGCGAAAGGGCGATTACCAACGGCCAGGACAGGTCCTCGCACTTTCGTACCCCGCTCCCATTCTGCCTAACTATATAGGATTGAGGTACATAGTCCGGAGTTTCGGGCTTTTCCACCAGCCCGCGCAGGCCATGCCGACCTACAATGACAGCGTCTCATGAAAAAGATTCGTGTCGGCATCCTCTTCGGCGGCCGCAGCGGCGAACATGAGGTTTCGCTGCTCTCCGCCGCCTCTGTTCTCAAGGCCATCGACCGCTCCAAATACGAGGTGATCCCGGTCGGCATCACCAAGCAGGGTCAATGGGTTACAGCCAGCCACGCAGAACGGCTGCTGGCCGGGGACAAAACAGAGGCCGGGCCTGAAAAGCATCTCCGCGCTGGAGATCCCGAGGCCACTCCCGGGGCCGCCGTCCTGCGGAAAGGCGAGTCGGTCATCGTGCCGCCGGTTCCGCAATCGGCCCGGCAGTCGGGCTCGCAGTCCGGGTCGGAGCACACCGCAACGCTGGTGCCCTTCGAGCGGGATGCGCGCTCGCTGACCCACACCAGCCCCGAAGCTGTCCTGAATCTGGACGTCGTCTTCCCTGTGCTGCACGGGACCTTTGGCGAGGACGGAACGATTCAGGGACTCTTTGAGCTGGCCGGGATCGCCTACGTCGGCTCGGGGGTGCTCGGGTCGGCGGCAGGCATGGACAAGGATGCGATGAAGCGCCTCTTCGCCTCCGTCAAGCTGCCGATGACGAAACACGTCACCTTCCTGCGCGGCGAGTGGGAGAAAAGCCCGCGTAAGATCGTCGCCCGGATCGAGGCTGCGTTGCGGTATCCGCTGTTCGTGAAGCCGGCCAATCTGGGGTCCTCGGTAGGGATCAGCAAGGCGCACGACCGCAAAGAACTCGGCCCGGCCATCGATCTGGCTGCGCAATTTGATCGCAAGATCGTCGTGGAGCAGGGCGTCGGCGGCGCAAAGGGCAAGCCGCGCGAACTCGAAGTCGCTGTTCTCGGGAACGATGATCCTGAGGCCTCCGTCGTCGGCGAGGTTGTGCCGGGCAAGGAGTTCTACGACTACGAGGCGAAGTACCTGAGCGAAGGCAGCGATCTCATCGTGCCGGCGAAGCTGACAAAGGAGCAGACGAAGCAGGTGCGGGAGATGGCGGCCCGCGCCTTCCAGGTCTGCGACTGCTCTGGCCTCGCGCGCGTGGATTTTCTGATGGAGCCGGGAAAGTCGGGGCGCATCTACGTCAACGAAATCAATACGCTGCCTGGGTTCACGTCGATCAGCATGTACCCGCGGCTGTGGGCGGCGTCGGGGGTGCCGTATCCGAAGCTGATCGATCGGCTGATTCAACTGGCGCTCGAGCGCCGGGCGGATAAGGATCGGAATCGCTACAGTTTGTGAAGCAGCGGACAGCGGATAGTGGATAGCGGTTAGCAAACGCCATCTGCTATCTGCTCCCAGCTAACCGCTTTTCCCTCCGCGGTGTCTAGAATAGGAGGCGGCTGTGTGTTCCTGCCCCGCCGAGACTGAAAGGAGTCGCTCGGAATGACCCTGCTCGATGCTCCTGCGTATAACGAACGCCGCGCGCGCCGCAATCGCATTCTTGGCATCACGGCACTGGTGGTCGCGATTGTCGTCGCCATTGGCGCGTGGCTCTGGTTTCTGCAGGTGCCGTGGCAGCTCTGGCACTGGCCGTCCGATCACAAGGTCAA
>DATEPN010000246.1:0-10120 GCA_035273225.1 Acidobacteriaceae bacterium | reverse complement strand
ATCATCGAGGAAGTCCGCCGGGAGCTGGAGCCGGAAACCCGGAACCGCGTGATCCGGTGGCGCATCGAGGAGCTTCCTCCCGCTCTTGCCGACCAGCCGATGCTCCGCCAGGTAATCGAAAACCTGCTGGGCAACGCGCTCAAGTTCACGCGCAACCGCTCCGTCGCGGAAATCCGCATCGGGACTCAGACCAGCGACGACGGCAGCCTGGTCGTCTGCATCGAGGACAATGGCGCCGGATTCGACATGAGCTACTACGACAAGCTTTTCCAGGTCTTCCAGCGCCTGCACGGAGAAGACGAGTTCGAAGGCACCGGCATCGGACTGGCGAACGTCCGCCGCATCATCGAGCGGCACGGCGGCGCAGTGTGGGCCGAAGGCGCCGTGGACCAGGGCGCAAAATTCTACTTTTCACTGCCGGAGGCTTGCGACGGCAAAGGAGAAACCCATGAGCTTGCTGAAACCCATTCTGCTGGTTGAAGACAGCGCAGCGGACATCGAACTGACCCTGGCGGCCCTGGAGGACAGCCACGTGGCCAACCGCGTGATCGTTCTCCGCGACGGCAGCGAGGCGCTCAACTACCTGAACCAGCATTATCGGGGAACCGACGAGGACTTCCCCGCGGTGATGCTGCTGGACATCAAGATGCCCAAAGTCAGCGGCATCGAAGTGCTGCGTTCGATCAAGAAGAGCGAGCAACTCCACCACGTTCCGGTCGTCATGCTAACATCGTCGCGCGAGGGGCCGGACCTGAATGAGTGCTACGACCTCGGCGCCAACGGCTACGTCGTCAAACCGGTCGAATTTTCCGAGTTCTTTGAGGCGGTCAAGGCCCTGGGCAAGTACTGGGCCGTGATTAACGAGCCGCCCGCGCAGAGCAATCCCCGGAGAAAGGAAGAAGAAGTTGCCACAGGACACGGGGATTAAGCAGCCCTTCCGCGTGCTGCACCTTGAAGACAATCGGCTCGATGCTGAGCTGATCGCGAACATCCTTGAGGATGCGGGCCTCGACTGCCGGATCGAAACGGTACAGACCCGCTACGGCTTCCAGGAATGCCTGCAGCGGCAGGACTGGGACGTCATCCTGTCCGATTTCGGCTTACCCGCCTTCGACGGCCTTTCCGCGCTGGCGATCGCGCAGGACGTGCGTCCCACAACACCATTCATCTTCGTTACCGGCACGATGGGCGAAGACAACGCCGTCGAAAGCCTCAAGCAGGGCGCCACCGACTATGTGCTCAAGGGCAACCTGACGCGCCTCGCCCCCGCAGTCGAACGCGCGCTCAAGGAGCGAGCCGCAACCCTGCAGCGTCTCCACACGGAAGCAAAACTACACCAGACCCAGAAGCAGCTCCAGTACCTCGCCTACCACGACGCGCTCACTGGATTGCCCAACCGCGCCTTTCTGAGCGAGCGCCTGCCGGACATGCTGGCCGACGCCCAGCGTTACCAGAAGAAGCTCGCCGTGCTGTTTATCGATCTCGATCAGTTCAAGGTGATCAACGACTCGCTTGGCCATTCGACCGGCGATCAGGTGCTTCAGTGCGTCGCCGAGCGGCTCAGAGGGACGGTCCGCCAGGGGGATGTGGTCGCCCGCCTCGGCGGCGATGAATTCGTGCTGGTGCTGCGCAGCATGCACGAAGCCAGCGACGCGGCCATTGCCGCGGACCGCATCAACCACATCGTCGCGGCCGAGATCACCTCGGAAGGCCACCACCCCCTCATCACCACCTGCAGCATCGGCATCAGCATCTTCCCCGAGAACGGGACCGACGCGGAATCGCTCATCCGCAACGCCGACGCTGCCCTGTATGCCGCAAAGGACAGGGGCAGAAACAACTGGCAGTTCTTCACCAACGATCTGAACGAGCGCGCCATCGAGCGGCTCACACTGGAGCATGCGCTGCGCCACGCGCTCGCCTCCGGTGAATTCTCCCTCGAATATCAGCCGCAGGTCGAAATCGCCACCGGCCGCGTGCTGCGCGCTGAGGCTTTGCTGCGCTGGCACAGCGCTGAACTTGGAGTCGTGCCTCCCTCGATCTTCGTTCCGGCTGCGGAGAGTACAGGCGAGATTGTGCGCATCGGCGCCTGGGTGCTGGAATCGGCCTGCCGCGAGGCGAAACGGTGGGAACGCTACGGCGACCGCGCCCCGGCGCTGGCCGTCAATGTATCCGCGGCCCAGTTCCGCGATCCGGGCTTCCTCGACACCGTCAGCAAGGCGCTGGCGGAGTCGGGCCTTGCGCCCGAACGGCTCGAGCTGGAACTCACCGAGACGCAGCTGATGCAGAATGCGGAGAAACTGGCGCCTCTGCTGCAGCGGCTCAGGGATGCGGGCATCGGACTGGCGATCGACGATTTCGGCATCGGCTACTGCGGCCTGAGCTACATTCGCGCTTTCCCCTTTTCGAAGCTGAAGATCGATCAGTCGTTCGTCCGCTCCATCCTCGTGACCGCGCGCGATGCCGCTCTCACCCGGGCGTTGATCAACCTCGCATCCGGCTTACAGATGGAGGTGGTCGCCGAGTGCGTCGAAACCGCCGATCAGGCGCTCCGGCTGCAGTCTCTCGGCTGCAAGGTGGTTCAGGGATACCTCTTCAGCCGCCCCCTCCCCCCCGAGGTCCTGGAGGAAAGGTTCCTTCAGGGGTCGTCCTACGCCGGCCCTCTGCTGGCGGCGTCTGCGACTGTGGAGGCGAAGGCCACCGCCTGCTGAGAAGATCAACCCCTGCTCAACAGGAAGAGGGCGATCGGCCCCCCAAAGCGGCACAATCGAGCCTCTGCCGCCCACCCATAACGCCATCGTCACCCCATGCCCTTCCGAGGCTCCGTGTCCTATAATCCTTGCCACCATGTCCGCCACTGCAGCGCCGCTCAGCTACGTGCTGGTCGATGGCTCCACTCGTCGCACGGGCAGCATCACGCATTCGCCCTTCACCATCGGCCGCCTGCCCGAAAACGACATCGTCCTGGCGCATCCCTTCGTCTCGCGGCGGCATGCGGAAATCGTGGTCACCGACGACGGCTGCTTCGTGGTCGATCAGGGCAGCCGCCACGGCACCTTCGTCAACGGCAAGCAGATCAGCGCCCGCCACCTGCTTGGCGACGACGATACCGTCCAGTTCGGCGCAGCCGACGGACCCGCGCTGCGCCTCGGCACCGAACAGGCGCTCGGCTCCACCATCCGCGATATCATCAGCCACATCCCGGAGATCGGCGCCTCCGGGACGGCGCTCGAAAAGCTGAACTGGTTCTTCGAGTCGGCCCGCAAGCTGAAAACCTCTGGCGCCATCGATCAGATCCTCGCCGCCCTGGTCGACACCACGCTCCAGCTGACGAAATTCGAGCGCGGCTACGTCTTTCTCCGCAACGAGGCCGGCGAACTGAAGCTCGCGCTGGGCCGCGACGACCACGGCGACGCCCTCACCGACGAGGCCACCCTCTCCCACGGCGCCATTCGCCAGGCCGTCAACAACTCCAGCGAATACATCCTGACGGACACGCTGAGCGCCGACCCGGAAGCGCGCTCCGCCTCGATCGTCGCCCACAGCATCCGCTCGGTCATCTGCATCCCGCTGCGCAAGCACCGCCAGGGTGGCGCCGGCAACACCGACCTGCTCGGCCTGCTCTATCTCGACAGCCGCCTCAAACCCGGCAGCCTGACCCAGATCGATAACGACCTGCTCAGCACCATCTCGACCGACGCCGCCGCCCTCATCGATAACGCGCAACTAGCCATTGCCGAAGAGCGCGAGCGCCGCTACCGCGAGGAGCTGAACATTGCCGCCGAAATTCAGCGCAGCCTGATGACGACGCGCCTGCCCACCCTCTCCTGGGCGCAGGTCTCCGCGCGCTCCGTCGCCTGCCGCGAGGTCGGGGGCGACTTCTTCGACGTCATTGAGAACGACGACTCCGTCGCCATGATCGTCGCCGACATCTCCGGCAAGGGAATCTCTGCCGCGATCCTCGCGTCGACGCTGCAAGGCCTTATCTATGCGCAGCTGGCCTCGCGCCAGCCGCTGCAAACCATCGCCGAAATCGTCAACCGCTACATCTGCAGCAAAAACATCGAGAAGTACGCCACGATGTGCATCCTGCGCCTCACGCCGGACGGCACCCTCGACTACATCAACTGCGGACACATTCCGCCCTTCGTCTACTGCAGCGGCTGCACGCGCCTCACCGAGTCCAACCTGCCCGTCGGTCTCATTGAGGACGCGCCTTACCATTCGGGATCCCTGCGCCTCAACCCCGGCTCGCGTGTGTTAATCGTAACCGACGGTGTTACAGAATCGCAGATGCCCGGCGGTGACTTTTATGGAGAAGATCCGCTCACCGCCCCCGCCATGGCCACAGCCTCCCTCGACGACATCTGCCGCGATCTCCAGTCCGTCTGCGGCTCCCTCGCCGCGGATGACGACTGCACCCTGCTCGACGTGCGTTACATGGGATAGGTGCCAGGCCTGGACCGGCTCAGGTGCGTAGATTCGGACAGATCCGGAAGCAGACTCGTCCGCGGAGGGCGGAGCCTTCTGCTTCCAGCAGAGCGGGTTGTGCTGCAATGGGAGAGGTGGCTTCCGCAGAAGAATCCCTGCAATCCGCGCACGAAGAGTGGTCCTCGCTGGCTGCGCGGCGGCCGGGCTCCGTCTTACTGCGGACGGCGCGCCCCGATGCAGACAACCAGTGCAGCTTTCTGTTCATGGATCCGCTGCAAATCATCTCCACCCGAGAACTCGCTGAAATTCCTGCGCTCTTTGCGTCCATTGAGAATGCGTTGCGTGATGGATGCTGCGTAGCCGGCTTCCTCAGTTACGAAGCTGGGTACCACTTCGAGCCGCGCGCCGCGAATTCTGCCGCGGGCCACCCGATTGGCACCGGGCTTCCTCTTGCATGGTTCGGCGTGTATCGGAACCCGCTGATCCGGCAGGAGCACGGCGGCGGATCGACCGATCCCGCACACCGCGAGGAAGCAGAGCAGGCACAGAAGCCTGCGGACGTGGCAATTCATACGTCGAGCGCCCCCTATCGCGAGCGCATTCACACCATTCGGCAGCTGATCGAAGCAGGCGATTTCTATCAGGCGAACTTCACGGTGAAGATGACGCTGTCCTGCGACGACGATCCCGCGCAGTTATTTGAAAAGATCATGGCGAGCCAGCCGGTGGCCTACGGCGCTCTGATCCACACGGGCGACGCGCATATCCTCTCCGCTTCGCCGGAGTTGTTTTTCCGCAGGCATGCTGACCGGATCACCGTCCGTCCGATGAAGGGAACTGCGCCGCGTGGACGCGACCTCGAAGAAGATGCGCGCATGACTGCGTGGCTGGCTGCGGATGAGAAGAATCGCGCCGAAAACGTGATGATCGTGGACCTGATGCGCAATGACCTGGGACGCATCTGCAAGTTTGGCACTGTCGAAGTGACAGATTTGTTCGCAGTCGAACGCTATCCGGATCTGCTGCAGATGACGTCCACCATTCGGGGCAAGCTGAAGAGCGCGACCAGCTACTACGAAATCTTCCGCAGCCTTTTTCCATGTGGCTCCATCACGGGCGCGCCGAAGGTGCGCACCATGCAGGTGATTCGCGAGCTGGAAGATGAGCCGCGCGGGATCGCGTGCGGTGCCATCGGATTCATGGCTCCCGATACCAATGCAGTTTTCAGCGTCGCCATTCGCACCTTGACTCTCTGCGGCGGAAAAGCGCAGTTGCGTGTTGGTTCGGGCATCACGTACGACTCCGATCCCGAGAGCGAGTATGCGGAGTGCCTCCTGAAAGCGCGGTTTTTGACCTGTCCGGCGCCACGGTTCGAGTTGATTGAAACCATGGCCTGGGACGGAGACTACGCTCTGCTCGATCTGCACCTTCGCCGGCTGCGGCGCTCAGCGGAGTACTTTGATTTCCGCCTCGACGAAGAGCGCGTTCGTGAGCAGTTGCAGGAACTGGCTGCAAGATTTCAGCAGGGAAGCCGGCACCGCGTTCGCCTGCAGCTGGCGCGATCAGGCGACCTCTCGATTGCGAGCACTCCACTGGAACCCGGCAGAAGTCCGGCTCTTCTGCTCATCGCCTCTGCGCCAGTCGATGCGTCGAGCGCTTTCCTGAGGCACAAGACAACGCAGCGCTCCATCCACAACGAGGCTCTGGCTCAGGCACAAGCCGCGGGCTGCGATGATGCGCTGATCTTCAACACAGAAGGACAGGTCACAGAATGTGCCATTCACAATGTGATGATTGCGAAGGGCGGCAAACTGGTAACGCCTCCGGTGGAATGCGGACTGTTGCCGGGTGTTTACCGGCAACATCTGTTGGGGACGCATCCCGAGATCGAGGAAGCTGCTATCGATCTCGACGATGTGCTCTCGGCGGATCGCATTTTCATCTTCAACTCTGTGCGAGGATTGCGTCCGGCTCGAATCTGCGACCCGGATCGCCGCGGCTCCCGGTCCTTCCACCGTGATTGAATGCTTCTAGTGAATTGGTGCCCGCCAGCGTCCGGTTTTATATAGTTAAGGCAGTCCTCCTGAAGGTTGTTCCTGTTGAAGCTCCTCCATGTCATCTGCAGTCTGAATCCGGCCGGTGGCGGCCCGCCGGAAGCCGTTCGCCAGATCGCCAAAGCCTACGCGGCGCTGGGGCACTCCATGGAGGTCGCCTGCCAGGACCAGCCAAATTCCTCCTGGCTGAAGGGGCTTTCGTTCCCGGTACATGCCTTCGGTGGGGGCGCCCTGGGCGGCTTCGGATACTCGCCCCGGCTGGCCGCCTGGCTCGGCCACAACGCCGGACGTTTTGATGCGCTCGTCATGCACGGCCTGTGGAGTTACGCTGGCATGGCCGTTCGATCGGCCGCGCTCCGTGCCGGACTTCCCTATGGAGTCTTCCCGCACGGCGGCATCGATCCGTGGTTTAACCGGCAATACCCGCTCAAGCACCTGAAGAAGCGCATCTTCTGGCCGCTGCAATACCCTGTGCTCCGCGACGCCGCTGCCGTCTTTTTCACCACCGAGAAGGAACGCGACCTCGCCGCCACCAGCTTCAGCCCCAACCGCTGGAACTCCGTCCCCGTCTCCTACGGCATCAGCGACCCCGAAGGCGATCCCCCGGCGCAGATCGAAGCGTTCTACAGCAAATTGCCCCAGGCCCGCGGCCGGCGCTACCTGCTCTTCCTTTCCCGGATCCACGAGAAGAAGGGCTGCGATCTGCTGCTCGAAGCCTTTGCCCGGGTCGCGCCGTCGGTGCCCGACCTCGACCTCGTCATCGCCGGCCCCGACCAGGTCGGGCTGCAGGCGAAGCTCCAGCAACTGGCCGCGGACGCTGGTGCCGTCAACCGCGTCCACTGGCCCGGGATGCTCACCGGCGATTTCAAGTGGGGAGCCTACCGCGCCGCCGATGCCTTCATCCTCCCATCGCACCAGGAGAACTTCGGCATCGTGGTCGTCGAGTCGCTCGCCGCCGGCCGTCCCGTGCTCATCAGCAATCAGGTGAATGTCTGGACGGAGATTGTGGCCGACGGCGTAGGCCTCGTCGAGGACGACACCCTCGAAGGCACCGAGCGTCTCCTCCGCCGCTGGATCGCGCTCTCCCCAGCGGAACGCGAGGGCATGGCTGCGCAAACCCGCGCCACCTTTGCCCGGCGTTACTCCATGAAGAACGCGGCGCAGGCCATCGTCAGCCTCTTCGCCAAGCTGCGCCACAAGCCAGCCGCAGCACAAGAGACCGTCGGATCCCGCTGAGTCGGTATTCGTAACCACAGCGGTTACTTAGCCGGCGCAATCTGTAACTCGTACCGTTACTTATTCCCGAGCATCTCCAGCAGGTGATCGAACTCCTCGATTTTGCCGTACTCGATGATGACTCGCCCGCGCCCCTTGCGGTCCTCGATATGCACCTTCAGCCCGAGCAGGCGCTGCAGGTTCTGCTGAACCTCGCGCACATTGGGATCGACTACTTTCTCCTTCTGCTCGCCGCCGCTCTGCCTGGCTTCAGGATTGAGCAGCCCCTGCACGTAGCTCTCGGTCTGCCGCACGCTCATCGAGAGCGCCGTCACCTTCTGCGCCGCCTTCAGGATCGTCGCCGGATCCTCCAGCGGCAGCAGCGCCTTCGCATGTCCGAAGCTGAGCGCGCCACTCTCCACCTGGCCCTGGACTTCGGTCGGCAGCCGCAGCAGCCGCAGAAAGTTGGCGACCGAGGCCCGATCCTTGCCGGTGCGCTTCGCCATCTGCTCCTGGGTCAGCTGGAACTCCCGCGCCAGTCGCTCATACGCCCGCGCCTGCTCCATCGGGTTCAGGTCGGTGCGCTGCAGATTTTCGACGATGGTCATCTCCATCGCCTGCTCGTCCGACGCATGCCGCACAATGGCGGGGATCGTCTCCTTGCCCGCGCGCTTCGACGCCAGCCAGCGCCGCTCGCCGGCAATCAGCTGAAAGCGCCCGCCAGGCAGCGGCCGCACCAGAATCGGCTGCACCACGCCCGTTGCCTCAATCGACGCAGCCAGTTCCGCTAGCTGCACCTCGTCGAAGCGGGTCCGCGTCTGGTACGGACTCCGGTCGATGTCGCCGACCGGGATCTCCCGCGGCTTGCCGGTTTCAGCCGGAGCCGGCACGGGCGCGTGCACGACCGGCTCGGCCGCAGGCTGAGGAGCGCGTGGCAACAGCGATTCGAGCCCTTTGCCGAGAGCCCTGCGTTTATTGTTCGTGGGTGCTTCCGTCGTCGTCTGCATCTTGATCCATTCTTCTGCGTTGCATTCCTGGCTTCTTGCTACCGGCTACCGCACTACCGGCTCACGCATACGGCCAGAACCGAACCTTGATTTCCGGCTTGGGGCGCTCCGCAGCCGCGGCGGCCGCCTTGCGCCCGTTCGCTACCTTCATCCCGTTCCGCTCCAGAATTTCCACCGCCAGGTCCGCGTACGCCTCCGCCCCTTTGGACTTCGGGTCGTAGAGCATGACCGGTTTGCCGTAGCTGGGCGCCTCGGCCAACCGCACGTTCCGGGGAATCACCGTCTTCAGCAGCTTCTCCTTGAAAAATTCCTTCAGATTCTGCGTGACCTGCTGCGCCAGGTTCGTCCGGTCGTCGTACATGGTCAGCAGCACGCCCTCGATCTCGAGATCCTTGTTCAGCGACTCCCGCACCCGCTGCAGCGTCTGGACCAGCTCGCTGATCCCCTCCAGCGCAAAATACTCCGCCTGCATCGGGACCAGCAGCCGGTCCGCCGCTACCAGGGAGTTCAGGGTCAGCAGGTCCAGCGCCGGGGGGCAGTCCAGAATCACGAAGTCATACATAGCCTTGACCTTATCGATCGCTTCCCGCAGCCGGTAGGCCCGGCGTTCCATCTGGATCAGCTCGACATTCGCCCCGGTAAGGTTTTTGTGCGAGGGCACCAGCTTCAGAGTCTTGATCTCCGTCGCGACGGCCACCTCTTCGATCGTCGCCTCACCCATCAGCACGTCGTAGGAGGAGCGCCGATCCTCTTCCCGCCCCAGCCCGTACCCGCCCGAGGAGTTCGCCTGCGGATCGCAGTCGATCAGGAGAACGTGCTTCTCCTCCAGAGCAAGGGCGGCTGAGAGGTTGATCGCTGTGGTCGTCTTACCGACTCCACCCTTCTGATTGACGACCGCAAGGACTTTCCCCATGACTTCTCAAGCTTAAGAGCAGAGGGGGGTCTGGGCAATCGAAACTCGCTGTGCAGAACCGGGGTGCAATTGTGGAACGCGCTCAATCGGCCTGCGGCCTGGAGGGCGTAAGCTGCAGGATCGCCGTGAGATAGCGGAAATGCCCAATTGTTACAGCCGGATGACTCAAAGTATGCGCCCGGTGGAAAAGTTCCTGCACGGAGCCTCGAAGGGAGCGTTACCGATGCTGTACCGGGGATCTTTCGGCAGAGATGTTCCACGTGGAACATCTCTGCCATGGTTACCCGCCCTCAGGAAACGAAGCCGTCTGGTCAGGCAGTGCTTTCAGCGGATTGCCGGAGGTAATGCGTTGGGCCTGGTACCCGATCAGACCACCGAGCCGACGGAATTCACAGATAACCAGCATTGGGCAGGTGGGTTCGCGTTCCACGTGGAACACTGCTTTCGATCAACGGCTGTAGCCTCTTCGAATGGAGCAAACGGCAAGGGGTACTGAGGGT
>DATEPN010000245.1:0-2293 GCA_035273225.1 Acidobacteriaceae bacterium | reverse complement strand
CGCGGCAGCGAATCGAGCCATTCAGCACCTGCAGGGCGGTGCTGCCGTCGGCGTGGTGGTCCTCCATCTTTGCGCCCTCGTCCAGGCAGACCAGAACCAGACGCAGGTCGCCCTGCTTGCACAGCATCCTGGAGAAGGTCCCCGCCTGCCATGGCCGGTGCCGCTGAGCATCGGCGATTTCCTGTTCCAGACTGAACTGCGCCAGATCCTCGGGCGCCGCATTCGGAATAGGCTGAGCTGCCATAGATCACACTCCCGGTTGGGTTTCATTGGCCCACAACATGGATTGGATGCGGCGCGCGCCGACCACGCCGTCTTCGCGATCGGCGTTTGCTCAGCACTCGATGACGTTCAGCGCCAGGCCGGCGAGCGAAGTTTCTTTATAGCGCGACTGCATGTCGAGGCCGGTGAGATACATCGTCCGGATCACCTGATCGAGCGACACTTTGTGCGCCTCCACCTCATTCATCGCGATGCGGCTGGCCTGCACCGCCTTCACTGCGGCCATCGCGTTGCGCTCGATGCAGGGAATCTGCACCAGGCCGCCGATGGGGTCGCACGTCATCCCGAGGTTGTGCTCCATCGCGATCTCCGCCGCGTGCTCCACCTGGCCGTTGGTCCCGCCCTGTGCAGCAATCAGGCCACCCGCTGCCATGGAGCAGGCAACACCCACCTCGCCCTGGCAGCCAACCTCCGCGCCGCTGATCGAAGCATTCTCTTTGTAGAGAACGCCGATGGCAGCCGAGGTGAGGAAGTACCGCAGGATGCCATCCGTATCCGCGCCGGGAATAAAGTCGCGATAGTAGCGCGCGACGGCGGGAACAACTCCCGCGGCCCCGTTCGTTGGCGCGGTCACAACGCGCCCCCCGGCGGCATTCTCTTCGTTGACTGCCATGGCGTAGACCGTCACCCAGTCCAGCGGCGCCAGCGGATCGACCGATCCTTTTTCGCGCAACCGCGCCGCCAGCCGAGGAGCGCGCCGCCGCACGGCCAGGCCGCCGGGCAGAATCCCATCCGTCGCGATGCCGCGCTCGATGCACGCCTGCATCACCTCCCAGATGTGCAGAATCCCGGAGCGCACCTCCGCCTCCGGACGCAGCGCGCATTCATTCGCCAGCATCAGCTCCCACACGCTCAGCCCCGCATCATGGGCCATCGTCAGCATCTGCGCGGCGCTCGCAAAGGGAAACGGCAGCGCGACCTCAGCGGTGGTCGCGGGCCGCTCCTCTTCGCCGTCCGCGACGATGAATCCCCCGCCAATCGAAAAGTACGTCCGCGTTAGCAGTAGCTTCCGATCCGCATCGAACGCGCTGAAGCGCACGCCGTTCGGATGCTGCGTGACGGCTCCGGGGGGCACCATCGCATCGCGATGCAGCAGCAGATGCTCCGCCTCGCGGAACGGGATGGCATGCGTGCCCATCAGCGCCAGCCTGCCGGTTGCGCGCATCTCCGCCAGCTTCGCATCGATGGTGGCCGGATCGATCGTCGCCGCCTCTTCGCCGCTCAAGCCCAGCAGAATGGCGCGATCCGTTCCATGACCCTGCCCCGTGAGCGCGAGCGAGCCGTACAGTTCCACCACAACCTCGGCCACCTGCGGCAGCAGCCCGGCCTCGCTCAGCTCGGTGCCGAAGCGGCGCGCCGCGCGCATGGGGCCCATGGTGTGCGAGCTGGAGGGCCCGATCCCGACCTTATACAGATCGAAAAGACTGGTCTTCACCGGGGGAGATTGTAGGCCAGGGAGAGGACGCTCAGCAAAATGCCGCCCGTCACTGGACAACGCAGCCCTGGGCCGAGGCAGCCCCGGGGCCTTGTCCCCGCAATTGATATCCTGAAAGCAGACCCGCACTCCGCGCCGCATCATGAGATTCCCCGCCGCTCCCGTCATCCTCAGCGCCCTGCTGCTCGCCGCCGGCTGCTCCCACCCGCCCTCGCCGCGCAAGGCCGCCACTTCCGTCGAAGCCGCCGCAGCCGCCCGCCAGCGCGCTCTGCAACAGGCCAAAGCCGCCGCCGCCGAGCGCGACGCCTACCGCCAGCAGCTCGAGTCCATCCCCTTACCCTCGAAGCGCCTCTACGAGGCGATCCATACACGCGCGAGCTGGGCCAATCCGTTCCTCATCGTCAGCAAAACGTCGGTCAACCTGACGATTCTCTATCCGCCGATGGGCCCCTCCGGCCCGAGCGACACCTTCCTGCGCCCGGTCGGCGCACGCCGCCGCGAACTCGACCTCCGCATCGCCGACCTGCCCGAGGCGCTGAGCGCCGTGCCGCCGGCCACCTGGCCCTACGGCCGCGT
>DATEPN010000244.1:0-5964 GCA_035273225.1 Acidobacteriaceae bacterium | reverse complement strand
GATCATCAGCTCCGGCTTGCCGAAGGTCATCTGATCCTGCTTCTGGTTGTTCGGACCGGCGGGCCCCTGCGAGATGTCCACGGAATGATTGCCCGCCACCGTAGGCATCATGTGGATGTTGTGCATCGTCGGATCGCTGTTGGTGAAGCGCACCGATTGCCCCACCATCACACCGACGACGTGCGGCTCGTAACGGCAGTTCTTCTGGTCGACATCGACCGGCTGCGACGGCGCAGCGTACACCTTGTTCCCGAGTCCATCCTTCACGTAGACGAACACGTTGGCGAGGCCGCCGTTATCGACCACGTAGCCTTCGCTGTAGTTCTTCGCTCCCAGCGTGCAGGCCGGATCCTGCGACATATCGATCTCGATCGGCTTCGGCGCTGTGCCTGTGAAGTGCACCGTACCCGTGATCGTGCCGCCGTTGTCCAGGTCGATCGTCGTGAATTGCGGCTGGGGCTCGTTCGTCGCGTTGCCGGACTTTTTGCATCCCCCCGCGACCGCAAGCAAGCCCATCAGCACAACCGCAGCTATTCTCTCCGTCTTCATCGTCCCTGCTCCATATTCGCGATCACCGCGTCAGCAAAGGCCCGCGTCCCTGCCTTGCCGCCGACGTCGCGCGTCAGTGTCTTCTTTGCCGAGTAGGTTTTCTCCAGCGCCGCCTGCACCTTATTCGCGGCCCCATCCTCGTCGATATGCCGCAGCATCAGGATCGCCGACTGCAGCAGCGCCGTCGGATTGGCGAGGTCCTTGCCGGCGATATCCGGAGCCGAGCCGTGCACCGCCTCGAAGATCGCCGCCTCCGCTCCTATATTTGCACCCGGCACCAGTCCCAGCCCGCCCACGAACGCAGCGCACAAATCGCTGACGATATCCCCGTACAGGTTCTCCATCACCAGCGTGTCATATTGATAAGGATTCATCACCAGTTGCATACAGGTGTTGTCGATGATGTGCTCGGCGTAGGTGATCTCCGGGAAATTCTTCGCTACATCGCGGGCACACTTCAGGAACAGTCCATCCGACATCTTCATGATGTTCGCTTTGTGGATGGCGTGAATCTTCTTCCGCCCGTGCTTATGCGCGTAGTCGAAGGCAAACTTCGCGATCCGCGTGCATCCCTTTTTCGTCATCACCTTCAGTGACTCGATCACGCCCGGCACCACTTCGTGTTCCAGACCCACGTAGAGCCCCTCGGTGTTCTCGCGAATGATGATCAGGTCCACATTGGGGTAGCGCGTCTCGAGGCCAGGAAGGTTCTTGATTGGCCGAAAGTTGGCGAACAGCTCAAACTTTTGCCGCAGCGTCACGTTGATGGAAGCGAACCCGCCGCCAATCGGCGTGGTGACCGGGCCCTTCAGGGCAACGCAGTTCCGCTCGATTGATTTGACCAGTTCCTTCGGGATGTATTCGCCGTGAAGCTCGTACGCGCCGGCGCCGGCGGCGAAGCGCTCCCACTCGAACTTCACTCCAGTCGCTTCGAGGATGCGGACTACCGCATCGGTCACTTCGGGGCCGATTCCATCGCCGGGAATCAGCGTGATCGTATGTGTCTTCTTCACTGCTCTCCTTGTTGGGGGCGGAGCCGCTCTAGGGATGCTTTTTCCTGGCCTGCTTTTCGACGTGCCCGCTCAGGAGCTGCTCCAGCTCTTCCTTGAACTCGCGGACATCCTTAAAGTCCCGGTAAACGCTGGCAAAGCGAATGTAGGCTACTGTATCCAGCGCCTTCAGGCGATCCATGATCAGCTCGCCGATTTCGGTGGTCGTGCGCTCTCGCTCGTTCGATTCGGTGACGAAGCTTTCCACCTCGTCCACCAGTTGTTCCAGTTTGCCGGCCGAGATCGGCCGCTTCTCGCAGGCGTGCAGCAGGCCGCTCAGAACTTTCTGGCGCTCGAACTTCTCCCGCCGCCCATCTTTCTTCGCGACCATGTACGGGATTTCGTCGATGCGCTCGTACGTGGTGAACCGGCGGTTGCACTTCTCGCATTCCCGCCGTCTGCGGATCGCGTCGGCTTCCCGGCTCTCACGCGAGTCGATCACCCGATCCTGGAGGAATCCGCAGTAGGGACATTTCATCGGTCTGCCCCAATTTTAACAGCGACATGCGGCAGGGCCGCCGCAGCAGCAGCGCGGGTTGTCATGGTGCTGCGCGCGGATTATCCTCGTTCGCGACGCATCTTAAGCCTTCATGAGCAAAGAACCAGAGTCGCGTTCTCTCGCCAAAGGATTCCTGGCTGGTCTGGCCGGCGGCCTCGCCGGAGCCGGCATCAAGCTGCTCACCGAGCAGCTCTTCCCTCCCCGCATCAGCGGACAAACCGCCCCGTCGGCGCTCCTGGCAGAACAGATGGTCGGGCATACGCTGCCCGATGGCCAGCGCAAAGCCGCCGAACAGGGCATCAACTGGATCTTCGGCGCACTGGCTGGCGGCCTTTACGGCGCTCTGGTGGAATTTGAACCGGAGATCGGCGCCTGGCGCGGAGCGGCTTTCGGCATCGCTCTCAACCGCATCACGCACGAGGCCTTGCTGCCGAAAATGGGTCTCTCCGCGCCGCCCAGCCAGCTGCGCACCGAGGAGCGCATCAGCGGGTGGGTGACGCACGCCGCCTACGGTGTCGCGACGGATACCGTCCGCCGCTCCATCCGCAAGGGGCTGTGACGCGAAAAAACAGGGCTGCTGCTTTCCTTCACACGCTTCGCCAGGTCCAATAACCGCTTCAGGAAGTGCGATAGGATCACCCCAGGGAAAAGGGGCGCGCATCGACCGCGCCCGCAGAGTCATCAATATCCCAGACCCACGTTCGGGGAGGTCACCGGCGCATGCTGCAGTTTGGGCCGTTTCGGCTCGATACGGCGAATGAGTGTCTGTGGCGGGGAGGCGAGCAGATCGCCCTCACACCCCGGCCTTTTGCCGTGCTGCGCTACCTCGTCGAGCATCCCGGCCGCCTCATCACGCACAACGAACTGCTCGATGCCCTCTGGCCGGATACTTTCGTCCAGCCGCAGGTCCTCCGCACCTACATGCTCGAGTTGCGAAGGACGCTCGGCGACAGCACCGACGAGCAGGTCTACATCCGGACGCATGCCAAACGCGGCTACCTCTTTGTGGCGCAGGTCAAGGAATGCAGCGATGCGGTCGCTGCCGAGTCCCCCTCCCCCACTCCTGCAGCGCCGATCGTCGGCCGCGAAAAAGAGCTGCGGCGGCTGCACGCGCTGGCACAGTCGGCGGAGAACGGCGAGCGGCAGATTGCTTTCGTCGCCGGCGAACCCGGGATTGGCAAAACGGCGCTCCTCGATGCCTGGCGGCGCGGACTCGAGGATCCCTGGATCTCCGGACAGGGACAGTGCGTTGAAGGGCTCCGCGAGCGCGAAGACTTTTATCCGGTCATGGAAGCGCTGGGCCAGCTCAGCTCCTCGGCACGGGCCGAGGAGGTCTGCCGAGTCCTCGGAAAGATAGCCCCTTCCTGGGTGGGCGCGCTGGGGCAGGCGCAGGCCGCGGGCGCAACTCCCCCGCAGGCGCGCGCGGTCGCGGAACTTTGCGCCGCTCTCGAGGAGTTGGCCAAAAAGGCCCCCGTGATGCTGGTTCTCGAGGATCTGCACGCGGCCGACGACTCCACCCTGCATCTCCTTTCCGCCCTGGCGCGGCGGCGCACGCCCGCGAAGCTGATGGTGCTGGCCACTTACCGGCCTCCGGAGAAAAGCAACCATGCCACGCTCCGCGCGCTGAAACAGGACCTGCAGTTACATCGCCTCGCGACCGAAATCCCGTTGGGACCGCTGACCCGCTCGGCCGTCAACGAGCTCATCGTCCGCGAACTGGGCCAACAGGAATTACCAGCAGGACTGGTGGGATTCCTGCATCAGCGGTCGCAGGGCAATCCACTGTTCGCCGTCGCCGTTCTTGAGCACCTCATCGCGGAGCGCCACCTGCTCAGCCGGCAATGCGACGGGGCCACGGTCTGGGAGCTGCGCACGCCTCCTGGCGAAATCGAGACCTCCATTCCCGCGGGATTGGCGCAGACGATCGAGATTGAGATCGAGCGCCTGACGCGTGAGGAGCAGACGATTCTTGAGGCCGCAAGCCTGACCGGCATCAGCTTTCCCGTCTGGTCGGTCGCCGCTGCGCTGGAGAAAGAAACCGGCGAAACAGAAGAGGCCTGTCAGGTGCTGGCGCGGCGGTTGTATTTTGTGGAGCACGCGGGCACGGATGAGCTGCCGGACGGCACCCATTCGGAGTTCTACGTCTTTGCGCACGATCTCTATCGCGAGGTCCTGTATCGCCGGCAGCCGCGCACGCGCCGCGCGGAGCGGCATGTGCGCATTGCGCGCCGCCTCAGTGAGCTCTTTGCCGGGCGCGAAGAGCGCGTCGCCCGCGAGATCGCAATGCACTACGAAGCCGCAGGGGACCATGCGCGGGCCCAGGCAGCCCGGCAGCTGCTGCCGGACTACAGCCAGCGCTCCTCCGCGGAAGCGTCGGCGGCGCGAACGCGGCCTTCCGCAGCCGGAGTATCGTCCCAGCCACCCTCAAAACTTTGACGATTTCTCGACGGCAATTTAACGACAGTCGTTAATTCGAATGGCTAAGGTTCTTGCTCATAGAGGAGCAACCCCATGAAAGCCATCCCCACAAAGCTTGCTATCGCGTCAGCGTTGCTGGCGTTTGCCGTCACTTCTGCCTTCGCTGAGAACACCACCGTGAAGGTGCCTTTCAACTTCGTCGCAAACGGCAAACAGTGCTCCGCCGGTATCTACACCGTTGAGCGCGACACGCAGCTGAACATGGTGAGACTGCAGAGCGCCGATGGTTCCCGCAATTTCCAGTGGATCGCCGGCCCCGGTGAGCCGGCCACCAATGATTCGCGTGTGATCCTCACCTTTGACGAGAACGCAGGCAGCTACGCGCTGCGTACCGTTCAGTATCACAACCAGATCACCCGCAAGCTGGACAAGAAAGTTCCGGAGTACGCGCCAACGCGGACGATTATGGGGCAGTAGCTTCCCGTCCGGCAGACTCCGCAAAGGTTTACTCGACCAGGGCCATCGCGCGCACGATGGCCCCTTTTTTTGCCCCGCGGACCTTCTTCTGCCGAGGTATACGCCCCATCCACCTCCCTGAACATCTTCCAGGCGGCCGCCACAAAAGTTTGACGAATTCTCGGCTGCAATTTAACGACAACCTTCAGAGCCTGAGCCTAAGGTTCTTTCACATGAGAGGAGGGCCCCATGAAAACCATCCTCAGTAAGCTTGCTATAGCGTCAGCGCTGCTGGCGTTTGCCGTCACCTCTGCCTTCGCCGAAACCTCAACCGCCAACGTCCCGTTCAACTTCGTCGCCAACGGGAAGCAATGCTCTGCCGGCGTCTATCACATTTATCGCGATGCCGGGGTCAGCACAGTCAGGCTGCAAGGCGCCGATGGCGCCCGCAACATGCAATGGGTGATCCTGCCGGGCGAACCCGCGCCGACTGACGCGCGCGTGATCCTCACCTTCGACCGCCAGGCAACCGGCTATGCTCTGCGCACAGTTCAGTTCCACAACCAGATCACCCGCAGGCTGGACAAGAAGGTTCCGGAGTACGCGCCAACGCGGACCATCATGGGGCAGTAGCGCCTCGTCCGCCGCACTTCGCAAAGGTTTACTCGACCAGGGCCATCGCGCGCACGATGGCCCACTTTTTTGTTCCGCTGCAGTCCAGTTCTGCCTCGGTTCTCTGTTGTGGGTTAGCTGGTGGCTTCCGATCGCACCGGCTCAGCCGTGCGATGCGCGAGATCTTCGCTGGCATGCTCGCTCTCCTGAGCCACCTTCCTCAGCGACACCTGCTCAAACCTGGACCAGATGAGGCCCACCGGCACGATTCCCAGGAAAGTGACCAGCAGCAGAGTGGCAGCGCACCCCATGGCGGCCTCCGGCGAGACGCCGAAGAAATTCCGGATGGCCTCTTCCACCAGCCCAATTTGCGTGAACCAG
>DATEPN010000243.1:0-29326 GCA_035273225.1 Acidobacteriaceae bacterium | reverse complement strand
GAATGTGCATCAGCCCAGACACGTTCGTCCTCTCTTGCTTCGGGTTTGAATATCAGAAGAGAACCTGCTGTCCGATGGATGCCCCTGGCCTTATGCAACTTTCGTGGTAGTCATGCGCCTCGCGCAACTGCATGGAGGATGATTTGGAGACTGACTACGACCCAAGACGAAAGTGGTATTGCTGTATCGGCCAGCAGCACACGAGGATTATCGCGCCGTTCCGCTGGTCTATTCCGGGCTGCGGACCTGACGGCAGGTTGGCACGGCAGGTCGGGTAATGCAATCCGTCAGCTTCACGCATGCGGTCGAATATCGCGGGGAACGGACGATGATTAGGTCGGTCTGTGCACGGTGCGGCACATCTCGCGCCGTCTCCTTCGCAGACGGAACTATGCAATGGTGGGAAAACACTCATTGTTGCCAAGCTGCTTTGCGTGACATGCCACGCCGCCCTAACTCCCCGGCGCAATCCTGATCCACACGTTGAGCTGTGAATTGAGCCTCATAGCCATAGCACTCGCCCAGCGCAGAGCAATCTGGCTCGAGCGGTTGCGGGAGTGCCCGGACACTACCCGTCGCGTGGAAGTTTGCTACCTCAGACGCGGCGGGTACAGGGGGATCCCCCGGCTTACCCGTCGCCTCGAAATATGGAACCCAATGCCGACGTAAACATCGCTTGGCGCGGTCGCGTCCTCCGGCTCTTCCAGGTGAAACTGCACCTCCCTTGCAAAATCCGTGTTTAGGTCGGGGCGGAGATTTGTAATCGTCACCATGACGTTCTCTCCCCTGTACTTTCGCGCGTTCGACCTGAGTGTTCGGAAAGCACTAGTCCTCATGCCAAGGCCTCCGGATTCGAGGACCGTGACAGGAAACGTAACAGTTCGGCGTTCGGCGACCAGCATCACCAAGCCGTCTTTGACTGCGACATCAACTCGCCCTCGGTGCCGGTAGAAGCGGAAAAGACCGCTCAATGCGTCGATCAACTCGCCCCGGGGAACAACGAACTTCATACCTACCATGTACCAAAAAATGCGCTCCCTCGTCTCGATTGAAGCGGGCTGCGAAAAAAAAGACATGTGCGGCGACGCTCGTGATTGCAGCGGCTAGCCGACGGCTCACCGTTACCTATGCCCCCGAAATGACCGGCAGAGCCTGCCACTGTTCACCTTTTGGGCCCCATAATGCTGCATTCGCAGCCGACTCAAGCCGCATCTGTAATGTCCATGTCCGTCGCGATGACGACGAGGTCCCACTGTCCGTGACATTTGTTGGCGCGCGCTGACTGCTCTGCGAACTCCACCATGTATTCGCCGTCGGCGAGTTCGGGCAAGTCATCAGTGATGCGGCAGCGAGTCTTGTTTGCTGACGAGCTTTCCTGCAAGGTTTCCAGGAGGCATGTCGCAACCATACCGTTCGAGCCGCTGAGGAGAGCTGGAATATGAATGAGCAGTGGGTTTGGGTTCGGCACAGCACCTCCGACTGAGGTTTCGATCCAAAGGGCAAGGGGGAGCGAGCCGTTAAGTCACAAATGTGACAGAACTCATGATCCAGAAAAGGCGTGCCCGCTGGTTCTGACCGGCAAACGGGCACGAAGGTTCTGCTGGGATGTTGCCCGAATCATTGCAGAAAGCTCGTTCGGCGGCAACGTTCAATCACGCCATTGTGTTGTGCAAATCTAGACAGTTGTTTGCAAATCTCATTGTTCGTCATTTGAATTCGGCAGCAAATCGTCCGCGGAAGGAAGCAAGCATCGAGTGCAGAAGCGTGGGACATTCTTTTGCCAGGCGCTGCAACTTCCCGTGACATCGATCACATGCAGTCGCGGAGAGCATCACTGATGCTGAGACCATGGTTGCCGCCGACCGCGAGAATGAGAACGCCGTGAACCTCCTCCTTGCCGATGTCTTCCGCGTTCTCGGCGCGATGGACGCGGTGGACCCCCGTGACGGCAGAGAGCAGCTGGAAACAATCATCCGCAAAGGCTGGAACGCGCTTGAAGAGTTGCCGAGGCGCAGGGACCTTCTGAACCTGTCGCGTGAAGATGCATTGCTGTTTGAGTCTGCCCTCGACAGACTCCGTGCTCGGCTGCGTTTTCTCGTCAGGGCGAAGTAGGTGGTGGTGGAAGCGATCCCGCTGGCTTGCTCAGGAACACGATTGTCGCTCACTTTGCGGCTCGGGTATGCAAGCAGCAGTTCAAGCCGCTTTACCGCTCCCGGTTCCGGTAGCGATTGCAGGAACAATAAAGATGAGTTCCCACACGCCCGACCATTTTCTGGTTGGAACCTTGTGGCCTGCGAACTCTAGCTGATATGGGCCGTCAGGGAGGTCGGGAGGGTCATTGACGATTCTGCATCGAGTGTACCTGCGACCGGAGGAGGATTGGTCGTGCCGGGTGTCGACGGTGCAGGGCGCGGCAATACCCCTCTACGCTGGTGATTTCCCTCGATGTCAGCGGACTTCTTTCGTGCTTCTGGTCCTAGCGGCGCTTCCACCGTTGGCTGCTACGACTGTTCTTATGCACGGATATTGTCGAGTGCGGCCCGGACGGCCGCCGCGTCGGCAAGGGCACTATGCCTGATGGATCAGGGCCTCGTACTCCAGGCGTACGGTCCGGACCGTCTCTGCAATGACCGCTGAGTCATCCTTTGCACTGACCGAGTTGAGTAGATCAGAGCGGCAACCCATCGGCACTCTGGAGCTTGCAGTGTGAACTCCCATTGATTTCCGCGCAATTCAAAGCGACCTGGGAAGCGGCCGTTTTCTGACCATTCTTCAAACGCCGCAGATGCCGCAGCGAGCTTCCTCACCGCTTCGCCGTGCCCATTGTCTGCGACTGGGGAGCCATGACCGCTGTTCCAGTTGCGGCAGTCGCGGAAAAGATCGGGCCGGAATCGGTTCGGACGTAGGCACAGGTTGGCTTTGATTAGCCGGCGCAGGTATTTCTTCTTGGTGACAGCCCTTACGGAATTCCCTCTCGTCTCTGGGGGCAGGCCCAGCGATGGCGGAGATGATCCGCGGAACCGATGTACGCCACAGTCACCGTCTCCATGGATTTTGAATCCAGCTCTGTTAAAAGGTCTTTCCCAGAATCAGCCGCAAGACGGGTGCAGGCTGCGAATACAGGCTTGTCTTGACCTCAAAAAACGTGCCATGCCGATTCTGAACTCCCATAAGAATGTTAAAGCCAGTCTCATAATCGAAGTTGCCAAATGAAATATCCCGGCCTTGCCCGGAGTTTGTCTGGAAGCTTTGGTGGATGAAATCCAAGGATGGGCCGGCACCCACATAAGGCGCCCACACGCCGCTGCGCGTGGTGTGCGGAATCCTGTAAACGGCCTCCAGATTCAGCGCCACCATGTCCGTTACCTCACCCCATTCAAAATCGGCGTTGGGGCGGAAGAAGACATTCCGGCTGAAGATCGGCCCCATCTGGGAATCAACGCCAAACATGACGAGCTCCGGATCAAGACCAATTCCGGCTCGCGCTCCTAATCGCCAGCGTCGCGCTTCATGTTGAATCTGGCCTTCCACATTTTGCACAGATTGAGGTAATGGCGCGGCCTTCCGTGCAGAGGCATTCGGACTTCTCGCACCGCCTCCGCTGCCCGCGCCTTGCGCCTGGTCCAGCATAATCACATCAGTGGCATGGCGAGCGCCCGGTTTGTCTCCCTGATCGGAAACCACACGCACCCGCGTGCCAACTGCGAGAGTTCGCGGCCGATTCGTATTGCGGTCAAAGGTGTACAGGTGAAATTGGTCGTCATCGGATTTGACCACAAAAGTGATGTGGCTGGAGGCAACCAACGTGCCTTCTATTGTTGTGTCGTTTTGTGCTTGGGATTGTGCTTGGGACGATGAATTGTCGGATGAACCATCCTGCTGAGAAAAGGCCGGCCATGAAAGCAGCGCGCCGCCAATAAGGAATGAGCACACACGTACCCCGAGGAATTTTCGCAGAGACATTTTATCGGCTCCTTCGTCCTAAGTGTTTGCGGATGAAGCGGATTGCTCCCCATCTTCTTCAGAGGTGGAACCATTGTCTAAGTGCGAAGATCCCGTGGCTCAGTCCTCCCCCTGTTAGATGCCGATTGCTTACACCCGGGAACGTAATGGACGCCCGCATGGGATTGAGAGGTTGAACGAGTGGGGATCGACTCGCCAGTGCAGACTTGCTCGACACCGCCACTATAAAACGCGACGCGGCTCCCATCGGGCGACCAACTCGGCGTTCCGGCCGTCTCGCTCTTTCCATCTGTAATTCGCCGCAAGCTGGAGCCGTCAGCACGGACAATGTAGATGTCTCGATATTGTGGCGTCACGAAGGACCCAGCTCCAGGCTGACTCGTGTTGGGGCAAGCACGCGGGCGATCTCGATCTGAGGAGAAGGCAATCCATTTCCCGTCCGGCGACCACGCTGGGCGGAAATCTCCCGCAGGGTGATGGGTCAGGTTGCGCCTCTGGTGGGTATTGAGGTCCAGAATCCAAATGTCCGCCTGACCGCTCCGGCTTGAGACAAAAGCCAGGAATCTGCCGTTCGGCGACAGGGCGGCCTGATCTTCGAAGCCGGGATCGTCCGTCAGCCTCTGCAATCCAGTACCGTCTGGGTGTACACGCCATATATCGGCAGAGCCAGCGCGATGCGACGTAAACACGATCCAGTGTCCATCGGCTGAGAATGACGCGTTGTAGTCGAGTGCGGGATCCGGCACCAGGGGGTGGACATGGCTGCCATCTTCGTCGGCGAGGAAGATGTCGCTGTTATTTGGCGCGAAGCTCTTGAAGGCGATCGTGTACTGCGGTTGGATTCTGGTGGTCGGAATTTCGCCGGTGCCAAATGAGCGACTCGTACCCGCCCTTCCAACCACAGTTTGAGCTTCCCCCTGAGGAGGGGAGATGAAGCCGTGCCCAGCCACAATGACGGCCGTACAGACCAGGAACGGCGAGACCACGCGAAACGTCAGCGATTTCATCATTGACTATTGCCTCCATTGCCAGGCCGTCAGGAGTTTGGAGCGGTATTCTTTCATTTTTGTGCAAGGGTTGTCGCAAAATCGCCGATGCGCTCATTGACGCACCGTTCTGGGCGAGTGACCGGCATCCATGTAAGTCATTTGTCAAGGGTGGGCAGAGGTACATGTTTTTCCCTTCTTCAGAAGGTTTTTTTCATGCTGCCGTGGGTCGTCGAAACTCCCCGGCAGCCACGAAGTCCGTCTTGCGTCCACTAGCTGCTTCGCTGTTTCCTGCGTGGGCTCGCCACCGAGCCAACCGTCAGTCAACTGGGATCACCAGCCAATCATTGAGACTTTGTAAGCCAGCAGAGCGATAACACTCGCCAGAGCGATCCAGGCGGACAGGGCGTACGCCGTAGAAAGTACAACGTAACGCGTGCCCAGCTGGGCAAGAGGCGATCAGAGTGCCGCCTGGATTGAGCATCGCAGCTGCGACCGAGAAGTTCGGGCCAAGGACGTGCCTCAGGCGCTAGAACTCACCCAGTGTCCTCACGATGATCAGGAATTGAATCGTGATTCCGACCTGCGCCCAACGCTCTCTGGTCAGGTCGAAAAGTGTAGTTGGGCGGGGGTCTGCGTGCCAAAAGACAAGCTGCACAACCGCGTCCTGGCCGGAAGGCGATTCAGTTCAGGCTGACCGCATGTGCGATCGAGTCGTGCATCAAGCCGGTCACTGTCGCCAGCCCATCCCAGCTACCATCCGGCCACTGAATGGTGTAGAACTCGGCAGAGTGCCTGCCATGGAAGGAATGCAGCCGCCATTTCAAAGGTCCTTCCAATCGTTGCCACCAGTGCCGATCCAGGATCGCCTGCCCCAGTTGACAATCTGTGATGCACGCCAGCTTAGTCACTTCGCCTCCAACTCGGTTCTGAACCGTACCGTGGGGAACGGTGAGTCCAGTACTACCCCGACCAGCGTACGAAGTAAACAGTCGGGCAGTGTAAAACGAGGTCCGAAAATAAAGAGGTGCGGATGAAAACCCGAATCGAAAGTTCGTTCGCGGGCGCATTCCCGCGCATGTCCGGTAATCGCAGGTCATCTGCATTTCAGGCCACGAAAACACATTTTTGATTTCGTACCACTGTTATTCACAGTGGCTGCTTTGCTCCCGGAATAGAGTGTTTCCCAACCACAAGAGCAGTCTGGTCCGTTCCTCAGTTGGTTTCCGCTCCGACTGTTCAGGTATGGTTCGCCCTCCCCCAGAGAAGAGGGAAAGCATGGCGACAAAGGTGTTAATTGTCGATGACGAGCACACAATCGATCGGACCCTGACTCTTATCCTTAGGGAACACGGCTTCGCGGTGAATGCCAGGTACGACGGCGAGAGCGCGGTCAATCTCGCCATGAAATGGCAGCCGGACGTCTTCCTCTCCGGAGATGTGCTTCCTGGTATGAGCGGCTACGAGGCAGCGTCGCAGATATGCGGTGTGCTTCCGCAGTGCAGAGTCGTGCTGCTCTCCGCTAACCCATCCTCCTGGGACCGGCCTTCTCCACGCGATATGGGCTTAGACTTCGAGTTCCTGCCGAAGCCCATTCACGTCGACGAGCTACTAGACAGATTGCGGTCTGCGGGCCGTCGCGTGAACTGACTGCTTGCACGCGCGTGGTCAGTGTACTGTTGACCCGAAGTTGTCGAGCTACATATTCAACCCGATTGCGGAAACGGCTCATCTGCAACTAAAACCTCCATCCACCGCATGGAGGGCACGGAGATCACTTGTGCCTCTCTCCAGATCGCGAAACCGCGGATCACCCGGCAGTGGCATGTGTGATCCGGAGCGGAGAAGTCCGAATAGCTCTGCCTCGGTGACCCGCATCGTGCCTTCGAGTTCTTCGTGGCGGTAGTCGCGCACCAGGAACTCGGAGAGCCGAGCATACTTCGCCTTGGCTTCGCAAGCGATGACTTGGTTTGCCGTAAACGAACGCACCAGCGCCTCCACAGCAAGATTTTGTTCGCTCCCTTCGCCCGCACGCCCGCAGACTACGCTTACGACCCAGCCATCGGCCTGAGAATGCGGCGAAACTCCTCCAGAGCGCGATCAACGTCGAACCAGTGAAGTGCTCGCCCCATGCAGACGAGCTCGATCGAGTGCGCTGGGAGAGTCGAAGCTTCGGTGGTGCCGTCGATCACTTGCAGTGTTGCATCGTTGGCATGGAGTACGGCGCACGCTTGGCGATCTCCTTATTGGGCTCGACGGCTCGGCGTCGCACGCCTATTCGGGCGTTAAACTGGCGCGATAGCGCTCAAACACCTCGTGGCCGAAGTAGTCAGATGGTTACCATAATGTGAGGCTGTTGCTGTGCGTCCGAGTGGCGGCCTACGAAAATGTCCTAGTTTCTCGCGGCCACGGGAAAGGGTCGCGTGTCTCTTATCTGGTTCTCGGCTTTTCGATCGGAATCTGCTGGTCGGTGATGTCTTGGTTGGGGCAGAACACCAAGCCTTCGCCGGGTGATCGTATCGTCCAGTATCTGGTTGGCCTTGCGGCTGCTGCGGCCTATCAGATACCCGATCCCCAGGAAGATCGCGGCAAGAATTGCAATCCCGATGAATACCTGAACTGTCTCGCTCATGGTGCTTGCTCCTCAGTACGCTCCTCGCTTGATCAAAAGCGACGCCGCACTTATGCATCCGCGCGGCGACGTTCTTGCTTGCACGCAAGGCAAACACAGCAAAGCCCCAGCGAGCCGAGGGGCCGGGGGCCGGTGCTGGGGCTTTGGCGACTACCCAGGTTTGGGAAACGTAGGAGCATCCTCCTGCGCCGTTGGCCAATACCGCAATACCACTTTCGTCTTGTTCCGTTCCCACGGCCCAGGCTGGGGCTATGCGCGTGCAATTCAGGGTGGGGTAGCGTGCTGGTTCTCATAGCCGGCTCGCGCTTTGTGATATCCGTCACATCTTTGACTCCACGCGCTCGGCATACTGCCTCCATGCTGGACTTCGCTGTTGACACCTCTTACGGGTTCTCCGAACCGCCCGCCGCAAACGCTGCGCTTGCAGCCGCCCTACTGGAGAGCCTCGCCGCCATCGCGGTCGAGTGCGATCTGATGCGCAACATGGCCCAGCAGTACTCGCTGACCAAGCACGTCCGCGCCATTGAGGACCGTCTCCGGGACATGATGGGCGAGATCGCCGGATCGTGTGCGGCAGCCTGACCTTCTCATGGACAGCCCAGGCTCCGCTCCTTTTCTCCAGGAGTACTCCATGTCGCTCCACGAAGCCCTGTTTGCGGTGAACCAGTTCGTCTTCGATGCGGCGGGTCTCGCTGCTCGGCTCGACTCGGTCAGCGCAAATGATGGCCCAACGATGATTGCTGAGATTGTCCGAACTGGACGTCTGGACTACGAGGCTCTGGTGATGCGAGCCGCGATGCGTACTGCCATTTCCGACGCACCCCTCGTCCGGGCCGCCCTCGACTATCTGCAAGCCCGCCTGAGATTCCTCGAACTCGGCCTCACGCGGCTCGCGGAGCCTCCGGAGCGACTTCCAGCGGCTCGTCGGTGATGGTCGGCTTTAACAACGGCCAGCCCTTCCTGATCACATAATCCAGCCACGCTCCGGCGATTTGAGACGTCAATACCGCCGCCACTACAAGCGTAGTGTAGAACTTTGGGCTGATGATCCCCGCGTCGAAAGCCACGCTGGCCAACACAATGCCCGGTCCACCACGAGCATTGGTGGTAATTGCCAGGTTCAGCAAGTCAAGTCCGCGAAATCCGGCAAACCGCCCAGCGAGCGACACGGAGAGCACTTTGATGAGGCACGTTCCGCCGATGAACGCCACCATCATCCACAGCGACACTCCCCGGATGAGGTCCAGCTTCAGCCCCACGATGGCGAAGTAAGCAGGGATGAAAAACGCAAACGCCACCTTCCCAATCGCATCCAGAGCATCGGCAAAGATGCGTCTCTTCTTGTGAACCACAGCAAAACCGGCCAGAAAGGCCGCGAACACTAGGCTCACGTCCATCAGCCCGGCCACCACACAATAGGTCAGCAGCACAGCCAGGGAATATCCCACGGGCGAGTGCTTCGCCACGATGTTGAAGCGTGCTTTGTTGATGCGCTTCACGATCCGGGGCACGAGCGTCAGCCCCAGAACGAAATAGGCCACGGTCGCGATGAGGTGTTCCGACATCGCTCGTGGATGCAGTGCCGCTTTACCCGCGACCGCAGTTGCGACAGCCAGGGCCAACCACAATACGATGTCTTCGAGAACTGCTACCCCCAGGATCAGCCGCGCAAACCGCGTGTGCAGGATCTTTAAGTCTGCGAAAATCTTCGAGACCACTGGAACTGATGTGACCGCGACGCCAACGGCCAGGATGATCGTGAGTGAAGTGCGATTACCGTTCGGTCCGGCGAGTGATGGCCGAATGATCCACGGTGCCAATGCCAAGCCCACGATGAATGGCAGACCGGTTCCGACGATTGTGAGCCAGCCCACTTCGCGCCGCTCGTCACGACTAAAAAGTTGCTGGGTCTCCGCGCCCGCCAGGAACATCAGCAGCAGTAGTCCGAGCCAGTAGACAAACTCCAGAATATTTCCTTGGTGCTGTGCCGTTGTCAACAGATGCCCCACCGCAGGAATGCGACCCAGCAGCGCAGGCCCTAACACCACGCCGGCCAGAATCTCACCAACGACTTTCGGCTGGCGAAGCCACACAAATATGTACCCAAGAAGCTGCGCCAGGCCCACCAGAAGCAAAAGGGCGAACAGTACAGAAGTGAGTTCGGAGTTCGACATGTGAGCAACCCTGCGCGGGTTGAGATGCAAAAGTTCAGCTCATCGTTGTGGCGAGTGACCGCAACTCGGACACGACCGCTCCGGCGGGAACCGGACCCGGAGGGAGCAGGCGCTACGCAATCGGTTGGCATTCGGATCAGGCGGGGCGAAATGTCCGAGTGGCCGACCACTCACCCAGAATGACGTAAATGAGTGCATTGGCCCTGTTCGCAACAAAATGACGCAAAGATCCCGTCTTCATTCCGCTCGCAAGCTGGTTATCGGATCGGCCAGAGCCGCACGCCGCGCCGGAGCATACGATGCGAGCAGCGAGACAATCAGCACTAGCAACGGAACAGTGGCAAGGATGAGCGGGTCGGCCGGGCGGACGCCATAGAGCAACGTTTGCAGGACGCGACCCAGGCTTAGGGCTAAGATCACCCCCACGATGATCCCCGGAACAGCCAAACGCGCGCTCTGCGCCAGCACCATGCGCTGCAGGTCGCCGCGTTTTGCCCCCAGCGCCACGCGCAAGCCGAACTCTGAGGTGCGCTGGGTGACGGTGTAGGCGATCACCCCGTAGGCGCCGATTCCCGCAAGCAGAATGGCCAGTCCCGCAAATAAACCGACCAGGACAAAAGTGAATCGCGGGGTGGAAATCGATGCGTCGCCGATCTGGCTCATCAGCTTGACGTCTGCAATAGCGAGTTCGGGATCGAGGCGATGCACAGCGTCACGTACTGCGTCCGCAAGCAGGCGCGGGTCGGATTGGGCGCGAACGACCAAAGACATGTCCCTAGTCCAGACGGTTTGAAGCACAGGAAACCAGAAGGCATTCTTGGCCTCCGGGCTGTTAGGCTGATCCTTCACATCGCCCACCACTCCGACAATCGTGATCCAATCTTTATCGCTCTTGGGCTGGTCGCTGAATGACATCCGCTTGCCAACGGGGTTTTCTCCGGGCCAGTATTTCTCTGCCATGATGTGATTGATGATGACCACCTGAGGGGTGTCCGGCCGATCGGCTTCGGTGAAGAAGCGGCCCGCCAGCAGCGGCACTCCGAGCGCGCTGAAGTAGCCTGGCGTGGCGAAGTGGTAGCGCCCACCGAAGGCTTCTCCGGCCGGAGGCTGCTTTCCTTCGATGGTGATTCCAAATGCGTTTTCGTCGTAGCCAGTCCAGGGAAGATCGCTGCCCACTCCTGCGCTTTTAACTCTCGGCAATTCATTGAGGTTGACTGCGAGTTGATCGTAGAATCGCTCAATCTTTTCGTCGCTCCCGTACGTGGCGCGTGGTAAAGAGACGCTGGCCGTGAGGAGGTGATCCTCCCGGAAACCGGGATCGAGATGGAGAAGATTGAGAAATGTCCGCAGCATGAGTCCCGCTCCAATTAGCAGGACGCAGGCCAGGCTCACCTCCCCGACGACCAGAGCGCTGCGCAGCCGGTTTTGATGACGGCTTGCGGTAGTAGTTCGGGCATTCTGCTGCAATCCCTGTTTGGGATCGGTGCGGGAGGCTTGCATGGCCGGGGCAAGACCGAAAACAAGGCCGGTGAGCACACTGATAGCCAACGTGAATGCCAGTACAGATAGGCTGACATGAATGTCATGAGCGCGCGGGAAGTCGGCGGGAAGCAGCGCGACGAGTGCGCGAACACCGCCGAACGCCAGCCCGAGGCCAAGAACGCCGCCAGCCAAAGATATGATGAGGCTCTCCGTGAGCAATTGACGGATGACCCGCAGGCGGGGTGCGCCCAAGGCGAGCCGCACCGCAATTTCGCGCTGCCGAACCGAAGCGCGCGCCAGTAGCAGATTCGCCGCATTGGCACAGGCTATGAGGAGCACGATGCCCACCGCTCCGAGAAGCACTAGAAGCATCTGGCGGGTGGCACCAACAACCTCGGAGTAAAGCGGATTGACGAGGACTCTCCAACCAGAGCCTGTGCCCTGATGTTCTCGAGCAATTTGCGCCATGATGGCGTTCATCTCGGCGCGCGCCTGCTCGGCCGTGACACCTGGTTTGAGGCGCGCGATCCCTTCGATAAAGTGGGAACCGCGGCGGTTGGGGTCGCCCGCGAACGAGAACGGCCACCACACATCGACGCTGTCACCATATTCAACCGCATGATATTCGTTGCCGGGATGCTCCGTGCCTGGCGGCATAACCCCGATCACAGTGAAGGGTTGCATGTTGAGCGTGACTTTGCGCCCGACGATATTTGGATCGGCGCCGAATCGCGTGCGCCACAGTCGATCGCTGATGATGACTTGCAAACCATTACCCGGAATCTCTGCTTGGAAGTCGAATTCTCGACCGATCTGTGGATGAAGCCCGAGCACGCGAAAGTAGCCCGATGTAATTCCAAAGCCGTTGAGGCGGACCGGCTCTCCGTCACCCGAGAGCTGTACGTCGCCACGCGTGAATGCCGCCATTGATTCGAACGAGTGATTGCGGGCGCGGAAATCATGAAAGTCCCAGGGGTTGAGCGGGAACTTAGGGTACACCGAGCTGGACAGAAAAATCCGCACGATCCGATCTGGTTGTACGTAAGGCAGGCGTTTCAGTAGCACGCCGTTGATGACGCTGAAGATCGCGCTGTTAGCTCCGATGCTGAGCGCCAGCGTGAGAATCATGACCAGTGCAAATGTCGGATTAGCCCAGAGCTGACGCAGCCCGTATCTGGCGTCATCCATAGTGAGCTCGATGAAACTTGTGCCGCGCGCTGCGCGACAGTCTTCCTTCACCTGCTCGTGGCCGCCGAAGGCGAGCCGCGCCTGCCGCTTTGCTTCCTGTTCCGGCATCCCTGACCTCCTGTACTTCTCCACCTGGCGATCGAAGTGGAAACGGAGCTCTTCATCAAGCTCTTCTTCCATCTCTTTGCGATGAATGAGGGCGCGGGTTCGATAATGCAGATCGTCCAGCATGGCGTCACGCTCCTTCCAGAATCTGCTCAACCGCGATCGTGAGCTTCCGCCAGGCTTCGGTTTCACGCTCTAGCTGCTTCTTGCCAGCCTTCGTCAGTTCGTAGTATTTGGCACGTCGGTTGTTATCAGAAGTCCCCCAATTTGCCTTGATCCAGCCCCGTCTTTCGAGGCGATGCAAGGCCGGGTAAAGAGAGCCCTGCTGGATGCTGAGCACATCGCTCGACACCTGCTGCACACGCTCGGAGATAGCCCAGCCGTGTTGAGCACCGGGCAGCAGGGTGCGCAAAATGAGAAGATCCAGTGTCCCTTGAGGTAATTCAATTCTTTCGGTCAACTAGTACCCCTTTCACTTCGACAAAACATTAACTCGGAGTTCTGTAGGAGTGCAAGGGGAAAATATTTCTGTATCCGATGAGCGCCCAGTCGCGACTGGTATTCGACCCAAGCCGAACCGGACAACCTCAGTGAGTGATCTCGATTGTCAAGATGAAGAACAGGGATTGGTCAGTCTGGATAAGCGCGAAATCGCCAATGCACCCATCGACATGCATTCTGTACGTATAACCGGCAACTCGGACAGAACGCCTCCGGGCTGGAACCTGACGGCAGATGCACGGTCGAAATGTCCGTATTGCCGACAACTCACTCAGAACGGATCAATGAGCGATTTGGCCTGTTCTCACCATCCAAAGCTTAGTCTTCACGCAATGAAGTGCGGATTGGTACGCCGTCCCGATTGTCGTCATCTGTAAACTCCGCACCTTTCGATCAGCGGAAAATCGGGACAGATCGGAATTGGTTGTCCGTTCTGGTCACACGCCCTTGCGGTGCAGCGGCTGGAAGTGGCCTAATCTGCACGGAGCATGACGGATGGGTCAATGCGCGCGGCACGCACTACAGCTGGAAGAGCGGCAAGCAGAGCAGCGGATAGTAGGACGAGTGCCGGTGCGATGAGCATGGATGGGGCCGTGCCTTTTACTCCGAAGAGAAGAGTTTGGACGTAGCGGACTGACGCCATGCCGAGGGCGGTGCCGGCGGCTGCACCGATGAATACACTGACGAAAATCTGCTGGGCGACGAGGCGGGCAATGTTGCCGATGCGGGCGCCGACGGCGATGCGGATGCCAATTTCGCGCTCGCGCCGCAGAACGGAGTAGTTCAGCACGCCGTAGAGACCGATGGCGGCGAGCAGAAGGGCGACGGCGGCGAAGAACAAAGCGATCGAGGCGAGGAGGCGTTCGCGGATGCTCTGGTTGTCTACGAGTTCCTGCTGGGTTTGCACGTTGTTGACGCGGTAAGCGGGATTCGTCTTCGTGACCAGGCGGCGCAGCGTCGTCGCGAGTGAGAGCGGGTTGATGCCGAAGGTGCGAAGAAGGAAGGTGCCGCCGTCAGCGGGATTGATGGCGCCGTGTTCATCCAAGTGACGGATGGGGACGTAGACGACGGGCAGGATGGGTTCGTGCAGGCTGCTGTATGTTGCGTCGGGAATAATGCCGATCACCCGGCAGAGTTGACGCGAGCCGAAGGGATTTACTTTTTCAAAGGTTCGACCGATCGGATCGATGCCGTTGAAGAAGGTTTTGACAAAGGTCTGGCTGACGATAGCCTGGCCGGGAAACGAGTCAGTGGAGTTGAAGTCTCGACCCTCGATGAGCCGCATCTTCATAGTGTTGAGCCAGCCGGGCGAGATGGAGAGGAAGTAGCCCCAGTTGTCTGTGGGCGGGGCGGCGTTGACAGAGATGGAGCCTGTCCAGCCGCCTGAGAGGAGCGGCCAGCCCGCGATGGCGACATCCTTGACTCCGGGAACGGCGCGAAGGGTGTCGGCCATTTGCGACCATGACTCGGGTGGCTGGCCGTGCGGGGTGGTGGTTTCGATGAGGATGAGATCTTTGGCGTCAAAGCCAAGGGATTGGCTGGAAAGATGGCGGAAGGTGGCGACGAAGAGCCCGGCGAAAAAGAGGACGACGAAGCAGAAGGCGACTTGCGCCGCGATGAGTGTATACATCGAGCGATGTTTGGAGTGCGGTTCCTCGCCGCCTTTGAGAGCCGTGACCGGCTGAATGGCGGAGGCGCGCAGGGCGGGCGCGAGGCCGAAGAGAAGTGTGACTGCGAGAGTGAGGAGCGAGCCGAAGGCGAGGACGCGCCAGTCTGCTGGAAGGATGAGGTGCGCGGGGTTGTCGGGCGGATTGATGCGACTGACGACAAAAGGTGCGGCCCACCAAGCAAATATTGCCCCAAGCGCGGCAGAGAAGAGTGCGAGCATGGCACTCTCAACGAGAACAAGCTGCACGAGGCGTGAGCGACCGGCTCCTATGGAAACACGGAGCGCCATCTCGCGGGCGCGCGATGCGGCCTGGGCAGTCATGAGATTGGCGACGTTGGCGCAGGCGATCAAGAGCACGAGCGCGACGAGAACGCCGAGCCAGACCAGAGCACGGCGGTAATCGCCCTGCAGGCGGGACACACCGGTGGCCGCCGTCTTGATCAGCATCTTCTTCTGGAGAGACATTTCGATGTTGTGTTGCGACATGCCGACGAAGCCCCTGGCGCGTTCGGTCTCATAGTTGAGGCTGATGGCGTCGAGCATTGCGCGGAGCGGCTCGTGGGGCACATCGGGGTTGATGACGCCGAGGATGCGCAACCAGCTGAGGTCGGTGCGCGTGACGTCCGGGTTCATCATTGTCGGCAAGAAGATGTCGGTGATGATACCGGGTTCGGTGCCGGTGAAGGACTTCGGGCCGACGCCGATTATCTGGAATATTTTGTTGCCGATGTGGACGGTGCGGCCGAGGACATGGGGGTCCTTGGCAAAGCGGCGGGACCAGTAGTTGTAGGAGATGACGGCATAGGGATTTGCGCCTGGAATTATGTCGTCATCCGCGGTGAAGAGTCGGCCGAGCGTAGGCTTAAGACCGAAGATGGGGAACATCGTGCCGGAGACGTACTGCACGTAGGCCTTTTCCATCTCATTATCGGTGGCATAGGTGAGGTCGGTGCGGTAGGTAAACGAGGCGGCGATGAGTTCAGCCTGACCTTTGGCGGCGGCGCGCATACGGGCGAAGTTGGGATAGGCAAAATCATCGAAGGTGCGGAGCGCACCAAGGTCATCGGGCCCCTGGCGGGCGAGAACGTAAAGACGATCGGCGTGCGCGACGGGGAGGGGGCGGAAGAAGAGCGCGTCGATGATGCGGAAGGCGGAGGTGCAGGCCCCGATAGCGAGGGCAAGCGACAGGCCGGCGGCAGCGGTGGTGATTTTGCGCTTGAGCAACTGGCGCCAGCCGAAGACGAAGTCGGCGCGGAGGCAATCGAGCCAGACGATAATGCGGGCATCGCGGCTTTGTTCACGGAGGCGGAGCTGGGAGCCGAAGCTTCGGCGCACTTCGGCGGGGTCATTACCGGCGGCGATGGCTTCTTCGATGTGCGCGGCGAATTCCTCATCGATTTCGTGATTGAGACGATCCCCGCGGAAGGCATAGATGATTCGCGACCACAACGACATATCAAGCCTCCTGCAGAACGCGGTTGATGGCGGAGCTGACGGTATGCCAGCGGGTGATTTCGGCCTCAAGCTGTTTTTTGCCGGCTGCGGTGAGTTGGTAAAGGCGAGTGCGGCGGCCCGCGTCCTTGGCGGCCCATTCGGCACGGATCCAGCCAGTTTCCTCCATGCGGTGGAGGGCGGGGTAAAGCGAGCCGACCTCGGCGTTGAGGACGTCGCCGGAGATGTGCTTGATCGCCGTCATGATGGCATAGCCGTGGAGCTTTGGCTGGCGGGAGAGGACTTTGAGGACGAGAAGGTCAAGAGAGCCCTGCATCGTGTCCGTTTTCTTCATACTAAGACATCTTACTACAGAGACAGCTAAGTAGCTTGCAAGTCGGGATTCCGAACTTGCGGATGGTCGCGATTCACAGGATTCGCATGGCTGGTCCCCCGCAACGGACAATCAGGGAGTGGTCCGCTGATTCTTGATCTCCTTTAGCAGGGGCCCGTGAATACAGGAGCAGTTTGAGTTGACGCGGAATCGCCAATGCGCAGCCGAATCATCCATTTTGGCCGTGTCACCGGCAACTCGGACAGAATCCCGGGGCGGGGGGGGCGGCTGGAGGGTGCGCCAAGGCTGAAATGTCCGAGTTGCCGACCACTCGCCCGCGCGGGGTGTAAACTAGCGCGTTTCGGCTTTTGTTCATCAACTCTTACGCATACCAAGGATGTTCACGAGGTAAAGCTAAAATCTTAGGACATGAGTCCACCAGGACGCTTCAACACACGATCGGGAGCAGGCCTTCGAAAGCGCAGCTTCCTGCTGGGCGCTATATTGCTTGCTACCTCGTCTTTCGCTTCTGGCCAGTCGCCGCATCAACCAGATCGCCTACGTAAGGCTGACGAAGCACGACGCCAGGTACTCGCGATGGATGATAGACGCATGGAGGCACTGCGCCGGCGTGATCCCGCGCCACTCCGGGACATTTACGCGAATGATTACACCCTAGTCACTCCGTCCAGCGTCATCCGTTCGAAGTAAGAGCAAATCCACGATCTGATCTCAGGACAGGTTCGATACAGACATATCGAGACGACAAACCGAACGATTCGAGTTTATGGTGACGTGGCAATCGTCCTCTCCAGGGAGGAATACGACATCGTGCAGGCGGGTCAGCAGGTTGGAGGAAACATATTTTTCACCAGGACCTACAAGAGAACTGGACACGTTTGGAGAGAAATCGCAGCTCAGGGTGCGTTCGCAAATCAGAAATGATCCGTCCCCAACACGGGATCTGCAGCGAATCGCGCTGGCTCGCCCAGAGCCGATCAGATTCGGTCAGGGGTAGGAGGTCAGTTTTCCGAAGGGTACGGTGCTTCTCCGTGCGGACACACGAGACGAGGGGCTCCACCGGCGCTGGAGTGGTAGTTGGGGCTGAGCTTTTCGCGGAAGTACTCGATCGAGTCCTCGCTGGCAGCTTTCGCCGCTTCAGGGCTGCAACTCCGAAGAAAATTTGCGACCTAAGAAATCAAGCTTCCCAGCGGTAAGCCACCCGTACCTATCGGTTGCTGGACACCTTGCGGTCGCGTCCCTGCGTGAAGATTGTTGGGAAGAAGATCGCGACCGTGGTGCCGGAGCGATCTGGTTGGGTAGAACTGCGGACGCGGATCTCGCCGGCATATTTCTCAACGATGTTTTTCGTCGTCCAGAGCCCCAGTCCGGCGCCACGCTGTTCCTTGGTTGATACGAAAGGTTCGAACAGCGTCCTCTGCTGTTCGCGGGAGATTCCAGGGCCGTTGTCGCTCACGAGCACTCGTAAGCCACGCCTCATCTTTCCACGCCAAGTGCGTACCCGCGCAGTTCGAATCCGCAGACAGCCGCCATCTTTGAGATTTTCAAGCGCATTGCGAATAAGACTGGAAAATACGTGAAGCAAATCGGACTCAACTGCAATCATCTCGGCGTCGTCGTACTCCTCCACAAGGCGAATGTGCTTAGCTTGAATTTGATCGGCGAAGGCTGCGACTACGTCCGACAGCACCTTGCGCGGTAAGATCTTTCCCGGCACCGCCTTCTCGTGATAAAGCGCAAGCATCTGTCGGCAGATAGACGTCACGCGTGTCAACGCGTCTTCAGCTCTGTGCAGAATCTGCGCTCCCTCGGGGGTAGTACCGCTTACCCCAAGCATGAACATGCTGTTCGTGAGAATCGCCAGCGGATTGTTGATCTCGTGAGCGAGCGCGGACCCCAACCGTGCGGCGGCGGCCATTCGGTCTGAGGTGCGTAGCGCCTCCCGGGTGCGAGTACGTTCGGTTTCATCGCGGTTAATCTCCAGCACTAACTGGCGGTGTGAAGTCTCGTCGCGGTGCAAAACCTGGCGACTGCTTACGGTCAGTTGCGCGCCGTCGCGCGAGGTGTGTACAAGCTCGCCTTCCCATGCCCCTTGTTCCAGAATCGTGCGTCGCACGTTTTCGAGCGGATCCGGAAACACGGTCCGCAACATGCTGTGGATGTTCTTGCCCTCCGCCTCTTCCGCCGTCCAACCGTATAGCTGCGCGGCGCCGCGGTTCCAGTATTCGATCGTGCCGTCGATCGTCCGGACGAGTATAGCGTCGTACGCAATATCGAGCAGTTTCGCCTGGGACGCTACTTGGCGGTTTTGCTCGGCAAGCCTGCGTAGCGCGATCGAAAGCTCCGCGTTCGACTTGGCGAGGTCACGATGCGCGTTCGTCAGCTCATTGTTAACACGCGTGAGTTCATCGAAGACGTATTCGTTCGGATGCGCAGAGCTGTGGGCCAGGTGCAGAGCGGATACGGCACTGCTTAGCACGGATTCGAACTCGCGCAACGACTCGCTCGCGATGTGAAGCAATTCCGCGAGCGCCTGCCTCGAAATGCCGCCCACAATGAGCAGACCGTCTTCCGACCGGCTGCCCGCGAAGCAGAGGCAAACAACCCGATCCTCCCGCGAGACATTCAGTTCCCAGTTGAAGGCGCCGCCGTTTCGTGCGATCGCATGCAGGAAGGCAGCGGCTTTGTCCCGTGACTCGCTCTCGCACAAATCGAGGAAATGCCGGCCTTCCGCGGCCGCGTCAAGTAGCTCCACATCATCGCGTAGCACGCGAGCAACCGGCCCCTCGATGTCGCAGAGCAAAATAATCCCGAGTTTCGTATTCTTATGCATTGCTGCTGCGATTCACCTCAACATCGAGTCTCCGAGTTCGATCGCCTCCATCGCGTTCCTGCCGTATGCGTCCGCACCAACGGCACGCCACAGATCGGGAACGCGAAATGCATATCCCCCGACTAATATGCGCACATGCTCCAGTTCGGGTTCGTTGCGTACGGCATTGATGAGGTTCTTGGTTGCTGTAACGTGAAAAGGAATTGTCGCAGACACAGCAAGGACCTCAGGTCTGCGCAGCCGCACCATCTGCACGGCGCTGGAGATCGGCACATTGGCGCCCAGATATGTGGTGTCCCACCCCTCCATTTCGAAAAAGTCGCAGACCATGCGCACGCCGATTTCATGCAGATCGCCCGTAGTGCACATTCCGACCATCACGCGACCATTTCGGTGCGAATTGAAGATGCGCGGATATAGCTGCGAAATCACCAACTGCGTTGCTGCCGTGCAATAGTGTTCTTCGGCCACCGTTAATTTGTTGACTTGCCACAACCGGCCAATTTCTCGCTGAACCCGTGCGAACACGTGTTCGTATATGTCACGAATCGAGGTGCCGCCATTCACGGCATCGACGATCGTTGTGTATGCCACGGCTCGATCGAAGCGCAGCAGAGCCGACATGTACTCCTGCGCGATGTTCGCCAGCGGTGCGTCTGTCTGCATCAGTGTGGGCGAATCAGTTGCGAGCGATGGCAATGCGCGAAAACCGGCATCGACATACTCCAATGCGGCGCTGGCGAGCTCCGATGGCAGCCTATCGTTGAGGACCGCCCTGAGCACCTCCATATTCTGTGCAAGATCGAGTGCAGTCACGCGCCGGGAGCCTAGCATCACCTTTGCCCATGCAATGTAATCCACGAAGAGCTCCGGGACTCCGGTAGCAAGTGCCTGCGCGAGAAACGACAGGTGGAACGCGGCATCCTCGCGGCAACGGATTCGGCCAACTGGTCCGTACGGCCGCCCAAGTTCAGGATGCAGGGCGTAATGTTTCGCCATGACCAACTCACTGAGCGCGAATTGATTCGCGTTTAGATATTCAGCGGCTTGAGCATGCGTCTCGGTCACAGGCGGTAATGCTACTCGCAGAACTTCTCGAAAAATCTCACTTGAGCACTGCCGGGAACGAGCTTCAACCCTTTGGGCATGCTGGCGTGCGACATGTGCCGGTGATTGACGTGCCAGTGCTGAAAGCTGGCCTCGTCATTCCAGTATGTCACCAGCCAAAACTCGGCGGCGGATTCGTGCGCATTCCATACCTCCATGCGGACGAATCCGGGAGCGCTGTCTACCAGATGCGGCCGGTGCAGGAATGCGTCGCGCACTTCGGAACTCAAGTGGTTCGCCACCGTGAAGCGACTCAGAGCAACAAACATGCCATGATTGAATCATTTCGCATGGCCGGAGTTGCTCCGGAGCAAGTGACACAAACGTTGAACCTGGAGCAAGAGGCTGGAGTATGGGCGGGCCATCAGGCGAGCCTGAGCCTCTGTTGGTCCCGCGACAGATCGTCGCCTCAAATCTCCGAGCTGCCGACCGCCGGTCAATGACGCGGTGTACCTAAGCACCTGCGCCTTAAATATTTACCGCAGGACAGTGAAGGTGATGTCACCAAGTTCCCGATAAGATCGTCCTCCGCCGTGCGGACCTTCAGCATCCGTATCTGTCTCGATGCCGGTTAGGGCGAAGCCTATGCACACTCCACTTTGCGAAGGGGTCAATCCGAGGTCGAGACCCTACCCGGCCAGCAGGCTGCTGCACACCGCCTTACCGGCCGCCGCGTCAGCTTCCGCTTGCGCTTTGCATGAGGCGGCCTCCGACTCATCAGCGCATCGTTCTGTCACTGTCATTTGGCTGTCGCGTGGCGATGCACCGACACGCTTTTTCCGATTTCAAAGCTCATCAGGTCTTCACCCACTTCCAATGGGCCAGAGTAGGTCTTTCGAGTGAGCGGAACCAAATCTGTGGTACTCCCGGGCACGATGTGTGAGTACACCGCAAGCTTTGGCTTCACTTGGGTGAAGATCGTGCCGGCGACCTCCGCAGGGGTATGGTGCCCAATGATCGCTTGCACACGTTCAGCCGACATGGACGGGTTTTTCGCCCGGAACGCGTGGGATCGATCACCTCGTGAATCAACAAATCGACATTTTGAGAGAACCTGATGAGATTCTGGGAGTATCGGGTGTCTCCGGAAAGCACTACGGAATGTCCTCCAAAGTCGACGCGGTAGCCCAGCGCCGGTTTGACGACACCATGATCAACCAGGAACGCCGTTACCTTGACGCTCCTGAGTCGTACACGATACCTTCCTCGATGTCGTGAGCCATAACCGCTGCGCCCTGCGCGGGCAATCTGTCATCAAGTTGCCGAATATGAATGTTGAACTCATATGCTTCCGCGAGGTGCGTCATCATGGCACTGGTTCCAGCCGCTCCCCATGCTTCCATCGGCACTTTTCGCCCGCGAGCCCAGCCCGTCAGCCACAAATCCGGGATTCCGACGATGTGATCAGAGTGCAGGTGCGTGAGGAACAGGGGGTCGATCTGTGCGAAAGGGATCCTGAGCTGCTCAATGCGTTGAGCAACCCCGCGGCCACAATCAAACAACAGCTTCTTCTCGCCGGCTTCCACAAGGATGCCGGGACCGAAGCGGTTCATCGCGGGTTGCGGAGAACCCGTACCCAGTAACGTCACTTTCAAGGTTTGGGCGGGGGCGGCCAAAGCCAAAGCCACGCTCGAAATTAGCAATAACAAATTTCTTCGCCACGGAATTGTGTTGACCACCGTCACAAAATGAACATCCTCGCTGGCTTTGCACCCTAGTCTACACATTCGACGTTGAAGCGGCATCTCCGAAGTAACATCGCCAATTGAGTCATTGATTCCCCCCTGGAGCGGTGCCAAATTGCTCTGAGGTGAGTCGGTATGGCATGCGAGCATGGCGTGGCAGACCTGGTCTGAGGTCCGATCAGCGGCACCATTATCTGCTCGCTTCCCGGGCAGTCGGTGAGCAGGGCATAGCCGCATTCCTGCTCGGGGACCTTGCAACCGCCAGAAGGACGTCGAGAAGGCATGGCTGTGGCAAAGGTCGCTGACCCGCTGCCCATACCGAGGCGGCGTAAAAAGCGGCAGGAAATGAAAACAATCGGCTCCGAAAGAGGGTTAGCACAGCCCCATCAGTTCGCCTGTGCCAACAGTCCATGGATGGACATTGTCACATCGCCGAACACCACGAGAGCGGCATGATGTTCAATTTCAAAGTTGAGCGATCTAGGGCCGCATGAGCCAGGTATGCGGTTGATCCGGGATGTTGGCGGGAGCGACGGGACTCGAACCCGCGGCCTCCTGCGTGACAGGCAGGCGTTATAACCAGCTGAACTACGCCCCCGCATTTCAGAACAAAGACTTCTGCTCTTCCTCCCGAGCCTCCAGTGCCCTACAGTACCCTACGGTTTCTAAAACTGCCGCCAAATGCCGTGACAGCAAATCAGAACCCGTAACTTATTGGAATCAGGGGGAACGGATGGCTCCTTTCAGCGCCCTGAGGAACGGTTGGCAACCCTTATTGCACCCATGTCGCACCCACGACCTCTGCCCTGTGAACCTCTGCCCAACTGCGGTTTTGGAGTGACGGGCGTGAATTGCGTAACGCAATGGCCATAGTCCGTCAGCCGACGCGATCGTGTTTCCCCTGATCGGCTCTGTCCGGTTGAAGGGGGCGATGGCATCGGTTGCGAACCCCGCGCTTCCCTTGACATCTAGGGCACGTCGGCGTTAGGCTCTGCTCTGCCCTCGATAACTAGGGTGAGGTTTTATGGCAAAAAACGACCTGCAGGGCGCACTCGATCTTCTGATCCTCAAGACTCTCTCGCAGCTCGGTTCCATGCACGGCTATGGGATCACCATGCACATCCGACGCGTGAGCGACGAGCTCCTCATTGTGGAAGAAGGCTCGCTTTACCCCGCATTGCACCGAATGGAACAAAACGGCTGGCTGCGCGCAAGTTGGGCCGTCACAGAGTACGGACGCAAGGCCAAATGGTACGCGCTCACCCGGGCAGGCCGGGAGCAACTAGCCAGCCGCGAGAAGAACTGGGCACAGGTCGTGAAGGGCGTGGACGCGGTCTTGCGGTTCGCGTGAGGTAAACGATGGCACTCATCCGAAGAATCCTGTCGCTGGGAAGGCGCACGCGCATGGAACGCGAGATCGATGCGGAGCTGCGCGAGCACATGGCCATGTGCATTGACGACAACATGGCGCGCGGCATGACCCGCGAAGAAGCGGAGCGCGATGCGCGCAGGCGCTTTGGCAATCCAACAGTAACACGCGAACGCGTATCCGCTGAGGATGCGACGCTTGGGCTCGCGAGCCTCTGGCATGATGTGCGCGGCGCCGCGCGCGTCTTCGTGAAGAGTCCGGGCTTTGCTCTCGTTGTAGTCGCCACACTTGCGCTGGGTATCGGAGCCAACACGGCGATATTCGAGCTGATCGACGCCGTATTGCTGCAGTCTCTGCCGGTCAGCAATCCGCGGGAACTGGTGCAGGTGCGCATCATCAACAGGGATAAGGCTCGCGGGAGCTTTTCCAGCGCCTATCCAGCTGTGACCAATCTGATCTGGGAGAAGCTGCGCGAGGATCACCAGGGTTTGTCCGGAATCGCTGCGTGGCGGGATACAGGCTTCTCCCGGGACTCAGGCGGCGATGCCCGTTTTGTGAATGGTCTCTACGTAAGCGGCGAGTTCTTCAGTCTCCTGGGGGTCAGGCCGGTTGCCGGCCGACTCTTCACAGCGTCGGACGACCAGCCGGGTTGCGGATTGCCGAGTGCAGTCATCAGCTATGGCTTCTGGCAGCGGGAGTTCGGTGGCCGTCCGGCGCTGGGCCAAAAGTTGAAGCTCAACGATAAATCCATAGAGATCATCGGCGTCACGCCGGCGGATTTCTTCGGAGTTGCCGTTGGAGAAAACTTTGAGGTCGCGGTTCCCATCTGTGCGCAACCCAGTCTTGAGACGAGAAACCGGCTGAACTCCAGCACGCAGTGGTGGCTTTCAATCATTGGCCGGCTTGAGCCAGGATGGTCAGTCCAGCAAGTGGCAGCACATCTTCGAGCCATCTCGCCGATCATTTTCGGATCCACGCTGCGGACAGATTATCCCCCGGAGAGCATCAAGGACTATCTCGCGATGAAGCTCACCGCCGAGCCGTCGGCGGCAGGCGTGTCCATACTGCGCGAGACCTATTCCGATCCACTGCGGTTTCTACTCGGGATTGCAGGCCTGGTGCTGCTGATCACGTGTGCCAACCTCGCCAGCCTGATGCTGGCCCGGACCACCGCGCGCGAGCGAGACATGGCAGTGCGACTGGCGATCGGCGCGGGGAGGTGGCGGCTGATCCGGCTGGTGCTGGGCGAGAGTTTTCTACTCTCGCTTGCTGGAGCTTTGGCCGGCGCGGCGCTCGCTCAGGCACTGAGTCGCGGGCTCCTGGCCTATCGGAATATCGCTCTCGATTTCAAGCTGGACTGGCGCCTCTTCGGCTTTCTGCTGGGGACATCGCTGCTCACCTCTCTGCTCTTCGGGCTGGCGGCGGCATTACGGGCTTCCCGTACGCCTCCGGGTGAAGCGATGAAAGCAGGCGGCCGCGCACTGACGGCAAGCCGGGGGCGGCTCGGGTTTCGCGGTGCGCTGGTGATATCGCAGGTGGCTCTCTCTCTCGTGCTGCTGTTTAGCGCGCTGCTGTTCACGCAGAGCCTGCGCAACCTGCTGACCGATGATCCGGGGTTCCAGGCCAAAGGCGTACTGATTGCGTGGCTGGATTTCACGCGCTTGCATATACCCCCCGATGGGCGCGCCGCATACCAGCATCAGTTGCTCGATCGCATCCGTTCCACACCGGGGGTGGACGAGGCAGCCAACACGAGCATCGTGCCACTGGGCGGCGAAGGCTGGGGCAACGCCGTGTGGATCGATGGGCATAACTCCACTCAACGGCAGGGCTCCAACTTTAGCAGCGTCAGCCCGGATTACTTCAAAACGCTGCGCATTCCGATTGTCGCCGGGCGCGACTTCAATGAGAACGACACCAGCCATTCCCCGCGTGTGGCCCTGGTCAACGAGGCATTCGCCAGGAAGCTGGGGCTAAGCGCGAATCCGATTGGAGCGCGGTTCTGGCGTGAGGCGACTCCATCGAGCCCGGCGCAGCTCAACGAGATCGTCGGACTGGTCAAAGATACGAAATACCACAGTATCCGCCGCCCAGCTGAACCAATTGCCTATCTGGCCATCGCGCAGGACAACGATACGGAAACCGGCATGAAGGTGCTCGTCCGATCAAGGTTGCCGCTGGAAACCGAGGAACAGGCAATCCGCCGTACCTTACAGGACGTGAGTTCAGGGATCACCTTTAAGTTCGACGGGCTGCAGAATCTCATTGAGGATTCACTGCAGGCGGAGCGGCTTCTGGCTACGCTCTCAGGATTCTTCGGCATACTCGCTGTGGTCCTTGCGATGACCGGCGTCTACGGTGTGATCTCCTACACAGTCACCGAACGCACCGCTGAGATCGGTATTCGCATGGCTCTGGGCGCGAAAAGAACCAACATCATCGTCATGATTCTCGGCAGCGGGGCAACACTCCTGGCCATTGGCCTGGTACTCGGCTCTCTCTTGTCGCTCGCGGCCGCAAGTGCGGCCGGCGCGCTCCTTTTCGGATTGAAGCCCCGCGATCCCGCGACACTTGCCGGTGCTGCGGCATTGCTGGCTGCTGTGACCCTGGTCGCCAGCCTTATTCCTTCGCTGCGTGCGGCCAGAGTGAATCCGATTGACTCCCTGCGTACCGAGTAGGCAAGCAAAAGAATGGCGATCTCGTCCAAGCCATCGATTGTGGCCGAGCGACCGGCAACTCGGACTGTATGGTCCGCCGCCCTGTTGCAAGCGAAAAGTGAAGATGAGCGGTTTGGTCTGCGCGAATGTATCCGGTCTAAAGTCGAGCGGTTGCTCAGGACCTCGATGGAATGCGCTGCGCTCTCGTCCTGCCTAATTACACAGCCTCGCGGGCTTGTCCGAGTTACGGGTTTGGAGAGCGCCGGGTTCGACCAGGCCGTGACCTCACAGGAATTTCCCGCCCCTACCACAATCGGTTGGTATTCGAATTAGGCGGGGTTTATGTCCGTATTGCCGACTACACATCCGCAATTAAGATTGGCGAAGCAAAGCGGATTGAGAGATGCCATAGGAGGTATCCAATGGCGTCGAAAGCTCGTGTTGCTCCTTTCACACCAGAACGTTTGCGGAGGCATGGATTCAGCTTTCAGCAGGTGAAGGAATGGCGTGAAAGGGAGGCGGAAGCTGGCCGCCCTTTTTGCTGCGGGAGAGCAGCCCGAAAGTTTCAGTTCACGAAGTGTTTCGCGAGAGCCATCGACGCCGATGTCACTGTAGCGATTTCTATGATGCGATCGCTTTGCTCTTTCGGGAAAACTTGAATAATTGGGCGAAGCCTCGGCAGGTCCTCGAGGTTTGCAGGAGCAAAGAAGCAGTCCTCGTCGGCCGGATCCGCATACCCGTCGTCGCGAACCATTTTCAGGAACTTTTGCTTCTGACCGTCGCTGCTGAACGAAAACCACAGTTCGTATGTCGGGCCTTCCGGAGCGCCGATTTGTGCGAGCAAACGCGTATCGGTAGCGGCCGCAAAAGCGGACAGCCTGCCGATGTAGTCTAGGCTCTCGGCATTGCCCTCTGCATCGCTTCTGGTCATAGCCACAATGTCCACTAGCCAGTCTGTTTCATCTAGCCAATACAATCCGAACCCTTTACCTTTGTTGCGCATGGGGCTCCCGAATTGACGCGAGCATTTTACGCCTTCAAACTTCCGCGGACTGCGGGCGGATCGGCAAGCAGAATCCGGCACCCGGTTTCAGGTGCGTCTTGCACCTGTCACAGTTTTCACGCTGGAATATTTGTAAAACAGCTTGAAGATGCTGAGAGCGGCAAGTCGAAAATTGGCCGGCGAACCGTCCAGCGACTCTCCGACCCCGTGTTCTGTCCGTATAGTCGGTGATACGTTCGGAAAAAAACGATTTCTTTGCCCCTGGCTCTCATGCTGATCGGACTAGCAGAGCCGACGGTCTCCACTTCGACAAGACTAGATTCCCGCCAATATGTCCGAATTGTCGGCAACTCGGAGATTTCGGTCCCGGGGCTCCGTCCGGCATCCCCGGCCCTGGGGTTCTGTCCGTATTGCCGGTAATACGGCCATTGGGCGGACAAGGAATACAAGAACATCGCCACAAAACACAGCGTCATCAAACTGCTGGCGAATGCCAGCCACTTCGCCTTCAAACTCGCGAAGGGAAGGATTACGAGCGCGGCAACAGTGCAGACAACAGCCACGAGAGCACCATAACTCACCACGTAGACCAGCAGTTGTCCGAACCGTGCTGCCCCGAACGGTCCCACCCAGAAGGGAACCATCTCGAAGCAGGATAGGCTCGCGAGTGATGCGCCGACGACGAATGGACGATCAGGAGGGTGTTGCGTCGTGCGCCATCTCCACCAGGCACCAAAGACTAGAGCCAACGACGTTATCTCCCACGCTATCTGGATGACGAAGTATGCCGTTTCCCCCATGCTTGGCCTGCTCCGCCCAATGATAGCGCTTTGCCCTTATCCGCTCGAAAGCTATTGAGCCATCGCGAGTCGGGCGTGTAGTCAGCTACTCGGACATGACGCGGCCCAGCTCAGGCTTTCTGATTTCTTAGTCAGTACTCTGCATCGGTTTCCCGTTGGCAATGAGCTGCGCAAGTTTACTACCGAAGCCTCGCAGCAATTCTGGCTTCCATGACATTTCCGCGTGCCGTTCCTGCTCAGAGGTGAGGAGCTGCTCTACGGGTTCTAAGCCCGGCAGTAATCTCAGCCCACAGGCTCTGCGCCTTGTCTCCCATGCAATAACGTCCGCCGCCTGCAGGATGTTGAGGCGGGTGTCGTCATCGAACGTCAGACTGCCCAAATGTAGGTCGCCAATTGTTCTCTGCCATTCCGTCAGCATGAACTCGTGAGCTTCGATGACGTGACCCTTTTGTGGATTCCCGGTGTCCATGATTATCGGAATGGTGTCAGGGTAATTGTTAGCCTTGGCGAGTTCGTGGTTCATGAATACTGCCAAGTTGAATAGCATCCCATACACACTGAAACGCTCTCGCGCCAACTCAGGAACGGGGCGGCCTTGCTGCGTCTGGGGACCCGCCTCTGAGGCTCTACGCTAACCACGAGCGAAGACGAAGCTGCTTCGCAGCGGCTGGAGGGGTGACACGTCTCCCCAGTTGGGAGCTGCAGAGTAACTGCGGATCACGGGCAGCCGGCCTCGGCGTCCTGCGCCATCAGCTGTTGCTGCGCCATCATCCACATCCCGAAATCCGCAGTCAGACCACGGGCATCGATCGGATACAGTGCGATGCGCTGCTTCTCCAGCAGATCATACAGCGGCCGCCGCGGCAGCGTCGGCTCCGGCACCGGGCGGTGAAATGCATTCGAGGCTCCTGAAAACCAGAGGATGTTCTTCCGGCCGGGCATCTGGCTCACATATGACGCGATCTGCGAAAGCGTGTCGTAACCTACCCGACGCCAGTAATCCCGCATACGAATGTGGGGAACCGCCTCATGGATCGCCGTCATCAGCAGCTGTTTGTTCGCTGTGAAGCTCTGCAGCGGCAGCGTCATTCCACCTGGCCGGCTGAAGACGGCGACCGGCTCTCCCGGCGGCAGGTCGCGCACGAATTTCGCCAGCTCCTCGTACAGGTACATCTGATCGACCAGGCTGATGGTGGTCGTATCGATCAGCAAGATGTTGACCACCGGCGGGGGATGCACGTTGAAGTCGTTGCTGAAGCGATTCGTGCTGACCTGCTCGAACTGGCGGCGTCCGTTGCTCCTTGTGCTCCTCGAAGGAGGCGATCGCCTGCGGCCGCCCATTATCGAATATCTGAAAGTCGCAGCGCTCAGCCCCTGAACGATACC
>DATEPN010000242.1:0-7879 GCA_035273225.1 Acidobacteriaceae bacterium | reverse complement strand
GGGCTGAAGCCCTGCTGCATTAGCGGATAGACGCCCTTCTTCTGCGTCGTCAGCGTCATGCGATGGAAGGCCGAAGCAGCGGCGTCCGACGTCGGCACAAAGGTCAGCGTGTACTGGTTTTTCAGCAGGTTCGCCAGCTTGTTGAAGGCCTCGTCGGCCTTGTCGTGCCGGCCCTCGATCATGTAGCCGCCCGTTGCCGAGCAGATGTGCTCGAGGTTCGTCTTGCCGTCTTCATGCGCCTGGCGCGGTTGTTCGCCGCGGCGGTCGCTGCCACCGCCGCCACCCGTGCCCGGATACTCGCTGCCACCGCCCGGAAAATTAATTCCGCCGCGGCGCTGGTTCCCGGCATTCTGCCGCTGCGGCGCTTCGCGGCGCTCCTCCGTGGGGTAATAGATCGCGAAGATAGCCGTGCGCGCCTCCTGCGCGGCCTGCACCGCATCGCTCATGCTTTCCTTGCTGCCGCGATCAACACCGTCGCTGATGAGCACCAGCACGTGTTGCCCGGACTGCTTCTTCAGCTCCTCCTGCGACGCCAGATAGATGGCGTCGTATAGAGTGCCGCCCCAGTGGTAATCGCTTTCGTCCGCCGCGCCGCCGAACTGCGGCGATCCCAGCTGATTCATCGCATCGTGCAGTTTGTCCTGCGCGCGCGTCGGATCGAGCAGCAAATCCACCTCCGTCGCGTACTGGATCACCAAAAAGTTGTCCTGCCCCGCAGGCAGCGTGTGGTCGACAAAGCGCACGCTGGCCAGGCGCATATCGCCCAGTTCTGTTTTCAGTCCCGGCGTGGTCTGCGCCACGATGGCGAAGTTCATCGGCGTCGGTGCTGCCGGGCCAAAGGACTGAATCTTCTGCTCCGCGCCGTTGTCGGTCAGTTTCAGATCGTCGGCCTTGACATTCTTCACCGGGCTGCCCTTGTCATCCACGACCGTCACCGGCAGCGTGATCGCGCCGACAGCGGAACCCACGGTGGGCGCGGCTTGCGGCGCGGCGGGCTGATTCGGTTGTGGCTTTGCCGGCGGATTGGCCTGGGCGGCGACCGTCATAGACGCGGCCGCAATGGCCAGCGGAAGCGAAAAACGCAGGAGGCGGGATGGTGTCATAGATTTCGGTGCTGCTGAACGATTCAGTCGTTAGACGGCGCGACACGCAATTTGGGTTTCGCCCAGCAGATTTTAGGCTTGTCTCCGCTTCCAAATCCAATAGTCGACCGAGTACTTGCCCGGACCGAAGATCATGATCAGCAGCGACGCGAAGAGGAAGGTGTACGGATCGGCGCCGTAAAACTTGCCGGGATTGGTCAGGATCGACGTGAGCGCCTCGCGATCCGCCAGCGCATATGCGCCGATCATGTCGCCGGCAAGCAACAGTCCAGTCACGCGCGACCCAAGCCCGAGGATCAGCAGGATTCCGCCGATGAACTCCAGCAGCGAGATGCAGATGACCGTGAAGTGCGGCGCAGGCAGGCCGAGGCTGGCGAAGAACGACGTGGCATTATCCAGATGATGCAGCCGCCCCCAGCCCGACTGTGCGAACTGCCATCCCCAGTAGAGCCGCACCAGCAGCAGAAAGCCCGGTTGCAGCGCAGCGCAGCCTCGCTGGAAGCGCCGGTACAACGAAGAGGGGAGGCTTACCTTTTCATCACAGGGGCTCTTCGTCGCGGGCGTGCTCATGAGTTCCTTCTTCCTTGCCGGGGAGTCAGTGCGTAAACCACCCCAGCATAGCCCAGGAAGCAAAGGCGTCCCGCAGAAAAGCGGTGCGCTGGTCCTCAGGAATGTCACTGGACTGGAACGCCGCATCGATGGCCGCGCCCAGGGGCTGTCCGGCCTCGATGGCCTGCAGCAGCCGGAATTCCTCCGGCCCGAGCGGCTTGTACCACACCGAGTTCTCGAGCCGGTGCACCGCCAGGTGCACAGGCCGCGGCGCCAGCGCAGCCACCTGACGCACATGCCGCCGTTTGCGCGCAGTGCTGGCGTTGTTCGTCGAAGACGCGCTGCTTCCATTTTCGCTGCGCACCTCGAGCAGCAGATCATCCACCGGATACGACAGCGCCAGCAGCCGGACGTGAGGCTGCAGTTGCAGAAAGCTCCCCTCGCCCACATTGGCAAAGGCGTCGGCGCTGAGCGGAGGCCGCTCTTCGGAGTCGAACGCCTCGATGTGCGCCCACTCCAGTCGCACCATGTCGAGCGCCAGCGTCTCATGCGGCGCGACGAACTGCGGATGACTCCGCAGCCACGCCTCGAGCCGCGACCCGAGATTGCGCAGCGTAAATGACTCCGACGGACACTCGGTGAGGTATTCGCGCATCAGCCGGTCGAACTTCGCGCGTCCCAGAATCGCCTCCAGCCCGGGAAAATCCTCCTCGAAACTCGTGTAGAGCCGGAACCAGTACTGGCGGTTATAAATCTCCAGCCGCTCAAACGAGGTGAGCCGGTCATTGGGGCGGATGATCGCCTCGGCTTCGCTCGCGTTCGATGCGCCGTCGCGGCGGCGGCGCGGCATCGTCTCCGACCGCGTGAGCGGGTGCATCACCGCGGCTGCCATCCGCCGCTGGATTTCCTTCAGATTCGTGGGCTGCGCGGCTGGCTGGGTCATGGCCGGACTCCCGCAGGCTCCAGGCTTTGCGCCGCGGCTTCCATCGCGGCGAGGCTCGCATTCTCCGCAGCCGCGTCGGCAGCGGCCTTCAGGAACTTCGTCGCCTTCAGCGCTTCGGCGTGCACTTCGTCAAAGCTGGGAATATTGTCGTCCCATTCCAGCAGCGTCGCCGTCGGTCCGCAGCGCTCCACCGCGCGCCCGTACAGCCGCCACACCGCCGGGAGCACCGGATGGTCGTGCGTATCCAGGATGTACTTCTCGAACTTGCTGTGACCGGCAATGTGAATCTGCGCCACGCGATGCGCGGGCACGAAGTTCACATACGTGAAGGGGTCGAAGTTGTGGTTCTTCGACGAAACATAAATGTTATTCACGTCGAGCAAAATGCCGCAATCCGCGCGCTCCACCACTTCGGTGAGGAACTCCCACTCCGTCATCTCGGAGACGTGGAACTCCGCGTAGCTCGAGACGTTTTCGACCACAACCGGCACCTCGACGAAGTCCTGCACCTGACGAATCTTCTGCGCCGTCACTTCGACGGCCTCCCACGTGTATGGCATCGGGAGCAGGTCGTGCGTGTAGCGTCCGTCGACAGATCCCCAACAGAGATGATCGCTGAGCCATGGCGTCTTCGTGCGGCGCACCAGCGCCTTCAGCCGCTTCAGGTGCTCGCGGCTCAGCGGATCGGCGGACCCGAAATACATCGACACGCCATGCTGCACGACCTTGTACTGTTCGAGGATCTGATCGAGGATCTCCATCGGCCGGCCGCCGTCGATCATGTAGTTTTCGGAGATGATCTCGAACCAGTCCACCACCGGGCGGCGCGACAGGATGTGCTGATAATGCGGGATGCGCAAGCCAATCCCCACGCCATAGTCGGTGAATCCGTTGAAGCGGTTGGCAGACATCGAGCACCTCGGCAGTTAGCGGCTGAGCATCAGACCGCGGCCCAGTACAAAGATAAACAGCAGCGCGCAGACGGCGGAAGTGCCGATCCACGCGAAGCTGCGATCGAGTTTTGCGACCTCACCTGCTGCCGACGCGCGCCGCGGCAAAAACAAAGAGACGAAGAACAGGCCAAAATCGCTGATCGTAACGATCGGCAGACTGGATAATGCGATTTCCCCCCGGCCTCCGGGATTCAGCACCGCCGAGCAGAGATACACCAGGATGGCCGCCCGCCACGATATGAGCAGAATCCGCCGCACCCGTTGCCGCTCCGTGAACAGCTGCCCGAAGCCGCGCGAGAGAGCAAAGAGCGCAAGGCCGTAAACCATCGCGCCGCCAATCACGAGCGAGACCGATAAGGCCGTCCAGCGATGCAGACCCTGCAATCGCGTGTACCAGTCGCCAAAATCGGTGAACCCGGCGACAACAAAATAGCCTGCTCCGGAGAGCGCGGCGAACGCGCAGCACAGCAGCAGGAATAGGCGCGTGCTCCAGCCAGATGTTTTGAAGCTGCGGAAAAGAATGCAGAAGACGAGTGCAGCGATCAGGCCAATGGCTGCCCCACTCGCATCAACCCATACGTTGTCGTATGCGCTTGACCAGCCGATGGAGCTCAGGCGTCCGGCCGGAGATATGGTGAGCAGCGCGACGGCGGCGCGCCCACTCTCGCAAAGCACATCTGTGATGATGAACGCGAAAACCGCAATAGCAGACAACGTCAGCAAATCGTCGCTTCGTGCGGAAGCAACGACCTCGACCTCCTCGGGGATTGCGGTGGCTGCCGTTCCTGGCATGTCAGGGAGTCCGGTGTTTCGATTGCGAGTGAAAGGGGCCACCGCACGGGCAGCCCCTTTCTCACGCTCGCATTTCTCGACCTAGTCGGGCATCTTGGAGCCGTCGGTTGCGCAGCCACCCTTGCCCTTGCAGCTGTTCTTGCCCTTGCAGCCGTTGTCGCTGCTCTTGCAGCCGCCCTGACCCTTGCAGTCGTTTTTCCCTTTACACGAGTGCTTGGTCTTGTGCGCCTGAGGAAGGCCATTGAACGACGCCTTGCCCGCCTTGAGGATGGGCGCGGTGCCGGAAACGCGGGGAGTCGCAGCATGCATCGCCGTGGCCCCACTGAGCAAACCGGAAACGGCCGCAGCAACCATCGCGGTCTTCATCGAGTGCTTCATCGAGTCATTCCTCCTGGATTTCCGCAGGTCCAGACCGGACGCGGGGACAACTGGGGACCGATGCGCCGGGCGGGGGACTGCTGCGGTGCGGATTAGACTACCGAATCCCCTGCTCCGTGCGCTACCCGAACGGATTTATTTTTTGACCTGTACTGGCGGCATTTTTCGCCCGTGACGAAGTGGTCAGGCCATCGCCTCGCTTGAAAGCTTTTGCGTTGTCCGGAACCGGACAAAGTGCGCGACGCTCACGCTGCCTGCGCCGGCGGCCCAGGAATCAACCATCGCACAAACCACGCCTGCGCCAAATCCGCCACTTGCTCAATCGCTCCCGGTTCTTCAAACAAATGCGTCGCTCCGGACACGACCTCCAGATGGGTCTCTCCGCGCAATTTGGCCATGGCCTTCCGATTCAGGTCGAGTACTTCGCGGTCGTTGCCTCCGACCATCAGCAGCACGGGTGCCTGCACTTTTGCGAGTGCGTCGCCGGCCAGATCGGGCCGTCCCCCGCGCGACACCACCGCAGCAACCTGCGGCGCTTTGGACGCAGCGATCAGCGCGGCCGCAGCGCCGGTGCTCGCGCCAAAGCAGCCCAGCTTCACCTGATGCAGTTCGCGATGCTGCGTGACCCAGCGAACGGCATAGAGCAGACGCCGCGCCAGCAGATCGATGTCGAAGCGCAGATGACCTGTCCTCGCGTCGCGCGCTTCCTCGTCCTCAGTAAGCAGGTCGAGCAGCAACGTCGCCAGTCCGGCCTTCTGCAGTTCGCGAGCAACAAACTGGTTACGCGGACTGTGGCGGCTGCTTCCGCTGCCATGCGCGAAGAGCACCACGCCCTGCACCTTGCACGGAATGTGCAGATCGGCAGCGAGGCGCACGTCGGCGGGAATCTCCACGGTCAGCGTCTGATCACAGGGATGCCCGGAAGAGCCGCGGCTCGATGCGCCGCGGTCTCGCTCATCGTTGCGCGTATCGCTGCTCACTGCTGATCTCCTTTCCGAATTGAATGGATGAGAAAGCTGCGGGCGAACAGAGTTGCGGCGCGCGTTTGCAGGACGAAAACAGTTCCATCGATCTGCCCGATGTTGACACAACTTCCGGATCGGCAAGTAGAATCAGAGTGAAAGCAGCGCACGGGATTTCCCCCACCCGCCCGAGACTCGAACCGGATGCGAACGCGCCTCCCCTGGATCTGCCTGGGAAATCAAACGATTGAGGTGAACTCCGGATGGAGCGGGAAGTGATTCGTGTAAGAGCGCTGCTGCGAGGAATGGGCTGCAAAGCAGACTGCATGCTCGATACGTGGCAGGAAACCTCGTCCACCGGCAGGGTATTCACTCGGGCCGTTGTCATCGATGAACCGGCCAACCTGCCCGACGGCATCTACATGATCGTCGTCGGCAGCCGCATGGTCTTCACCCGCAAATGGGGCGGCTCCTGGATGCTGACCTTTCTGCCTCCCGAAATCGACGTGCATGCCGAAGCCGAACGCGCCGCCTGAAGGCGCCATTTCCTCACCTCGACTGAGCTGCACTCGCCGCTTTTGACGGCATACACCACCAACCGCTTTCCTGAATTCACACTCTTGGCGCAGGAACCGGCGGACGATCTGTACCATCTCTCCTGAGAGGAGCAGATTCCCGGTTCATGGCCAGCGCTGAAATTTCGCACAGGCAGAAGACACGCGCCGCTCTGCGCTTTGTGCTGATGATCGGCGTCGTCAGCCTCTTCGCCGACTTCACCTACGAAGGGTCGCGCAGCATCACGGGCCCGTTTCTCGCCACCCTCGGCGCCAGCGCTGCGGTGGTCGGCATCGTCGCCGGACTAGGCGAGTTGCTCGGCTATGCATTTCGTTACGTCTCCGGCAAGGTGAGCGAAAAGACCGGGCAATTCTGGTCATTCACCCTGCTCGGCTATTTCGTGCAGATGGCCGCCGTTCCGGCCCTCGCGTTCGCCGGGAACTGGCAAGTCGCCGCCGCGCTCATCGTGCTCGAGCGCATGGGCAAGGCGATTCGCAATCCACCGCGCGACGTCATGCTCTCGCACGCCGGAAAAGAGATTGGCATCGGTTGGGCATTTGGCCTGAAAGAAGGACTCGACCAGACCGGAGCGCTCATCGGTCCTCTGCTGATCGCCTTGTTCCTGGCCCACCGCGGACAGTACCGCGTTGCCTTTGCCGCGCTGCTGATCCCGGCGATTATCACCGCCGTCCTGATCCTGGTGACCAAGTTCATGTACCCGCGCCCGGAGGATCTGGACACGGAACTGCACACGCCCGCAGCGTCCGGCTCCGGCCTGGGCCGCACCTTCTGGATCTATCTCATCGGCGCATCGCTCGTCGCAGCCGGCTTCGCCGATTACCAGCTCATCGCCTACCACCTGCAGAAGCACGGCATCGCCTCCATCGTCCTCATCCCGGTCTTCTATTCCGTCGCCATGGCGACGGGCGGCGCAGGATCGATGCTCTTCGGCAAGCTCTTCGACCGCTATGGCGTCACCGTGCTCATCCCGCTGACACTGTTTTGCATCATCTCCGCCCCGCTGGTGTTCCTGGGCGGATTCTGGATCGCCCTGCTCGGCGCCGCGCTGTGGGGCCTCGGCATGGGCGTCCACGATTCCATCATCCCGGCCGCCGTGGCGGCGATGGTTCCGCCGGAGCGCCGCCCCTCCGCGTACGGCATCTTCACCGCCGCCTTTGGCGTCTTCTGGTTCCTCGGCAGCGTCGCCATCGGCCTGCTCTACGACGTCTCGATCCGCGGAGCCGTCGCGTTCTGCGTTGCAACGGGTCTGGCCAGCCTGCCCTTCTTCTTCGCCGTACGCCGGGGGATGGCGAAGGCCTGAGAATCACCGCGACGTCAGTTCCAGCCCGGCCCGATGCGTCGGGTATAACAAATACCCGAGCCCGACCCGCATGTGGTGATTGATCCCGTTCGGCACCGTAATCGCCAGGCACATGCCGAGCATCCCGTGCGCCAGCGCGATGCAGTACAAATTCCGGTACCGCAGGTACAGCCAGCAGGCCGCCGCGCCCCACACGATCACCGCCATCGTCAGCACCGGGTTCGGAATATGCGCGACGGCAAACATCAGCGCCGCCACCCCGATCGCGCGGCGTTTCGTGAGCCCGAGCCGAAGCAGCCGCAGGAGCACGTAAACCTGCAGAA
>DATEPN010000241.1:0-4339 GCA_035273225.1 Acidobacteriaceae bacterium | reverse complement strand
TGATGCTGCGGATTCCAAACTGCACCGTGGGCAGGCCGGAGACGTCGAGGACCGGCCGCTCTGCTACTCGCTCTGCCATATCTCCCTCGCGCGGCGCCGCTCCGCCGGTTGCCGCTCCGGCCAGAACCAGCCAATCATCATGATCGCTACAGGGATCGCGCCGAGGGTGATGCCCCAGGGCGTAAAGATGCTGCCGACAAACGCGGCGCCGGTCGCCACCGCCGCCCAGAACGGCCACATCGTGGGCGACGGAAATTCTTCGTGCCCGTCCGGCTCGGCATCGAGAATGCGCGTCGTCAGGAACGAGCGGACGTCGTCATGCAGACCCACGACAATCGGCTGATTCGGCGCCGCATCCCACAACGCCTCGCGCCCGTTGACGGTCGGGAGATACAGGAAGTCATACGACGGCGGCGGCGACGTGGTCGCCCATTCCAGCGTTCCGGCGCTCCACGGATTCGAGCCCGCAATCGTTCCACGACGCGCTGAACGGTAAACGTTCCACAGCATGATGCAGACAGACAGAAAGAGCAGCACGTACCCGAAGGACTCCACCTGATTGAGCACGGTCCAGCCCATCCCTGGCTGATACGTGTAGACGCGGCGCGGCATGCCGCGCAGGCCGACCAGGTGCATCGGGAAAAACGTTGTGTTGAAGCCGATGAAGAACAGCCAGAAGCTCACCTGGTCCAGAGTCGCGTTGAGCATCCTGCCGGTGATCTTTGGAAACCAGTAACTCAGCGCGCCAAACAGCGGGAACACCGCCCCGCCGATCAGCACGTAGTGGAAATGCGCCACGACGAAGTACGTGTCGTGCACCTGCAGATCCACCGGCACGGACGCCAGGAAAATTCCTGTCATTCCGCCCATGATGAAGACGAAGAAAAACCCGATCACCCACCAGAGCGGCGGTTTCAATACCACCTTGCCGGTGGCCAGAGTCACCAGCCAGCAGAAGACCTGCGCTCCGGTCGGGATGGCAATCGTCATGCTCGCTGCCGTGAAGTAGCTCTCCGCGATCTGCGGAATGCCCGTGGCGAACATGTGGTGCACCCACAATCCAAACGCCATAAAGCCGGTCGCCACCAGCGCGAGCACCACCATCAGGTATCCAAACATGTGTCTGCGGCTGAAGGTGGTCACGATCGTCGAAACGATAGCCGTTCCGGGAATAAAGATGATGTAGACCTCAGGGTGTCCGAACCACCAGAACAGATGCTGATAGAGCAGCACGTCTCCGCCTGCCGCAGGATTAAAGAACTGCGTGCCGCAGGTGCGATCGATCAACAGCATCGTGCTGCTGAGCACCACGCCGGGCAGAGCGAAGATCACCATAAAGGCGACCACCACCTGTCCCCAGACGAAGATGGGAATGCGATTCAGTGACATCCCCGGTGCGCGCAAGCGGAACACGGTAACGACGATCTCCACCGCCACCGCAAGCGCCGACACCTCCGTGAACGTGATCATCTGCGCCCAGAAATCCGGACGCTTGCCCGGTCCATAATCCGGTCCCGCCAACGGCACATACGAGAACCATCCCCGATCCGCTCCTGTATTGCAGAAGAACGCAATCCACAGCATCATTCCGCCGAACAGATACAGGTAATAGCTGTAGGCATTCAACCGCGGGAAGGCGATGTTGCGCGTGCCTACCATCAGCGGAACGAGATAGACGCTCAGCGCCTCGAACATCATCGGCACGGCGAAGAGGAACATCATCGTGCTGCCGTGAACCGTGAAGAACTGGTTGTATTTGTCGTTCGACAGGATGTGCGCTTCGGGAAAGGCGAGCTGCAGGCGCATCACGCCGGCCAGCAGCCCTGCCAGCGAAAAGAAGACAAACGCCGTGACCATGTAGCGCTTGCCGATCGTCGTGTGGTGCACGGCCTTGAACCAGCCGAGAAATCCCGAGGGCTCCTTCCACACCTCTTCGAGCCTGGCTGCATGCCGGCGGTCGGATTCGGTCAGTTCCACAGGCGTGACGATGGTGCTCGAGGTCATTGCAGCGTCTCCAGGTACGCAACCAGGTCCTGCAGATCCGAGCCGGACAACCCATTGGGCGGCATGCGGCAACCCGGCTTGATGTTCTGCGCGTTGAGAATCCAGCCGGCGAGATTGGCGGTATTGTTCGGCAACATACCCGCGGCGATCGTCGTCCGGCTGGCCAGATGAGTGAGATCCGGACCCACGCGCGAGCCCGCCGTCGTCCCGCGAATCGTGTGACACATGACGCAGGCGTGCGTGAGAAAAACCTGCTGGCCGTGCAGAGTCTGCGGCGTCGCCGGAGGCGTTGCGCTCTTCTGCTGCCCCTGCAGCCAGTGATCGAAGTCGTCCGGGGACTGCGCCACGATGTAGAACGCCATGTGCGCGTGCTGCTCGCCGCAGTACTCCGCGCATTGTCCTCGGTAGCGGCCAGGCTGATCCACCTTCAGCATCAGGTCTGTGTCGTAGCCCGGGAGCAGGTCGCGCTTGCCCTGAACATTCGGCGCCCAGAAGCTATGAATCACATCCCGCGAAGTTCCGTGGATGCGAATGGTCACGCCGACCGGCACATGAATTTCGTTCGCCGTCACCACCGTCTTCCACGCCTGATCGCTGGGATACTGCACCTCCCACCACCACTCATGCCCGAAGACATGAATCGTCAGCGCCTGCTCGTAATTCATCGTTGCAATCGCGCGGCTGGCTGCGAAGCTGCTGATCATCATCGTGAACAGCAGCACGATGGTGACGCCGATCGCGCCGGCGACCATGCGCTGCGCACGCTGATCGCTCTCCGCGCTGGTCGGCTGCGGATCGGGCATGGTGTCGAGCGAGTGATGCCTGCGCCAGATGCTGATGACGAGCACCGCCATCACAATGCAGTAGACGACGGCTGTAATCCAGAAGATGAGCGCAAACGTATGCTCGATGTGCGACGCGCCCGGCCCCACCGGGTTAAGCGACGTCTGATCGCCGGAGAATCCAGGGACTGCTGCAAGGAACATCATGGTTGCGCCTTCCGGTCCTTCTGCTGGTCCTGCGGATGCTCTTTCGGGCGAGCCTGTTCCGCTTTCACCACCGGCATCTCGTCGGAGCGCGATGGTGCGATGTCTTCCGGAAGCTGCCCGCTCATCGACCGCACATACGCGACCAGTTCCCAGACCTGATACTCCGGAATCTTCCCCGCGAAGCTGGGCATGCCGTTCGGCCGGCCCTCCACGATGGAGGCGTAAATCTGCTCGGGATGGCTGCCGTAGATCCACTGCGCGTCCATCAGCGCGGGCCCAATGCCGCCGCCTCCATGCTGGTGGCAGCCAACGCAGTTGAAAGCCATGTAGAGCCGCTTGCCTTCACCCACCGCATACGCGCTTTGCTCATATTGCGAGAGCGCACGCGCAGAAGGTATATAGGGAGCCGCAGGAGCACTCGGGCCGCCCGCATGCACGGGATTCAGCGGAGCCGCATACGCAACGCTGGCCTGAGCAGCGCCCGGATCGAAGACGCGATGCTCGCGCTTGCAGCCCGCGTTCAGCAGAAGCGATGCGCTCAGCAACAGAGCCAGTCCGTATCTCATGCCGCCCCCGCTGTTCCGCCGAGAAGCGGCACGTGATAGTTCGTGAGGATGCGCTGGATCTCCGGCTGCAATCGCAGCAGTGCCCGATTCAGTGCATCCCGCAGCGCGCTGTCCCCAGTGTGCACCGCCATGGAAATGGAATAGACAAACGGAACTCCGGAGGAATCCACCGCAGGGCTCACCGGCGTGATCGCCAGCGGCACCGGCTGCGTTTTCGCGTAGTATCCCGCCACAGGCCCCCACACAACAGCGACTCCCACTTGCCCGTCCGCCACAGCGCGAAGGATCGCGCCCGCCTGCTTTCCAAAGCTCGGGAACCCGACCAGCTGCGTCGCATGCCCACTGCGGATCAGCGGCAGCGAAGGCGGCGAAAGATCCTCCTCGAGGATTTGCAGCCCGATACGGCGGCCGTTGAGACGAGGATCGTCGAACGAGGCAATCCGCACGTGCTCACGCGCTCGCGTCACGAAGACATAAGCCGAGCGGTAGTACGGGCGTGTTGTCGCCACACCTCGCATCCCCTGCGGCACTCCGGTCAGCAGATCGCATGCATTACGGTTGAATTGTTCGCGCAGAAAACCACGCCGGCTGCGCACCCACACGAATTCAGGACGTCGGCCAATCTCCCGCGCGGCCAGCGCGGCGATGCGATTGTCGAACCCGCCCCCAGCGCGATTCGAGAACGGCAGGTTATCCGGATCGGCGCAGATCCGCAGAGTCGACGCCGCATGCGCCGCGTCCGCCGTCACGATCAGCAGCAGCGAAACCAGGCTAAGGAAG
>DATEPN010000240.1:0-2380 GCA_035273225.1 Acidobacteriaceae bacterium | reverse complement strand
CGTCCACATGTGGTATCGGTTCGGATGCGTTGGCCCAAACACCGAGCAGTGATAGTCGTCGCAAATTGTGAATGCATCCGCCAGCGCGTAATGAAAGGGGATGTCCTCCCGATTCAGATACGCCATCGTCGTCGTCCCCTTTTGCACGACCCACTGGTCGAGCCACCCGCCGTCCAGCGCGGCGTGCGTTACGTTCCAGGTGTGGTCCGTGTCTTCGATGAACGAGAGCCCGGCATCCGCGACCTGAGGACGAAACGGCAGCACGTACCCTCCCGACCTTGCCGGCTGATACCACACCGGATCGCCGTTGGGCAGCCGCACCGCGCGCGGGTCGCCAAACCCGCGCACCCCGCGCAGCGTCCCGAAATAATGGTCAAACGAGCGATTCTCCTGCATCAGCACCACAATGTGCTCGACATCCATCAGGCTGCGGGTGCGATGATGAGCCGGGATTTCCAGCGCACGAGCGATGCTCGCCGGAAGCCAGGCCGACAACGCACCGGAAGCCGCAAGTTTCAGAAATGTACGGCGATCCGGCATCGAGACACCTCGCTGACAAAGCATGATTGCTGAAGAACGGCATCAAGCCGCAGCAGGCGAGAAGATCGGGATGCACGCTGTCCGCGCTGATCTCCGGCTGGGCATGAACGGTCCGGCACCCGGTCGAAGGCCACTCAGGGATAGCTGACATTGTGCCACTATCGGCAGAGCGCCCGCTCCGCCTCCGTTCTTCACCTGCCCCGCTTCAGCCCTTGACACCCGATCCATAGATATCCTATGGTTGCGCTCCATAGGCTATGGGCCGCGTGCTGGAGCAGGCGAAGGAGGCGGGATGAGCGCATTCGGAAGATTGCTGAGGAAACTCGCAGCGCTCGCCGCGCGCGAGCAATTCCAGGCCGCCCTCGACGAAGAGATGTCCTTCCATCGCGAGCAGATGGAACAGCAGTTCCGCGACGAGGGCATGACTGCCGAAGAAGCCCGCTACGCCGCCATGCGCCACTTTGGCAACGCCACTCGGCTGAAAGAGCGCAGCGAAGAAGTAGTCAGCTTTCGCCTCGAGACGGTCGCACAGGATCTGCGCTTCGCAGCGCGGCAGATGGCGCGCAATCCCGGCTTCGCCGTCACCGCGGTCCTGATGCTGACCCTGGGCATAGGCGCAAGTACGGCCATCTTCGGCTTTGTCGATGCCGCGCTCATCCGGCCGCTTCCGTACGCGCAGCCGAACCGTCTCATCGCGGTGGACGAGCGCGCGCCCGCCTTGCCGCGCACCAACATGTCCCGCGCCGATTACGAAGACTGGCAGCGGATGAACCATACGCTGGCATCGCTGGACGTCTACACCGGCACCGGCTTCCTGCTCCGGATGGGCTCCGTCGCGGAGCCTGTGCCCGCCGCCCGCGTCAGTGCCGGGTTCTTCCACACCCTCGGTGTGCCGCCTCTCCTCGGACGAGACTTTCGTCCCGGCGAGGACCAGCCTGGCCAGCCGAAAATCGTCATGCTCCCCTACGGCACCTGGAAGACGCGCTTTGCTGCGCGCAGGGACGTCGTCGGACAGCGCGTCAGCCTCAGCGGCGACGCCTACACCATCATCGGTGTGCTGCCGCGCAGCTTCGCCTTCGCCCCGCGAGCGTCGGCGCAGTTCTACGTCCCGCTCCTCGACCGGAACGGCTGCGAGGTCCGCCGCAGCTGCCACAATCTCGATGGCGTAGCACGCCTGAAGGACGGAGTCACCGCGCAGGCCGCCCTCGCTGATCTCCGGAACGTTGCCGCGCGCCTGGCCCTGGAGTACCCCGGCTCCAATACGGGCCAGGGCGCGAGCATGGAGCCGCTGACGGAGCTCATCATCGGCAAAATCCGCCCCATTCTGCTGACCCTGCTCACCGGTGCGGGCCTCCTGCTGCTCATCGCCTGCGTCAATGTCGCAAGCCTGCTGCTGGTCCGCGCGGAAAAGCGGCGGCGCGAGATTGCAGTCCGCGGCGCGCTCGGAGCCACGCCCGCCCGCTTGTTCCGCCAGTTCGTAACCGAGGGGCTGCTGCTTGCCCTCGCGGGCTGCGTTGGCGGCGTGCTCGTCGCCGCCGGGCTCATGGCGCTGCTCACCCGCATGGTGCCGAAGAGCATGGCCGACACCATGCCGTTCCTCAGCATCGTCGGACTCAATGCGCACACCGCGCTCTTTGCCGCCGCAACGGCGCTGCTCGCGGCCATCCTGCTCTCCGCGATTCCCGCGCTGCGCATGCAGCTGAAGCATCTCCATGAAGGGCTCGCCGAAGGAGCGCGCGGAGCCGCAGGGCGGCTCTGGCAAAAACTGGGAGCGAATCTCGTCGTCGCGGAACTCGCAGTCGCCGTCGTCCTGCTCGCCGGCGCGGGCCTCCTCGGCAAG
>DATEPN010000239.1:0-3222 GCA_035273225.1 Acidobacteriaceae bacterium | reverse complement strand
GGCCAGCGCAAATTCGTACTGGGCGCGGTCGCGCAGCTTCAGATAATGCGAGCGCGTCCCGGCCGGCAGCGCGGGCAGCGTGACATGGGTGATGATCTCGCCCTCAGCCAGCACATTTTCGTGCTGCGGCGTCTCGCCGGGCACTAGATAGAAGTCGTTCAGCGCGATGGCCCGCTCCCCTTTCGGACCCTGCGTGTGGACCGTCGCCTCCAGAGCCATCATCGCAACCGCCATATCCGACGGATGCACGGCGACGCAGGCTTTCGATCCGCCGAGCACGGCGTGGATGCGGTTGAAGCCGTTGAGCGCCGAACAGCCCGAGCCCGGGTTGCGCTTGTTGCAGGCGTAATTCGTATCCCGGTAGTAGTAGCAGCGCGTCTTCTGCAGCAGATTGCCGCCGGTGGTCGCCATGTTGCGCAACTGCGGCGAGGCGCCGGAGAGTAGCGCCTCCGACAGCACCGGATATTTCTCCCTCACGGTGGCATTCCAGGCGAGGTCGCTGTTGCGCACCAGCGCGCCGATGCGCAGACCGCCGTTTGCAGCGGGCTCGATCTTGTCCAGCGGCAGGCCGTTGATGTCCACGACGACCGTGGGCCGGAGCACGTTGAGCTTCATCAGGTCGACGAGCGTGGTGCCCCCGGCGAGGAACGTGCCGTTGGCGCGCGCTGCGCCTTCCACGGTCTTTGCCTGGCTGTAGCGAAAGGCTTCCATGGCGTGTGCTCCTTATGCCGTCTTGCGGCCGCGCGCTTCCTGCACGGCGGCGACAATGTTGTTGTAGGCGCCGCAGCGGCAGATGTTGCCACTCATCGCGGCGCGCACCGCGTCGTCCTCCGGGCCGATAGGCTCGTGCAGCAGCGCGGAGGCCGACATGATCTGCCCGGGCGTGCAGTAGCCGCACTGGAATCCGTCGTGCTCGAGAAACGCCTGCTGCACCGGGCTCAGTTCCCCGTTCTCCGCCAACCCTTCGATGGTGGTGATCTTGTCGCCCTGGTGCATGATGGCGAAGCTGAGACAGGAATTGACCCGGCGGCCGTTCACATGCACCGTGCAGGCGCCGCACTGGCCGTGGTCGCATCCCTTCTTGGTGCCGAAAAGCTGCAGGTGATCGCGGATGGCGTCGAGCAGCGTGACGCGCGGCTCCAGCCGCACGTGGTAATCCTTGCCGTTCACCGTCAGCGTGACGGGAACAGCGCCGGGAACCGAGGTTCTTCCTGCGCGCTCCTTCTCGGGAGCTTCGCTCTGGGCGGCCTGGGCGAGCGGAACCGCAGTGGCCGCCACGCCCGCCGCTCCGAGCTGAGCGAGGAACGACCGCCGCGAGAACCGGCCCAGCATCGGCTTGCTCTCTTCGTTGTTCTCCTGGGCGGAGGGGCCCGGTTCACATTTTTCAGCAGGGGGAAGCTTCGAGGGATCCATTGCGGCTCCTTTGGCAACTGGATGGATGCGATGCGCGGCCCTGGCGCAAAGGCTCACGCGACCACCAATCGTGATCGACCCGATGACGTTTCTGTTGTTGAGGGCCTCCACTGGGGAGAGGCCAACAGACCATATTAAGACTGCGTCGCGTTATGTGCAGGCGGCGGTGCTTTTTTCTTCCTGCGGCTCAGCACAAACGCATTATCGGTGACGCGCCGTGTGGCGGTCGCCCGCTCAATCTTGCGCCAGAAGGCCACAAAGTAATCAATCGCTGAGAAGATGGAGACCCCGGCCATGTAGTAGATCCCCACCACAGCGAACAGGTGCACCGGAATGACAAACCACCCGATGTACCAGTCGTGCCAGCCGCGGTCCAGAGTTGCCAGAGCAACAGAGACGATCTGAATGACCGTCTTGAGCTTGCCCACATCGCTGGCCTCGATCGTGAATCCTTCGGTCGACGCGATGGAACGCAAACCGCTGACCAGGAACTCCCGACCGATGACGACGACCACGATCCACGGCTTGACGACGTGGGGATTGAACTCGACCAGGGCAACGTAAGCCGACGTAATGAGGAGTTTGTCAGCGATGGGGTCGAGCAGCATGCCCATAGTGGTGATCTGGCCGCGGTGCCGCGCCAGATATCCGTCCACCCCGTCGGAAATGGAAACCAGGATAAAGAACAGGGAGGCAATCACTTCCTGTTCGCCGTGCCAGCCGCCGTGCGGAAAATGCGGCGAGAGCATCCAGATGAGCACGGGGACACAGAAAATGCGGCCCATCGTGATGGAGTTGGGCAGGTTCACGGGAGGGGGCCCCTGCTGCCATTATGCACTACGCCCGGGACGGTTTTCCCGGGAGGGGCGGAGCGGCTCACATGCAGAAATCGACCGATGGTAACGAGCCTGATCGCTGCCGCTACAAAGCCCGGTTCACTTACTGGGGCCGAACCATGTTGCTGCGCGTCCCCCACAGGGCCGTAATCACGATTAGCCACATCAGGATAAAGGACACAATATCAGCCGAGTAGTAGACATAACCCCAGTTCCCCACGCCGGCTCCGCTGTGCGGTCCGAGAGGGTAAACCAGATGGGCCACGTACTTGGCAGGCCAGAGGGCGGCACCCGTCATCTCGATCAGCATGTCATAGCGCGGATTGCGGGCGATGACCTCCACCACGCCGGCCGTGATGAAGCCAAGAAAGACGCTGAGCCAGAAGCGCCATGCAAAACCGGTCCTGCGTTTGGGCGCGGGCATGATGCGGTACCTCACTGAGGGTGAATCGAGAACGAGCGAGCGCCTGACTATTTCACCAGAAACCGGACCGCAGATTGATCACCCAAAAGTGTTACGCGATGGCCGGCCGGCAGGAGGGACGGCTATGACATCATCGCGGTCGACTCGTAAATCTTCCATTTGCTCCAGTTGCCATTGGCCGTCGCGGAGCAGGATAAGAGGAACGCCGTCAATCCATGCAGAAAGCCGTGGATAACGGCTTCGCGCCATGGAAATCAGCCGGTGCGTCAGGCCGAGGGTAATGATGGCCACGGTGCAGTTCGTCTCGCTGTGATGGAGAGAAGCTGATTTGTTTTGGTTGGATTTCGGAGCCATCTGGCGCGAGGGAGGGCTGCGGGGCCGCGTTGTTTGACTTTCTCGTAATCTGGATACAGCGTTTGCGCGCCCTGCCGGGCTTCACCCCGCATGCGACGCGTTGATTTGACCGCATGCCTACCCCAACCCTCACCGCATCGCAATTACGCCGCGAGATCAGCGCCCGTAACCTTTTGCGCGGCAGTGAGGAAGAGC
>DATEPN010000238.1:0-5163 GCA_035273225.1 Acidobacteriaceae bacterium | reverse complement strand
AGGGGGTAGGGTGTAGGACGTTCCGCCCCATGCGACAATGAAGGTGAATTGGCCATGAAAACTCCCACCGCAGTGGCGCCCCCGCCAGCCACCGTTACGCCGGAGCTTCTGGCGCAGCACAGCATCACAGCCGACGAATATGAGCGCATCGAAGCGGCGCTGGGGCGGACGCCCTCGCTGACGGAGCTGGGCATTTACTCCGTGATGTGGAGCGAGCACTGCTCCTACAAGTCGTCGAAGGTGCACCTGAGGCGGCTGCCCACGCGCAGCACGCTGGTGGTGCAGGGGCCGGGGGAGAACGCCGGCATCATCGACGTGGGCGACGGCTGGGCGTGCGCGTTCAAGATCGAGTCGCACAATCACCCGTCGTACATCGAGCCGTACCAGGGGGCGGCGACGGGCGTGGGCGGGATTCTGCGGGACATTTTCACGATGGGCGCGCGACCGCTGGCGGTGATGGACTCGCTGCGGTTTGGACCTTTGAGCGCGGAGCCGGGCGTGCCGCAGGATGTGGTCCACAAAAATCATGCGGTGATGGAAGGCGTGGTGCACGGCATTGCGGGATACGGCAACTGCTTTGGCGTGCCGAATCTGGGCGGCGAGACGCGCTTCGAGGCGTGCTACTCGGGGAATCCGCTGGTGAATGCCTTTGCGCTGGGGCTGGTGCGGCGCGATGAGATTTTCTACGCGAAGGCGACCGGCGTCGGGAATCCGGTGATTTATGTGGGCGCGCGCACGGGACGCGACGGCATTCACGGCGCGACGATGGCGAGCGAGGAATTCAAGGAAGGCTCGGAGCAGAAGCGGCCCAACGTGCAGGTCGGCGATCCGTTTATGGAGAAGCTGCTGCTCGAGGCGTGCCTGGAGGCGATGAAGACCGGCGCAGTGGTCGGCATTCAGGACATGGGCGCGGCGGGGCTGACGAGTTCCAGCTGCGAGATGGGCGCGCGCGGCGGCGTGGGCATCGAGATGAATCTGGATCGCGTGCCGCAGCGCGAGACCGGCATGACCGCGTACGAGATGATGCTGAGCGAGAGCCAGGAGCGCATGCTGCTGGTGGCCGAAAAGGGCCGCGAGCAGGAAGTGCTGCAGGTCTTCGACAAGTGGGGGCTCGAGGGGGTCATCGTCGGAGAAGTGATCCGGGAGCAGCGGCTGCGCGTGTGGCATCATGGCGAACTGCTGGCCGACATTCCGAACCGTTCGCTGACCGATGAGTGTCCGCTGTATCACCGGCCGGTGGGGACGTGGGCGCGTCCGGAGCAGATTAAGGTGCCGCTGGATCCGCCGGCGCATGTGCTGGAGGAACTGAAGAAGCCGCGGGACTACACCGCGGATTTGAAGAAGCTGCTGGCGTCGGCAAACATCTGCTCGAAGCGCTGGGTGTACGAGCAGTACGACTCGATGGTGCAGACGAACACGGTGCAGGGTCCGGGCGGCGAAGCGGGCGTGATGCGGATCAAGGGGACCGGAACGCCGGGGCACGAGCGGGGGCTGGCGATGGCGCTGGCCGGGAACGGACGCTGGTGTTATCTGGACCCGAAGCTGGGCGCGATGCACGCGGTGGCCGAGGCGGCGCGGAAGGTCGCGTGCACGGGCGCGACTCCGGTGGCAGCGACGAATTGTTTGAACTTCGGGAATCCCGAGAAGCCGGAGATCATGGCGCAGCTGGCGGCGGCGATCGATGGGATCGCGGAGGCGTGCACGGCGCTGGGAACGCCGATTACCGGCGGGAATGTTTCGCTCTACAACGAGACGAAGGGCGAGGGGATTTATCCGACGCCGGTGGTGGGGGTTGTCGGGATTCTCGATGATGTGACAAAGGCGGTGCCGAGCGATTGGCGGCGCGAGGGAGACGCGATTTTCTTTCTCTCCGGACGAGGCCGGGAGATTCGCGAGGCCGATGCGGAATCGCGCGGGGATGATCTGCGGCGGCTGGGAAGTTCGGAGTTTGCCAGGAATTGCGTGGGGAGCTTCTGGGGATTGCCGCCGCAGCTGAGTCTGGAGGCGGAGTCGCGGCTGATCCAGGCGCTGGCGGAACTGGCGGCCAGCCGCGTGCTCGCTTCGGCGCGGGATATTGGCAGCGGCGGTATTGCGGTGTCGCTGGCCAAGGCTTGTATGAGCGGTGGGATCGGAGCGGCGATCCGGATCAGTGACGGGAAGCAGCGCGCGCAGGTGGTGGCGTCGGAGATGCTGTTCACCGAATCGGCGAGCGCGGTTGTTGTGAGCTGCGCGCCGGAGAAGATCGCGGAACTGAAGGCGATCGCGGAGCGGCGTCGATTGTTTGCGCTGGAGATCGGCAAGGTGGGTGACGGAGCGCTTGCGATCAGCGTCGATGGAGTGCCGGTGATTTCCGCCCGGGTCGAAGAGCTGCAGGGAGTGTGGTCGGGCTCGCTGGAATCTCACCTGACTGAACAGGTGACCGCGTGATGCGGCGCATGCTCTGCGAAGGCCTTCCCTCAGGGGCTGAAGCCCCCTTCGCTTCTGGCGCTATTTCGGCCGGACTAAAGTCGTGCCCTGGCACAAGAGTCGATGACAAGCTGCGCGAGGAGTGCGGGGTGGTTGCCATTCATGGGCATCCGGATGCTTCGCGGCAGGCGTATCTGGCGCTCTATGCCTTGCAGCATCGCGGACAGGAGTCGGCGGGGATTGCGACGGCGAATGGGACACATCTCGCGAACATCAAGGGCATGGGGCTGGTGTCGGAGATCTTCACCGACGATGTGCTGGCGCGGCTGAAGGGCGACATGGCCATCGGGCACACGCGCTACTCGACGACCGGCGACTCGGCGCTGCTGAACGCGCAGCCGATTCGGGTGGAGTCGACGAAGGGGCTGATCGCGATTGCGCACAACGGGAATCTGGTGAACCTCGGCAACCTGCGCGTGCACCTCGAGCGCAAGGGCGCGTACTTCCAGACCACGTCGGACTCGGAGATTATCGTGCAGCTGATCGCGCACTCGCGCGCGACCACGCTGGTAGATGCGATTGCGGATTCGCTGAGCCAGGTCGAAGGCGCGTTTTCGATCGTGATGATGACGCGGGACCGCGTCTTCGCCGCGCGCGATCCGCATGGCTTCCGGCCGCTCTCGATGGGACGCATTCACAATCCCGAGGGGCCGGACACGATTGTGTTCGCGTCGGAGACGTGCGCGTTCGATCTGCTGCGCGCGAAGTACGAGCGCGACGTGCTGCCGGGAGAACTGGTGATGGTCAGCGCGGACGGTGTCACGTCGCGGCAGTATGCGCCTCCGCAGCAGTCGAGCTGCATTTTCGAGCACGTGTATTTTGCGCGGCCCGACAGCAGGATCTTCGGGCGGTGGGTGCAGGAGAGCCGTGAGGAGATGGGGCGGCAGCTGGCGCGGGAGTCGCACGTGCCGGCGGATCTGGTGGTGCCGGTGCCGGACTCGGGCGTGACGGCGGCGATCGGGTATGCGGCGGAGAGCGGCGTGCCGTTTCGCTTTGGGCTGATCCGGAACCACTACGTGGGGCGCACGTTCATCGAGCCGGAGCAGCGTGTGCGCGACTTCGGGGTGAAGCTGAAGCTGAATCCGGTGCGCAATCTGCTGGAGGGGCGGCGGATCATCCTGATCGACGACTCGATTATTCGCGGCACCACGAGCCGCAAGATTGTGCGCATGGTGCGGCAGGCGGGAGCGAAAGAAGTGCATCTGCGCATCAGCTGCCCGCCGACCATTTCGCCGTGCTTCTATGGCGTGGACACGCCGCGCAAGTCGGAGCTGATTGCAGCGAACAACACCGTCGAGCAGATTCGGCAGTTCATCGAGGCCGATTCGCTGGCGTATTTGTCACTCGATGGGTTACGGAAGGCGTGCGACGGCGGCGAGGGCAACACATACTGCGTCGCGTGCTACACGGGCGATTATCCGACGCAGTGGGTGGATGTCGAGGACATTCTGCCGGCGGCGGCGGTGCGCTAGGCGCGGCGAGCATCTTTCGAGACAACCTGAGCGGGCAACTCTGCGCGGCTCTCGCGCAACCTCGTGATGCCGCGACGCTTCCCAATACGATGAAGGGAGAACGTTCTATGGCAACCAGAAAGAGTTCGTCCTCGCATCGGTCGTCAGGAGGCAGGAAGTACAGTCCGCGAGCCGGCCAGAAGGTAAAGGAAGAGATGCACGAGATGAAGCGCGGGAAGCTGAAGAGCGGCCGCAGCGGCAAGAAGGTCACGAATCCGAAGCAGGCCATTGCGATCGGGCTGTCGGAGGCGCGGCGTGAAGGCGCGAAGGTGCCGAAGAAATCGCGGAGCAGCAGTTCGCGGTCGCACCGCAGCACGAGCCGGTCGTCGAAGTCGCACAGCAGCGGTTCATCGCGTTCGCACTCCGGCGGATCATCGCGTTCGCATCGCAGCACGAGCCGGTCGTCGAAGTCGCGGAGCAGCGGTTCGTCGAAATCCCGCAGCAGGCGGTCGCGGTCGCATTCGGGCGGCAGCCGGCGCAAGAGTTCGTCGCGGAAGAGCTGAGCGACCGAGCCTGAAAGACGGGTCCCTGGGTGACGGTGGTCATCCAGGGATTTCTGTTTTCGGGGCTTCCCTGCTTCCGGGGTTTCGGGGTTCCTGCTAACCTGGAATGGTCCCCATGGTATCCAGCACACCCGAGCTTTCCGCGCGCGGCACACGGTTTGTGCGCGCTTGTCTTCGCCAGCCCGTCGACCGCACGCCGGTGTGGTTTTTGCGGCAGGCCGGGCGCTACATGCGCGAGTACATGGAGGTGCGGAAGCACCACTCGCTGATCGAGATCTGCAAGCGGCCGGAGCTGGCGGCGGAGGTGACGATTACGGCCGCCGAGAAGCTGGACGTCGACGCGGCGATTATCTTCGCCGATCTGCTGCTGCCGCTGGAGTGCATGGGGCTGGCGTTCGAGTTTCAGGCCGGCGAGGGGCCGGTGATTCATCATCCGCTGCGCACATCCGGGGATATCGATGCGCTGGTGACGACGCGGGCTTCGGAGCTGGGGTATGTGGGCGAGGCGATCGAGAAGGTCGTCGCGCACTTTAAGGATCGGATTGGGATCATCGGATTTTGCGGCGCACCGTTCACGCTGGCCAGTTACATGATCGAGGGCGGCGGCTCGCGCAACTACATCGAGACGAAGAAGCTGATGTACCGGCAGCCGGATGCGTGGCGCAAGCTGCTGGACAAACTGT
>DATEPN010000237.1:0-5667 GCA_035273225.1 Acidobacteriaceae bacterium | reverse complement strand
ATCGTCGTGCCCACCGAGGAGTCCTGCCGCGCCGACGAGCCGTACCACAACTACAACCCGCTCTACTGGAACGCCAACGGCGCCAACTGGGTCGACACCTTCATCACCGCCGAGAACCTCGGCATCCCGCTCATCAGCATGTCGCAGATGGACGGCTACCCAACGCAGTGCCCCTCCATCTCCATGATGGACGGCGAAACCCGCAAGCCAAATTCCCACTACTGGGCGCTCTGGCTGGTCAGCCACAACTTCGGCCCCGGCGATAAGCTCGTCACCACCCGGACGTCCACGCACGACATCGTCGCCCAGGCATCCATCACGCCGGCAGGACAGAAGCTCCTGCTCATCAATACCTGGGATCACCCGATCACCGTCAACGTCTCCGGCGCGTTCCCGTCCGGCACCCTGCAGGCCCAGGTCGTCGATCAGCAGTCGTTCGAAGACGCGCCGCGCACCGACAGCGTCACTGGACAGCAGTTCACGCTCGCGCCGTTCGCTATCGCCGTCGTCTCGCAGCAGAAGTAGTTTTCAACGGAGCCGCCGCACCGGGACAGCGATGGCCCTCCGGGTGCGGCGGTTCTTCTTGCACCCGGAAAGTCCTATGCTCCTGCACGGCCTGAAATCACGATTCGTCTTGGCGACGCTGCTCCTCGCACTCCCGGCCGCCGCGCTCCCGCAAAATCTCGACTTCCACAACCGCGACGCCCGTCCTGTCCCCGACTGGCTCAACCGCGCCACCATCTACGAACTGTGGCTCAACGCCTACAGCCCCGAGGGCAATCTCCGCGGAGCCATCCCCGGCCTGCAACACATTGCCGACCTCGGCGCGACCATCGTCTATCTCGGACCCATCGCGAAATACACCAATAACCCGCACGGCTCCCCCTACTCCGTCGCCGACTACAACGCCGTCGATCCCGAAGCCGGAAGCGACCAGGACCTCCGCGACTTCGTTGCCGCCGCGCACAAGCTCCACCTCAAAGTGATGCTCGACATCGTCTACTACCATGCGGCGCCCGATAACGTCCTGCTCAAGGACCATCCTGACTACTTCCAGAAGACCAATGACGGCCGCATCGCCCGCGGATTCTGGCCGCAGCCCCTGCCCGACTACTCCAACCCGCAGGTGCGCAAATACCTCGTCGACAGCCTCGTCCACTGGGTGCGCGACTTCTCGATCGACGGCTTCCGCTGCGACGTCGGCGGAGGCGTACCCGTCTCCTTCTGGGACGAAGCCCGCAAAGCGCTCGACAAGGTCAACCCGGAGGTCGTCCTGCTCTCCGAGTCCGACCGCCCCGACGATCAGCTCCAGGCCTTCGACATCAGCTACAACTTCCAGTACTATTTCGCGCTTGTCTCGGTCATCCGCGACGGCGCCCCCGCCATCAAAATCCGCAACACCTGGCAGCAGATGCACGACACCATGCCGCGCGGCGCGCGCCTCCTCCACTACACCGACAATCACGACTGGCCGCGCTCCGTCACCCAGTTCGGCGAAAAGGGAGCCGAACTCGCCACCATCCTCGACTTCACCCTCGACGGCATTCCCTTCGTCTGGAACGGACAGGAAGTCGCCGACCCGACGGCCACCCACTGGCGCGGTCACGGACCCATCCGCTGGAACGACACTGGCAATCCCACCGACGAAAAATCCATCGAAGCCACCGAGGCGTTCTACAAAAAGCTCTTCGCGATGCGCGCCGCCGAGCCCGCCCTCACCTCCGGCAGCCTCACTTGGATCAACAACACCGAGCCCGACTCGGTCCTCAGCTTTCTCCGCAAAAAGGGCAACGACGAAGTCCTCGTCATCCTCAACCTCTCCAACCGTCAGGTTCACGTCACCATCGATCTGCCCGTCATGGAAACCTGGGCCGTCCAGAACCTCCTCGGCTCAGACAAAACCACGGACAAAACCTGGTTCCAGCTCTACTCCGGCCGCGTCTCCGCGAATCTCGACGCCTTCGCTTATGTCGTCGGCAAAAAGATCCCCCTCGAGCCGCTCCAAAAGTAAAGTTGTCATCCTGAGCGGAGCGCGAAGCGCGGAGTCGAAGGACCTGCATTTCTCTCTCGAGCTGCCGATTTGCCGGTTGGTTCGCCCTGGTTGTCTTTAATCCGAGGGCATGCACCGCCCGATTTGCGGCACCCCGAAATTGACTCCTGCTCAAACCGCAACGATGGTATATTGACCAAAACATAAACACGACAGATTCATAGCCATTCAGCGCAGCCACCACGCTGCCGTTCCCTGCTCACGCACGTCCGAAGCAGGTTCCGCTCCCATGCCTTGCGATTCCGATCCTTTCGGCGCATTCACGCCGCGAGGAGATCTGCGCCCATGCACGTGACGGGAGCAAACCGAAACCGCTGTCCGCATGAGCCGCAACTGCTCGGCGGGGGTTGCTGATGGAGATCGATGCAATGAAGAACTTCAGATATGCGGCGATGGCTTTCGCCGTAATGGCAATGTGCTTCGCAGGGTCGCAAGGAGCCCTCGCTCAGTCCACCTGTTCCCCCTGGGCTGTCCTGCCGCTCGACAGCGGCGTCTACAACTTCCAGATGAACGAGTGGAACTCGAACGCGCAGGAGTGCGCCACCATCAACGGAACCGGCTTCACGATCAACAGCGCCAGCTTCAACCTCCCCACGAATGGCGCGCCCGCGAACTACACCTCGCTCTATCGCGGATGTCACTGGGGTACCTGCACCAGTTCCAATCCCTTCCCGATCCAGGAGAGCAACATCGCCTCGGCGACGACCAGCGTCAACCTCACGCAGCCCGGCGGATACAACAACGACGCGGCCTACGATATCTGGTTCAATCAGTCGTCCACCACCTCCGGCCAGCCTAACGGCACCGAAGTCATGATCTGGCTCAACCATCAGGGCAGCGTTCAGCCTTTCGGCTCCGAGACGGCCACCGCCACCATCAACGGCGTCAACTACGAAGTGTGGACCGGCAACCAGGGCTGGAAGGTGATCACCTACGTGGCCACCACGCCCGTCTCCGGCGTGAACAACATGAACCTGTTGCCCTTCTTCGCCGACGCGGTCAGCCGCGGCAGCCTCCAGCCCTCCTGGTGGCTCATTGATGTGGAGTACGGCTTCGAAGTCTGGACCGGCGGCCAGGGTCTCGCCATGTCCAACTTCTCCGTCAGCGCGGCAGCCGGCTCCAGCAGCGGTGGCGGCAGCAGCTGCGGAACCACCCCCTCCGCCCCCAGCGGCCTGCGCGGCACAGCAGCATCTTCGAGCGTGATCAATCTCAGCTGGACCGCCGATACCGCTCCGGCCAACTGCACCATCACCGGCTACAACGTGTACCGGAGCACCACGAGCGGCTTCACGCCGTCCTCGTCCAACCTGATCGCCAGCGGCGTCACCGCGAACAGCTACTCCGACGGCGGCCTCTCCGCCTCGACGACCTATTACTACAAGATCGAGGCAGTCGACACGGCGGGCGCATCCGCTCCATCCGTGCAGGCCTCCGCGACAACGTCGGCGGCGAGCACCGGCGGCAGCGTCTCAAGCTGCCACGTCGCCTACTCGATCGCGAACCAGTGGCCCGGCGGATTCCAGGCGGCCATCACCATCCAGAACACGGGCTCCACGCCGTGGACCGGCTGGAATCTCACCTGGACCTTCGCCAATGGCCAGACCGTCTCCGGCCTCTGGAACGGAGCAGCCAGCCAGAGCGGCGCGAACATCAGCGTCCGGAACCTGGCCTATAACGGATCGATCCCCGCCGGCAGCAGTTACAACGGCATCGGCTTCAACGGCACCTGGAGCGGCACGAATGCGGTGCCGACCTCGTTCGCTATCAACGGAACCACCTGCCACTAACGGAAAGGAGGGTAATAGTCCACAGCTATTACCCTCCAGCGTTTCTTCTGCAATCAGGCACTTGCCATAGGGTCGAGAGCTAACTTGGGGATCACTTCCCGTGCATGTAGGCGTCGTAGTGCTCCCGGTACTCCCGCTTGTACTGCTCCACCGCCGCCTCATAGCTCAGCCTCGGAGCATCCGCCTTCTTCGCCCACCGGATCCGCACCTGCCGCGCCGTCGCCGGCAGCGTCACCGCGCCGTTCGCAGCCTGCACCGTCTTCCCATCCACCGTCACACCCGAGACATCCGCGAACCACGGCAGATGCACCACCAGCGCATCCGGCTTCTCCCGCCACTGCGTCGTAAGATCCAGAACCGCCGACCCCGCATCCGGCTGCGTCAGCGTAAACGCCACCTCGCCGTACTCGGTGGGCGCCCGCTCCACCCGGATCGTCTTCCCCGCGCCCATCCACTCCGGCGACATGACGCTGAGCAGATGCACCTGCCGTCCGGCCTGGCTCACGTCTTCCCGCACCATCATGTTCCGCAGCATGGTCCGAAACTCCGCCGCGAACCACCCATGCGGCGGCAGGTTATCCGCGAAATCCCGATCCCCCCACGCCCGTATCGCAAACTCAAACCCCTCCTGCGTCGAGCTGGTATGCACCAGCCACCCATACAAGTCCTGGACCGCCTCCTGCTGATCGCCGCGAATGATCTCCGTGAACGAGTTCTTGATTCCCACGTAGTCGTGCAGGAAGCGCCCCGATCCGTAGGTCGAAATCCCCTCGGCGTACTTCGCCCGCGTCGCCTGCAGCGTCGCCGTGATCAGCGGATCCTCCGGCGCCAGCACGTGCTCCGGATACGTCCCCAGCAGATTCCCCCAGTACTGCCCGCCGCAGTCTCCATCCAGCGACGGCGGAATCGAGCCGCCGTCGATCTTCGCGCAGCGATGGATCGCGTTCAGCAGCGCGCCGCGGTACTCGTCGTACTCGGCCCGCCACGCCTTCGCCTCCTCCGGCTTGCCCACCGCATCGGCCAGAATCGCCGCGTTCCTGATCCCGCTCAGCGCCAGGAAGTTGTAGCCCGTGATATGCCCCTCGACATACTCGTTGTCCTTCACAAACGACGCGGGAATCAGATGCAGCGGGTCCGTTTTCCTCGCCGTCACGATCCACTGCACCGCGCGCTCCACCGACGGAAACACCTTCCGCGCAAACTCCAGATCGTGGGTCATCCGATAATGCTGCCCATACGCCCATAGCACCTCGCCCTGCGCGTCATACTGCCCCGGTTGCGAGAGAAACATTCCATCCGGCTGCTGAAAGCGCGGGAAAAACTCCAGATCCTGCGCCGCGATCTGCGAATACCCCGTCACGTCGTACATGTGCACGATGTCGCTCGCGTCGCGCAGCCAAAAGGCGTGATAGTGCAGCTTGTTGACGGTCTGAATGTAGTTGTCGCCGATGTGATCCCGCGCGATCAGGTCATAAACGAGGCTCGCCTTGAACGTGTTGTTCACCTTCTCTTCCGGCGTGTCGATCTGCATTCCGTGCGCGACCAGCTGCTGCCATGTCCGGATCGTCTGCGCCAGCGCGTCGTCATAGCTCGCCTGCAGAATCTTCTCGGTCTGGGCGCCCTCTTCCACCGGAACCAGCGGCATGCGGAAGGTGATGGTCCGCTCCGCCCCCGGCGCGAGGATGCTGTTGTACTGCACCGCGCCCACCAGCGACGTCGGGAAGACCTCCAGCGCGCGCGGCGCATTATCGATCTGGATGCTGTACCGCTGGCGCGGCGTCAGCATCTTCTCGTCCGGCTTCTCGAAGAGGTAGAACGCCTTCCCGCTGC
>DATEPN010000236.1:0-23860 GCA_035273225.1 Acidobacteriaceae bacterium | reverse complement strand
GAGCGCGTTCGTGAATCTGGACGGAATTGCGTCCGCAGAGGGTGATGTGCGGGCGGCCTTCGCCGCGCAGGTATGCGAAGTCGCGGCCGGCGCAGACGGAGCAGTCCGGACGGGGGGTGGCGGCGGCGATTTCGCTCCACTCACTGGTCCACAGATCGCAGGAGAACAGGGTGCGGCGCATGCGGTCCCGGGCACCGACAAGAAACTTGAGGGCTTCGGTGACTTCGATGGAGGCAGCGAGATTCACGGCGGTGTTCAGGATGCCGGCGGTGTCGCAGGTTTCGACGGCGCCTCCGGGGGGCTGCGGAAAGATGCAGGCGAGGCAGGCGGTTTCACCGGGAACGATGTTCATGGTGACGGCGTAGGCACCAACGGCGGCGGCGTAGATCCAGGGCTTGCGCTGCTCGACGGCATAGTCGTTGAGCAGATAACGGGTCTCGAAGTTGTCGGTGGCGTCGAGGATGATGTCGGCGTTGCAGAGGAGGTCGTGGATGTTCGCGGGCACGAGGTCGGCCACGTGCGCGTCGACGGAGACGTCGCTGTTGAAGGCGGCGATCCGGCGGCGGGCGGCTTCGGCTTTGGGCAGAGCGTCGCGCGCGTCCGCCTCGTCGAAGAGCACCTGACGCTGGAGGTTGCTTTCTTCGACGAAGTCGCGGTCGATGAGCGTGAGGGCTCCGATGCCGGCGCGCGCCAGCAGACTGGCGGCGGCGGCTCCGGTGGCGCCGACGCCGACGACGGCGACATGCGCGCGCAGCAACTTTTCCTGGCCCGCGGGTCCAATTCCGGAGAAGAGCACCTGCCTGGAGTACCGTTCGGTGACGGCGTGGGACGAAGGCATCATCGCTGAGTAGTATAGAAACTTGCTGATCTGCTATGGGGGCGGAGCAGCCGGGCAGAACACCCGGCTGCAGAGGATCTTAGGTTTCCTGGCATCACGAACAGGCGGCTCGCGGACCGCCTGCATGAGGCTGAACACGAGGCGCGGCGTTCGGCCGGGGAACAGCATTCGGGTCAGTACGAGGGCGGTTTGGGTTCGAGAGAGTCATCTCCATTGCAAAACGAAGCTGGGACCCGGTCCAGGCGCAGACAGCTTCTGTTTGTGCCGTGGCTGGCGGCGCTGTGGGTGGCAATGGGGCTGGCCGGCTGTCCGCCGGCCTGGGGACAGCAACCAGTCGTACCGACCCAGCAGCCGCCCAACCCGAAGGCTCCGAAGGAAGACGAGAAAAAAGTTCCGCCGGTTCCGCCGGGCAGTGTACTTCCCTCCTACAACCAGGTGCAGAGCCAGCCGCCGGCTGTGCCCGCGCCGGTGCCGACGTCGGATCTGATTCTGGGCTGGAAGGGACTGAAGGTCCTCGATATCCAGTACAAGGGCGTGCAGAAGAGCGACCTGGAGCCTCTGCCGGGGCAGTTGCCGCAGCAGCCGAATCAGCCTCTGGACCCGGTGAAGGTGCGTGACAGTCTGCGGCGCCTGTATGCGACGGGATTGTTCAACACGATCGCTGTCGATGGACAGAAAGAGGGGGACGGCGTGGTGCTGACGTTTACCGGCGAGCCGCGGTTGTTCGTCGGGCGGGTTCTGGTGCGCGGCGTGAGGAGCGCACAGCTGAATAATCAGCTGAATTATTCGACGCGCATGAACCCGGGGACTCCGTTCACGCAGCCGGAGGTGGCGCGGGCCACGGACTTGCTGCAGGAGACGCTGCAGGAGAACGGGTACTACAGCAGTTCGATTGTGCACCACACGAAAGTGGACCCGGCGCATGCGCTGGAAGACATTCAGTTCAACGTGCAGCTGGGCAATCGGGCCCGGGTGGGCAACGTGGAGGTGGCGGGCGACAGCGGGATGACGCCACCCACGTTCCGGAAGAAAGCGAAGCTGAAAGCCGGTTCGAAAGTGAACCGGGAGACCATCACGCATGCGCTGGCGAATGTGCGCAAGACGTACCAGAAGGAGCAGCGACTGGCGCCGAACGTGACGCTGACGGCGAAGCAGTACGACGCGAAGGCGAACCGGCTGAACCTGACCTTCCGGGCGGATCGCGGGCCGGTGATTAAGGTGGTGGTGGAAGGAGCCCGGCTGAGCCACGGCAAGGTCAAGGCGCTGGTGCCCATCTTTGCCGAGGGCACGCTGGATGAAGACCTGCTGAATGCGGGGAGCAAGCGCATTCGCGACTACTTCCAGCGCGAAGGCTACTTCGAGACCAAGGTGAAGCAGACGTCGGAATCGAGCGGCGACCTGACGCGGATTACGTATGACGTGACGCTGGGGCCGCAGGATCGGGTGGCTTCGGTTGCGGTGAAGGGCAACCACTACTTCGACACCTACACGCTGGGGCAGCGGCTGAGCGTGCAGCCGGCGTCGTTCTTCATGCACCACGGGAGCTATTCGCTGGCGCTGCAGACGGCGGACGTGAACGCCCTGACGGCGCTGTACCAGAGCAACGGGTTCACGAACGTGAAGGTGACGCCGGAGGTGAAGACGGTCAGCGTGAATGCGCATAACCACGAACACAATCTGGCGGTGACGTACCAGATCGATGAGGGCGTACAGCAGAAGGTGGGAACGTACACCGTCCATGGCGTGACTCCGGCGCAACTGAAGGAGATCGAGCTGAAGCTGAGCCTGCAGCCGGGGCAGCCGTATTCGGGAGACAATCTGGCGTCGGACCGGGATGCCATTCTGGGGTGGTTCCTCGATAACGGATACGATCACGCGAAGGTAACGCTGGAGCAGAGGCCGTCACCGAAGGATCCGAACCTGATCGATGTGACGCTGAATGTGGATCCGGGGAATCAGATTTTTATTCGCAACATTGTGATGGCCGGCCTGCACTACACAAAGAAGAGCACGATCGAACATCAGGTGCTGGCGGGCGCGGGACAGCCGCTGGATCAGTCGAAGCTGCTGGAGACGCAGCGTCAGCTCTACAACCTGACGCTGTTCAATCAGGTGAACGTCGCGGTGGAAAATCCCGGGGGCGATGAGCTGCGCAAGAATGTGCTGCTGCAGTTCGACGAGGCGCGGCGCTGGGACGTGGTGTACGGCGGAGGCCTGCAGGCGCAGACGGGAACGCCGAACACGAATTGCCCGAACGCGGTGAGTCTGATCCAACTGGGGATTAATCCGGCAACGTTCAGCTGCGGGCCGAGCGGGCATTTCGGCGTGAGCCCGCTGGTGGAGCTGGACGTGTCGCGGATCAACCTGTTCGGGCGCAACCAGACGATCTCGTTCAAGTCGCAGTACGGCACGCTGGAACAGCTGTTCACGACGCAGTACGACGCGCCGCGTTTCCTGAATCATCCCAGCCTGGCGTTTTCGCTGGGGGGCGGCTACATCAACGCGCAGAACGTGGTGACGTTCGCCTCGTCCACCTCGGAGGGCGATGTTCGCCTGACGCAGCATCCGGACCTGATCAACACGCTGATCTACCAGGTTTCTTACCGGCGCGTGAAGGTCGATCCGAATACGATTCAGGTGGCGCCGAATCTGATTCCGCTGCTGTCGGAGCCGGTGCGGGTGGGCGGGCCGGAGCTGACCTGGATTCGGGACACGCGCAGGCCGGAGCCGCTGGATGCGCGGAGCGGGATGTACAACAGCATCCAGGAATTTGCGACGGATCACCAGTTTCTGACGTCGGAGGCGAACTTCGACCACTTCGACTGGACGAACTCGACGTATTACCAGATCGGCAAGCACAAGGACTACGTGCTGGCGCGCAACACGCGCTTTGGGATGGAGCGGGTTTTCGGGGAGGGCCGGTATGAATCGATTCCGCTGCCGGAACGGCTGTATGCCGGCGGTCCGCAGTCGCTGCGCGGATTTTCGCTGAACTCGGCGGGGCCGCGCGATTCCATAACAGGCTTTCCAATTGGCGGAGCGGGCGTCTTTGTGAATCAGACGGAGCTGCGGTTTCCGAACCCGCAACTGCCCTACTTCGGGACGGCGCTGGGCTTCATCCTCTTTCATGACATGGGGAACGTATTCAACAACTCGTCGGACATCTGGCGATCGATTTTGCGGATCAAGCAGCCGCACAGCTACACCTGCACGGCGCCGCAGTATTTGTCGGCGGACGTGCAGCAGCAGGTGACGCGGTCGTCGAGCACGAACCGGACGGGCACCTGCGACTTCAACGATTTTTCGCACACGCTGGGGGTGGGCGCGCGGTATCACACGCCGATTGGGCCGATTCGCGTGGACCTGGGCTATAACCTGAACCCGCCGGTGTATCCGGTGATTGTGACCTACGGCAAGCCGACGTCGGGGACGTGCGTGCATGGGGATACGTCTCCCTGCTACGGCCAGGCGGGACACTTCAACTTCTTCTTCAGCATCGGGCAGGCGTTCTGATGAGGCGCGGCGCGTGGATTGCGGCGGTGGCGATGGGCCTGTTGCTGGCCGCGCCGATGCTCTGCGCGCAGGCTGCTCCGCCGGCAGGGGTGCCGGATGCGGCTGCGGCGGCGCCGCCTCCGCAACCCCCGCCGGCTCCGCTGCCGGGCACCATCGAGCTGGATCATGTGGTGGCGATTGTGGGCTCCGATGTGATTTTGCAGAGCGATGTGTGGCAGGAGATGCGCTTCTCGGCTCTGGAGCCGCTGCAGGTGCTGCCCGGGGAGAACACGCCGGAGCGCGCGCTGCGCAGGCTGATTAATCGCACGCTGATCCTGCAGCAGATGAAGGAGCAACAGCAGAGTCTCACGACGCGCGGCGATGAGGTGAAGAAGGCGATCGAAGAGCTGCACCGGATGATCCCGGTCTGCGAGCAGAAGTACCACTGCACTACGGAGCAGGGGTGGAAAGATTTTCTGAAGGCGAACGGGCTGAACCAGGAGCAGGTGCAGGAGCGGTGGAGCCAGCGGATGGCGATCATCCGGTTCATCGACCTGCGCTTCCGCAGCGGGATTCGTGTATCGCAGGATCAGATTGCCGGGTATTACAACAAGACGCTGGTGCCGGCGCTCGAGAAGAACCACCAGGCGGTGCCGGCGCTGGAGGTGCTCGCGCCGCGCATCCGGGAAGTGCTGCTGCAGCAGCAGGTGAGCGGGCTGTTTCAGGACTGGCTGCTGAGCCTGCGGGATGAGGGCAACGTGCGCATCGTGGATGAGGCGTACAGCGCCGATCTGACACTGAGCAGCAATGCCGGGGGACAGAGCCAGTGAGCCTTGCGCCCAACCCGGTTTCGGAATCCTCGCCTGCCCCGCAGCCGCCGCCGCGGCGCCGGGCGGGCCGCATCCTGCTGATCGGGTTCCTGTGGGTTGTGGGCGTGATTGCCCTCATCGTGGCGGGTCTGGCGTTCTATGCCTCGACGGCGGCATTTCAGAACCGCATGCGGCAGACGGTGGTCGCGCGGCTGGAGGATGCCACCGGCGGACGGGTGGATCTGAAGCGGTTCGGATGGCGGCTGACGCATCTTGAATTTGAAATTGACGACCTGACGATCCATGGACGGGAAGCGGCGGGGCAGGTTCCCTATGCGCATGTGGACCGGCTTTATGTGCGGCTGAAGGTCCTCTCGTTTTTCCGGCCGAAGATCGCGCTGAACTACCTGGAAGTCGACCATCCGGTCATCCACCTGATCGTGTATCCCGACGGAACGACCAACCAGCCGCAGCCGAAGCATCCTGCGACGGGATCGGCGAAGAATCAGATCTTCGATCTGGCGGTTGGGCGCACGGTGGTCAGCGATGGGCTGGCAATTTTCAACGAGCGGTCGATTCCGTTCGACCTTCGCGCCAACGACCTGGCGGCGCAGGTGAGCTTTGTGCCGGCGAGCGGGCACTACGTCGGCACGGTGCACGCGGAGGACATCATCGCGTCCCGCGGCTTCGATACGCCGGTGCATTCGGCGCTCCATGCGCAGATGGACATGGGACGGAACACGGCCACGCTGACCTCGCTGACGCTGCAGAGCGGTCCGCGGAACGGGGCCGCGAAGACGGTGATCCGGGCCGAGGGGCTGCTGAACAACTTCGCCGATCCGCACTGGCAATTCACGATCAAGGGCGCCATCGACGCGCTGGTGATTCGTGCTTTGACCGGGGCTCCGGGGCTGAGCGGGGGCACGGTGCAGGTGGATGCCCATGGCGCCGGCGCGGGCGCGCAGTTCAGCATCGACGGAACGGGTGCGATCACCGGAGGAGCGTATGAGCAGGCGACGGTGAAGATCACGGGCGTGACGGCGAAGGCCGCGGCGCATGTGAACGAACGCGAGATCGCGGTGACGGGCATCCACGCGGCGGTGGCGGGCGGGTCGGTGAACGGCGAGATGCACATCGTGAACTGGAAGACGCCGGCGGAAGACGAGAAGCCGCGTGGGAAAGCGGCGGTCGAGAAGGGCGCGATCCACACGAACATTGCAGGCTTCTCGCTGGACCGCATTCTGACCATGGTGGCGCCCTCGCATTACCGACGGTTTGGTTTCGACACGGTGGCGACGGGAACGGCGAATGTGGACTGGACGGGCAGCCTGGATCAGCTGACCGGGGCCGCCGATGTGACGCTGGCGCCCTCGCATGCGCCGGGGCCGGATGAAGTGCCGGTGACGGGCGTGGTGCAGGCGACGTATCTGCAGCATTCGGGATCGGTGGCGATTGCGCATGTCGACATTCACACGCCCGCTTCGCACATTGCAGTCGCGGGGACGCTGGGGGTGTATCCGCCGACGCGCAAGACGAAGCTGACGGGCGACCTGACCACCAGGAATCTTGCGGAGTTCAACCCGGCGATGGCGGTGTTCGGGTTCTCGGCGCCGGGAGAGCCGAGTCCGATTCCGGCGACTCTGCACGGCGAAGCGCAGTTCCACGGCGACATGATGGGCTCGCTGATGTCGCCGGAGTTCAGCGGCCATCTGGAAGCGACGGACTTCGAACTGAATCCGCTGACGGCGAATTCGCAGGCGACCCAGGCGATTCGGGGGCTGCACTTCGACAGCCTGGTGGCCGACGCGAGTTATGCAGCGGGTTCGCTGGGCATTACGGCGGCGACGCTGGTGCAGGGCAAGACGACGATTCATCTGAGCGGGGACGTTCACGGGAATCCGAAGAAGCCGACGGAGTTGTTTGCGAAGACGTCGCAGGTGCAGGGCAAGGTCGACGTGAACAACGCGGACATCGAGCAGTGGATGGGGCTGACGGGGAGGAATCTGCCGGTATCGGGAACGGTGAATCTGGAGGCGCACGCGGCGGGAACGCTGGGGGATTTGAGCGGGGGCGGGCACGTCAGCGCGATCGGCGGCGCGATTGACGGAGAGGCGTACCGGTCGCTGACGAGCGAGCTGGAGTTCACGAGGACCGAGGTGCACGCGACGAATCTGGTGTTCGCCATGGACGGCGGGCGGGTGACCGGCAATGGCGGCTACGACTTCGAGAAGGAGACGATGCAGTTCCGGATGGAGGGGAGCGGCTTTGAGCTGGCGCACATCCGGCGTATTCAGAACAAGCAGTATCCGGTCTCCGGCACGGTGGTGTTCGAGGCGCATGGCAGCGGCCCGGTGAAGACTCCCAATATTGAGGCGAACCTGCACCTGAGCAATCTGACGCTGGCGCGGGAGTCAAAGGGGGCTGTCGACGCGGAGGCGCACACGGTGGGCCGAGCGCTGCAGCTGCACGTCGCGGCGCACCTGAACGGATCGCGGATCGATCTGACCGGAGACACGCAGCTGACCGGGGATTACGAGACGCGCGCGAAGCTGAATATCAATGACTTCGATATCGATCCGCTGCTGCGCACGTTCTCGGTGAGCGGCGTGCGGGGCAGCAGCTCGATCGATGCGGTGGTGACGGTTGCCGGGCCGCTGAAAAAGCCCAGGCAGATGAATGGCGATGCGCGCGTGAGCGAACTGGCTCTGACGCTGGCGAATGTTCCGCTGCGCAGCCAGGGGCCGCTGCATGCCTCGCTGCAAAATGGGACGCTGCGGTTCGATGCGCTGCGCATTGTGGGGCCGGAGACCGATCTGAATGCGCAGGGCACGGTGGCGATTTTCGATCAGCCGCGGACGCTGCACATGAACGCGAACGGATCGGTGAACATGGCGCTGGTGCAGACGCTGGATTCGGACATCATCTCGTCGGGACATGTCGACTTCCGCGTGGCCGCCGAAGGGACGACGGCCAACCCCGATCTGACGGGCGACGTGAAGTTCACGAATGTGAATGTGGCTCTGCAGGACTACATCAACGGGCTGAGCCGGATGAACGGCGATCTGGTCTTCAACCAGAACCGGCTGGAGTTTCGGAACGTGACCGCTTTCAGCGGCGGCGGAGAGATCCGGCTGGGGGGCTTTGTCACGTATCACTCGGGGCTCTATGCGGATCTGACCGCAACGGCGCGCGGCGTGCGCATCCGGTATCCGCAGGGAGTGACGTCGACCGCGGATGCGGATCTGCGCTTCCAGGGAACGAAGGCCAGCATGCTGCTGAGCGGGAAGGTGACGCTGACGGCCTTCTCGATCAGTCCGGATGTGGACTTCGCCTCGCTGACCACGACGACGGGCGGCGTGACGCTGCCGCCGAATCCCGATGCGCCGCCGAACCGGGTTCGCCTGGATGTGCGGATCACGTCGGCGCCGTCGCTGGATTTCCAGAACTCGTTTGCACGGCTGGCGGGGAATGTGGACCTGGTGGTGCGGGGCACGCTGGCGCAGCCCACGGTGCTGGGGCGCGTGACGGTGACGGAGGGCAGCGCAACCTTCAACGGAGAAAAATTCCAGCTGCAGCACGGGGAGATTTATTTCAGCAACCCGGTGCGCATCCAGCCGGTGCTGGACATTACGGCGACCACCAACGTGGAGGACTACACGATCACCATCGGCCTGCAGGGGACGACGAACAAGCTGAATCCGACGTTCCGCTCGGAGCCGCCGCTGTCGGAGCAGGATATTTTCTCGCTGCTGGCGATGGGACGCACGCAGGAAGAGCAGCAGATCTACTCGACCGAGGAGCAGCAGGCGGGCGTGAACTCCACGGCGGATGCGCTGCTGGGCGGGGCGCTGAATGCGACGCTGTCGAACCGGATTCAGAAGCTGTTCGGAGGCGGGTCGGTGCGCATCGATCCGACGTTTGTTTCCGGCGTGGGCAACGCCACGGCGCGCATCACGGTGACGGAGCCGGTGTCGAAGCAGGCGACGCTCACGTATGCGACGAATGTGAACTCCACGGCCGAGCAGCTGATTCAGGGGGAATGGCGGGTGACGCCGAACTTTTCGGTGCTGGCGGTGCGCGACGAGGCGGGCGTGTTCTCGCTGATTTTCCGCCTGCACCGGCGGTATCACTGAGCCGGGTTGCCGCGCGCCAACCCGGGCTATGCAAGTGGCTGTACCCCACCCCCTTAGCAACGCCGGGATGCGCTTCACGGCATGAAAATCGGTCAATTTAACGCATCCTATCGGCCCCTTCGCGTGTCTGATTAAGTGGGAAAGGCCCTCGCCCCGGCCGGGCTGAACGGCTCGGCTGGCTAAACCAAAATCCCAGGCTGAGGGTCGGGAGAATGAGATGAAAGGATTTGCAACATTTGCTCTGGCCGCCGCCCTTGTTGTACCGGCGGCGTTTGCGCAGAACGACGGGCAGGCCCAGACCGCCGCCCAGAAAGCGCTGAGTGGCTCGCGGTTTAAGGGCATCGAGGTCTCCGTGCAGAACGGCGTGGCGACCCTGACGGGCAGCACCGATCTGCTGGACAACAAGCTGGCCGCGGATCAGAAGGTGCGGCACGTGAAGGGCGTGCAGGCGATTCGGGACGAAGTGCAGGTGAACGGAGCAGAAGTCCCGGACCAGCAGCTGGCTGAGAACGTGCAGAAGAAGATCAACAGCGAGTTGTGGGGCAATACGCCCGAGCCCATCGCGTTTCAGGCCATCGCGGTGAGCGCGCAGAACGGCGTCGTGACGCTGGGCGGTCATGCGGCCGGACCGGTTGCGGCTGCTGACGCAGTCGCCGTGGCCACCAACACCAAGGGCGTGAAGGACGTGGTCAACGACATCCAGGTCGATCCGGTGTCGACGTTCGACGACCAGACCCGTATGAAGGAATACCGCGCGATCTACGGTTTCCCGTCGCTGAACAAGTACGCGATCGATCCGATGAAGCCGATCCGCATTCAGGTGGCGAACGGGCACGTGACGCTCTACGGCACGGTCGACAACCAGGCGGATAAGAACGCTGCCGGTATTCAGGCCAACAGCGTTCCGGGCGTCTTCAGCGTGACCAACAACCTGCAGGTTGCCAACCAGCAGAACGAAAGGCCCGGTCACTAAACTCTTAACCCTATCGGGGCCTGCAGTAGGCAGGCCCCTGAACTTCCCTTCCTTCTGTTCCCTTTGACACTCCGAGGCTGACGGTGCGGCCGATGGCTGTACCCTGTATCCATGCCCTTGCTGCGCTCGATTCGCGTAACGCTGGAGATGATCAAGTGGGAGCACTCGATTTTCGCGCTCCCCTTTGCGCTGACCGGAGCGATGCTGGCGGCGCATGGGTGGCCCGCATGGAGCCAGCTGCTGTGGATCGTGGTCTGCATGGTGGCGGCGCGGTCGGCGGCGATGGCGTTCAACCGCTGGGCCGACGCTGACCTGGATGCGGCGAATCCCCGCACGCGGAGCCGGGCGATTCCGGCAGGCCTGCTGACGCGGCAGTTCACGGCGGCGTTCACGGTGACGATGTCGGTCGTGTTCCTGCTGGCGGCGGCGCAACTGAACCGGCTGACGCTGCTGCTGTCGCCGGTGGTGCTGGTGATTCTCTTCCTCTACTCCTACACGAAGCGGTTTACGCGGTGGTCGCATTTGTTTCTGGGGCTGGCGCTGGGGATCGCGCCGAGCGGGGCGTGGATCGCAATTCGCGGGTCGCTCGATCCGCGCATTGTGGTGCTGACGGCAGCCGTGCTGTTCTGGGTTGCGGGATTCGATGTGCTCTACGCCTGCCAGGATGAGGCCCACGACCGGACGGCAGGACTGTTCAGCATTCCCGCGGCACTGGGCACGGCGAACGCCTTTCTCGCCGCGCGCAAGATGCACCTGATCATGCTGGCGCTGCTGGTGTGGCTGGCGGGGCTGTTTCATCTGGGGCCGATTGCGCTGGTGGGGATTGCCGCCGTTGCCGGGCTGCTGCTGTGGGAGCACCTGCTGGTGTCGCCGCGCGACCTGTCGCGGCTGAACGCGGCGTTTTTCACGATGAACGGCGTGATCTCGGTGATCTTCTTCGTCTTCATTGCGGCGGACCTGCTGATTCGTCACCGCGGCTGACACAAATCTAACCGGAGGCGCTGCGGCGCTCAGGCAGCCACGTACGCCCGGGAATCGGGCGGCCAGCGGGCGTGCGGGCGTGGTATTGTTATTGCCGCTCTTCGTTGAGTTTTGCTGGTTGTTTGAACCGCCGGGGCGCGGGCCTCGCCCGTTCCCTGTCCATTTCTAGCCGCTGAGGTCCGCTCGTATGGTTTCTATGCTTCGCCAGGTGATTCGCGCCGCCGTTGTTGCCTCGCTTGCCGCAGTTTCGCTCGCCGCCGCCGCACAAAGCAGCCATCCGCTGCTGCTGCGTCACCCGTCGCTGAGCCGCGACAAGATTGCGTTCGTCTATGCCGACGACATCTGGACGGTTCCGCGCGACGGCGGCGAGGCGCAGCGGCTCACGTCGGTGAATGCCGTGGTCTCCGGGCCGTACTACTCGCCGGACGGATCGCAGATCGCGTACTCGACGCAGCAGGACGGGGTGGTCGAGGTGTACGTGATCGCGGCCGATGGCGGCGTTCCGCGGCGGATCACGTGGGAGCCTTCGGGGAACGAGGCGGTGGGGTGGAGTCCGGACGGCAAGGACGTGGTTTTCGCGTCGGCCCGGCAGAGCTACTCGGATTTTCCGCGCCTGTTTGAAGAGCATGCGGATGGAACGGGGTCGCCGACGGTGCTGCCGCTGCCGACGGCGGTGTTTGGCTCGATCAGTCCCGACGGGCAGTCGATTGCTTATGTTCCGGTGGCGCAGTGGCAGGAGGCCTGGAAGCACTATCGCGGCGGGCAGACGACGCCGGTGTGGCTGGTGAACCTGAAGACGATGGATCTGGTGAAGGTTCCGCGTGAGGCGAACTCGAACGACGCGAGCCCGGTGTGGGAGGGGAAGACGGTGTACTTCCTCTCGGACCGGAACGGGGCGGTGTCGCTCTTCAGCTACGACACGCAGAGCAAACAGGTGAAGCAGGTTGTCGAGAACAAGGGATATGACCTGAAGAACGTGGCCGCCGGTCCGGGCGCGCTGGTATACGAGCAGTTCGGCTCGCTGCATCTGTTCGACCTGGCATCGCAAAAGGAACACACGGTGCCGATCACGGTGCATGGCGATCTGCCGGCGCTGGTGCCGCGGCTTGAGAACATTCCGGCGCACGATACGGTGAATGCCGCGGTTTCTCCGACGGGCGCGCGCGTGGTGGTGGAAGCGCGCGGCGACATTTTCACGCTGCCGGCGGAGAAGGGCGACACGCGCAACCTGACGAAGACGCCGGGCGCGGCGGAGCGCGATCCGGCATGGTCGCCGGACGGGAAGTCGATCGCGTACTTCAGCGACGCGTCGGGGGAATATCAGCTGTACATTCGGGACCAGGACGGGCTGCATCCGCCGAAGGTCATCGATCTGGGACCGGATCCGTCGTTCTACTACAGCCCGACGTGGTCGCCGGACTCGAAATACATCGTCTACCGGGACAAGCACCTGCACCTGTGGTACGTGGAGGCGTCGGGCGGCAAGCCGGTGAAGATCGATACCGGAATTCGCGGCTCATTCGGCACCAACATGGAGGTGACGTGGTCGCCGGATTCGCAGTGGATCGCGTATACGCGGGATCTCGAAAATCAGCTGCATGCGATCTTCTTCTATTCGCTCGCCTCGCATACGTCGACCCAGGTGACGGACGGCATGAGCGAGGTGGCACATCCGGCGTTCGATCCCAACGGCAAGTATCTCTACTTCACGGCTTCGACGAACAACGGGCCATCGGATGCGGGGATCGATTTGTCGTCGCTGGATCGCGGCGTTTCTTCGAGCGCGTACGTGGTGGTGCTGGCGAAGGACGGGGCATCGCCGATCCCTCCGCAGAGCGATGACGAGAAGGTGAAGAGCGAGGAGAAGCCTGGTCCGGAGGCCGATCAGAGCAAGGCGGCCGACAAGTCCGAGAAGCCGGGAGACGCGAAGGATAAGGATAAGGACAAGGCGGGCAAGAAGGAGCCGGAGAAGCCGAAGCCGACGGTGGTGGATCTGGCGGGGATTGGGAATCGCATTCTGGCGCTGCCGATTCCGCCGCGGAATTACATCGGGCTGGCGGTGGGCAAGACGGGCGTGCTGTACCTGGCAGAAGGCTCGCCGCTGGGACGCAGCTCCGCGGAGCACGGGCCACCGATCCGGGCAATTTGGCGGTTTACGACGGAGGAGCGGAAGACCGAAGAGGTTCTGACGGAGCTGACGCAATTCGATGTTTCCCACGACGGCGAAAAGGTTTTCTACGCGCACGGGGATGGCTGGTTTCTGATCAAGGCCGGCGATCTGAAGCCGGGCGGCGCCGGGCAGGGCAAGCCGGTGAACAACCACGGCATGTTCGCGACGGTGGATCCACGCGCGGCGTACGCGCAGATGTATCGCGAGACGTGGAGGATCGAACGGGACTTCTTCTACGATCCGCACCTGCACGGGCTGGACGTGCAGAAGATCGAGACGAAGTACGAGCCGTATGTTGCCGGGCTGGCCTCGCGCGACGAGTTCACGTATCTGTGCAACGAGATGCTGGGCGAGATCCAGGTGGGCCACATGTTTGTGCGCGGGCCGCGGGATCGCTCGGAGGCGCCGAAGCCGGGACTGCTGGGCGCCGATTACACGGTCGAGAACGGACGTTACCGGTTCGCGAAGATCTACAACGGGCAGAACTGGACGCCCGGACTGCGCGCGCCCCTGACGCTGCCTGGCATCAACGTGAACGTCGGCGATTACCTGCTGGCGGTGAACGGACGCGAACTGCACGCGAACGACAATCTGTACAGCTTCTTCGACGGAACGGCCGGAAGGCAGACGGTGCTGCGCGTGGGCACGAAGGCGGACGGCAGCGATGGCCGCGACGTGACGGTGATCCCCGCCGACTCGGAACACGGGCTGCGCAATATCGACTGGATTGAGTCGAACCGCAAGCTGGTGGATAAGCTTTCCGGCGGAAAGATTGCGTACATCTACATGCCGAACACGGGCGGCGCGGGCTACGACAATTTCAACCGCTACTTCTACTCGCAGATCGATCGCGAGGGCGTGGTGCTGGATGAGCGCTTTAACGAAGGCGGGTTCATCGCCGATTACGTGGTGAACGTGCTGGGACAGAAGCTGCTCTCCGGCGCGATCGAGCGCGACGGCAAACCGGTGCACGATCCGGAGGGCGCGATCTTCGGACCGAAGGCGATGATCATCAACCAGTCGGCGGGATCAGGCGGCGATGCGATGCCGTGGTACTTCCGCAAGGCGGGGCTGGGCACGCTGGTGGGCGTGCGCACGTGGGGCGGCCTGGTGGGGATCGGCGGCTATCCGGTGCTGATCGACGGCGGCATGGTGACGGCGCCGCGCTACGCGATCTATGGGCTGAAGGGCGAGTGGGAGGTGGAAGGACACGGCATTCCGCCGGACGTGGAGGTGGAGGAACTGCCGAAGGACATCGCTGCGGGTCATGACGTGCAACTGGAGAAGGCGGTGTCAGTGGTGATGGAGCAGCTGAAGGAGCATCCGGTTACGATGCCGCCGATTCCTGCCTATCCGAATTACCACAAGAACGACGGGCTCGGCCGCTAGCGGCGAAAAAGGAAGCCATCCTGCCGGCGAACGGGCGCGCGGCAGGATGGCTTTTTATATGGCTTTTTATTTTTATGCGACGTCGGAGCGGTCGTAGACCGAGGTGACGGCGCTTCCGGACTGGGCGTCGGAGCCGTGCAGCTTGACCATCTTGTTGTAGACGCCGATGAGCAGGAACGGCGCAGCCCACTGGCCGACGAAGAGAGCGGCATGATCTTTGCCTGAGAGCTTCAGAGCCAGGGAGGCAATCATCGAGCAGACGGCCGCACCGAGCCAGGAACTGGAAGGCGCCCGCGCGGTTTGGCGTTCGAGATACGAAGTGACCTGATCTTCGCGGACATCGCCGCGGCGCACACGTTGATCCATAGGGATTCTCCGGGTTAAATTGGCGTGCTCCCTTACTGGGATGCCGCGGTTTTGCCGGGGACAGCGATCCAATTTGAGCAATCTAAAAAACCCCTGCCCACTGGCCGGAGGCAACCCTGGTTAGAACGGCGGCCACTCGAGATAGCTACCCTCGAACAGGTACGCGCACTTCTCCACGCGATAGGTGCCGTCGTGGACGGTGAAGACGCGCGGGCGGCCGGTGGCGCTGGTGCTCCAGAGAGAGACGCCGGCGTAGGCTCCGTCTTTGCGGACGATGTAGTACTCCATGTCGAGCAGACGGACTTTGGTCATGTCGCCGTTGTAGATGCGAACGATGCGGCGCAGGACTTCCAGACCGGCGTCGCGGGGGCTCATGCCCTGGCGCATCAGCTCGACGATGGAATGCGCGCCGGCGACCTTGATGTTCTCTTCGCCGGAGCCGGTCGCGCCGGCGGAGCCCACATCCTGATCGGTGTAACAGCCAGCGCCGATGATGGGCGAGTCGCCGAGGCGTCCGGGAAGCTTCCAGGCAAGGCCTGAGGTGGTGGTCGCGCCGGAAATCTCGCCTTTGGTATTGACGGCGGAGACGTGGATGGTGCCGGTGGTCGGCCAGAGGATCTGTTCGGCGGCGTAGAGGCGCTGGTCGGGCGCGATGCCGAGATCGGCGGCCATCTGCGTCAGCTTTTGCGTGCGCAGGCGGATGGTGTCGGCCCACTCGGGCGTGGGGTGACGCGGGATGATGCCGGGGCGGAGCGCAGGCGTGGGCGCTGCGGCGGTTTCGGCGGGAGAATCCTGGCGGAGTGTGGACGTGCCATGCAGCTCGATGCTGGGTTTCGGCGCGGGCCGATTTGCGTAGGGATCCTTCCAGCCAGGTTGATTCAGGCCGGGACCCCACCAGTCCATCTGGGAGTTGTTTTCTTTCCAGAGCATCCAGATTTTGCGTGCGTCTTCGGTGAGCAAGTCTTCGTGCGGAAATCCAAAATCGCGGGCGAAGCGGTAGGCGCCTTCGGCGACGAGCATTACGTGGCCGGTGTGCTCGAAGACTTTGCGTGCGACGAGGCAGACGTTCCTGATGTTGCGCACGCCGCCGACGGATCCGGCGGAGCGAGTGGGGCCGTGCATGCAGCAGGAATCGAGCTCGACGATGCCCTCTTCGTTGGGCAGTCCGCCGAGGCCGACGGAGTGGTCGCGCGGATCGTTCTCGCGGCCGAGGCAGATGTGGTGGATCGCGTCGAGGGTGTCGTCGCCGTCAACGAGCTTTTGCCAGGCTTCCTGGATCGTATTGTCACCGGTGACGCGGGTGACGATTACGGGCTTCGCCGGTGGCTTCATCTGCTTCACGGCGTCGGCAGTCTGTGCGAAGGATTCGGGAAGGGTGAGGCTGGCGGTGGTCAGCGCGCCGAGGGAGAGGAAATCGCGCCTTGTCGTCATGGCGGGAATGGTAACACTGGCGCGGACGGGCGCAGAGCGGCGCGCGCGAGGGGCCGGGAAGATGCGCAGCGTGCAGATTAGTGCGATGCGGGCGGGGACGACGGCGCGAGACGGCCGTTGACGAATGTCCGGAAGGTGACGCGCGGCGTTTCGGATTCGGGCTGCACATCGGCGGGAGCGCCAGCGGCCCAGATCGGGTCGTTGTCGTTCAGCTTGGCGGCCACGCGATCGAGAGAGGCAAGATAGGCGCACATGAGGTGATAGGTCTGGAAATAGGCGTTGCCGTCGACGGCGGAGGCGACATCGTTCGCGGAACCGGGGATGTGTTCCGACTCAGGCGGAACGGAGTGGATGACGATGCTGGGAATCATCTCGGCGCGGAACGGATCGGTGGCATCGACAGAGAGCCAGTGGCGGGTGGTGGTTTGCTCGGGAGCTTTCGTGAGGCCATCGTCGAGCGCGGCCCAGAGCAATTGCGTCTGCAGATGTGCCGAGCCGGGAGGCGCCGTCTCAAAAGCGCTGAAGGTGGTGTAGAAGCGAGTAGCGCCGAGGCCGAGCGCGTCGACGTCGATGACGGCGCGGATGTTTTTGCGCTGGGCGCGGGGCAGGGATTTCAGCCAGACGGCTGCGCCATTGCGCTGCCAGGCTTCGAGAAAGATAAAGGTGTTCAGGCGAGGCTGGCCCTGAATCGCCTGATAGAGGAAGGGCAGCAGCGCTGCGCCGCTCCAGTCGGCGACGGCGGCCTGGCCTTTGCCTTCGTGCTCGTAGTGGGCGACGACGACGATGATCCCTGGGGTGGCGCCCGGCCAGGTGCAAATGAGGTTGGCGCCGGCTGCGCCGTGCTTCGAGGGAACCGGCTGCTCCTGCATGCGTTCGCCGCCGCATTCGACGGAGGCAAAGTCCTCGCGCAGGCGGCTGAGGCGGTCGGCGTCGCTGCCGGGGACCGAGTGCACTTCCATCTCGACGACGGTACGGGGCGACGTATAGAAGAACAGGGTTCGCGATTTGGCCTCGGTGGCGGCGGCACGGGTCATGGTGGAGGCGTCGGCTCCGCGGCCTGGCGCTGCACCGGATGCGGGACGGGCGGGGGTTGCGGAGTCCGCCTGGGTCTGCGGGGTGGAGTTCGACTGGCAGACGAGTGCTGGAGAGATGAGCAGAAGAAGAACGGCCGTGGTGGGAACCCGCAGGGGCATCGGCAGCGCTCCAGGTGGCAAGTAGCATAGCACCGCTGCGCTATGCTGGTCGCCGAGGCCGGAAACGACTTCTCAGGACAAGCCGGGCCGCCGTTCAGGGCCTGTTGAGGAGCAGGGATGAGACAAAGCGGGTATCTGTTGCTGGCGAGCCTGGCATTTTCGGCGGCGTTTGCGCAGGATCGAATGACGGTGAGCCGGCTGCCGGGGGATCTGCAGCAGAAGGTCGATCGGGCGGCGGAGCAGGCGCTGGCGGAGAGCGGCGCTCCGAGCGCGTCGATTGCGATCGTGCGCGATGGGCAGATCGTGCTCACGAAGGCATACGGGAAGGCGCGGCTCGATCCGGCTGAGGCGGCCCAGGTCTCGATGCGCTACTCGGTCGGATCCATTTCGAAGCAGTTCACCGCGGCGGCCATTCTGCTGCTCGAGCAGCAGGGGAAGCTTTCGATCGACGATCCGGTGTCGAAGTATCTGCCGGAGCTGACGCGGGCCGGCGAGGTGACGATTCGGATGCTGCTGTCGCACACGTCGGGATACCAGGATTACTGGCCGGAAGACTACCTGATGCCTCCGATGAGCCAGCCCACGACGGCGCAGCACATTCTGGATACGTGGGGCAAGAAGCCGCTGGACTTCGATCCGGGCACGCAGTGGCAGTATTCGAACACGAATTTCGTGATCGCCGGGCGGATTGTGGAGATGGTGAGCGGCGAGCCGCTGATGCAGTTTCTGCAGGAGCATATCTTTCGGCCTCTGGACATGAAGGAGGTGTGGAACTCCGACGCGCAGAAGCTGCAGCAGCCGGACGCGCAGGGCTATATTCGCTACGCACTGGGACCGCCGCGGCCGGCGCCGAAGGAGGGCAGCGGCTGGATGTTTGCCGCGGGCGAACTGGCGATGCCGGCCTATGACCTGGCGCAGTGGGACATCAGCATCATGAACCGGTCGCTGCTGGCGGCGAAGTCGTACGACGAAATGTTTGCTCCGGTGATGCTGAAAAGCGGAAGCAGCTCGCATTATGGGCTGGGCCTGTTCGTGCAGAACATGCATGGGCATCCGGTGCTGGAGCATTCGGGCGAGGTGTCGGGATTTACGTCGGAGAACGTCGTGTTGCCGCAGGACAAGATGGCGATTGCGGTGCTGACGAATCTGGACGCCACGCACGCGGCGAGCATGATTGCCCATGAGGTGGCGCCGCTGCTGCTGGGGCTGACGCAGCAAACGGCGAGCGCGGCAGAAGCGCAGGCGCAGCGGCTGTTTGAGGATTTCCAGCAGGGCAAGATCGATCGCAGCCTGTTTACGCCGTGGTGCAACGCCTACTTCAGCCAGCAGGCGCTCGAGGATTTTCAGTCGAGCCTGGGGCCGCTGGGTAAGCCGGAGCGCGTGGAGCAGACTACCGAGGAGTCACGGGGCGGTATGGTCTTTCGGGCGTTTCGAGTGACGTTCCCGAACAGCAGCAAGCAGGTGAACATCACGACCTACACCGAACCGGATGGGAAGCTGGAGCAGTTCCTGGTCATGCCCGCGAGCTAGGGCGAGGGTTACCGCGGGGCAGCGATATTTCCTTAGTTTTCATCACGATTAACGTGGCGTTCAAAATCCCTGGGTAGCCTGGATGTGGTGTGACTTTGCGGATACAGGAACCTCGCGCCCCGAAGGACCCCGGAGCGGCCGTCCCCGTCGACGGTCTTGTCGCGGTTGCCGTGCCGCCGCCGCAGGGCACGCCGTCGGCGGTTCGCAGCTTTCTGCAGAGCCGCGGGAATTCCGGGTGGGCGGACTCGAGCTTCCGCTGGCTGATGCTGGCGTGCGCGCTGAGCATCTTCGCCATCGTGGCGCTGATCGCCACGGAACTGGTGACGCACTCGACGCTGTCGCTGCACCGTTTCGGTTTTGGCTTCTTCCTGCGCAACGCGTGGGATCCGGTCAACAATAACTTTGGCGCGCTGCCGTTTGTCTACGGGACGATTGTTTCGTCGATTGTGGCTCTGATTATCGCGGTGCCGCTGGCGGTGGGCGTGGCGGTATTCATCACGGAGATGTGTCCGGGCTTCCTGCGGGGGCCGCTGTCGTTCGTGACGGAGCTGCTGGCGGCGATTCCCAGCGTGGTGTACGGGCTGTGGGCGATCTTTGTCCTGGTGCCGCTGCTGCGGAACTATGTGAACCCCCTGCTGATCAAAGGGCTGGGCTGGACGGGCCTGTTTCAGGCGCCGGACTTCGGCATTGGCATGTTTGCGGCGGGCGTGATTCTGGCCATCATGATCCTGCCGATCATCTCGTCGCTGACGCGCGAAGTGATGACGTCGGTTCCCGCTTCGCAGCGGGAGGCGGTGCTGGCGCTGGGCGCGACGCGATGGGAGATGATCCGCATGGGCGTGCTGCGCAATGCGCGCATCGGGATCGTCGGATCGATCATCCTGGGGCTGGGGCGGGCGCTGGGCGAGACGATGGCGGTGGCCATGGTGATCGGCAGCAATCCGACGATTCAGAAGAACCTGCTGGCGCCGGCGGCGACGATGGCCAGCGTGATCGCCAATGAGTTTGCTGAGGCGGCCGACGACACCTATCGGAGCGCGCTGGTGGAGATTGGACTCGCGCTCTTCCTGGTGACGATTGTGGTCAACATTCTCGCGCGGTTGCTGGTGTGGGCGGTGACGCGCGGCGCGCCGGCGAGGACGGCGTAAAACGCTATGGCGAGCCGACTGCAAACGAAGGCATCGAACCGGCGATTCCGCTGGGTGGCGAACCATCTGGCGACGGGCCTTGCGGTGCTGAGCACCATCCTGGTGGTTGCGCCGCTGGTGGCGATCTTCGTCGATCTGGTGTACAAGGGCGCGCATTCGCTGAACTGGGATTTCTTCACCAAGCTGCCGGTGCCGGTGGGGGAACTGGGCGGGGGCATGGCGAATGCGATTGTGGGCTCGGCGACGCTGCTGCTGCTGGCCAGCGCCATGGGCGTGCCGATTGGCATTGCGGCGGGCATTTATCTGTCGGAATTCGGGCGCGGGACCAAATTGTCGAATGTGGTGCGGTTCACAGCCGACGTGCTGAACGGCGTGCCATCGATTGTGATGGGCATCGCGGTGTATTCCCTGATCGTCGCTCCCATGAAGGGATTCTCGGCATTCGCCGGCGGCGTGGCGCTGGGCATCATGATGGTGCCGACGGTGGCGCGGACAACGGAAGAGATGCTGCTGATGGTGCCGCTTTCGATCCGCGAAGCGGCGCTGGGACTGGGCGTACCGAACTGGCGCTCGGTGCTGTCGATCACGCTGAAGACCGCGCTGCCGGGCGTGATTACGGGGTGCATGCTGGCCTTTGCGCGTGTGGCGGGGGAGACGGCTCCGCTGCTGTTTACGGCGTTCGGCAGCCCGTTCTGGAGCGCGAGCCTGAATCAGCCGATCGAGGCGCTGCCGCTGCAGATTTACGTTTACGCGCTGTCGCCCTACGATGAGTGGCACCGGCTGGCATGGGCCGGATCGCTGGTGCTGATCGTGCTGATCGTCGTTTCGGTGGCTTTCGTCCGCTTTGTCACCACGCGCGGTGTGCTGAAAGGGGCAAGTTAGAACGCATGGGCGTCAGCATTGAAGTGAACGATCTGAACGCGTGGTACGGCTCCAATCACACGCTGCTGGATATCACGCTCCACATTCCACCCAACGAGGCAACGGCTCTGATCGGGCCATCGGGCTGCGGGAAGTCGACGTTCGTGCGCTGCCTGAACCGGATGCACGAAACGAATCCGATTGCGAAGGTCACGGGCGGCGTGAAGATCGGCGGCGTGGACGTCTACAGCGAAGTGTCGGCGGTGGAAGTGCGGCGGCGGATTGGGATGGTGTTTCAGCGGCCGAATCCGTTCCCAACGATGTCGATTTACGACAATGTGGCCTCGGGGCTGCGGCTGAACGGGTTCCGCAACCGGCGCGTGCTCGACGAGGTAGTGGAGCGGTCGCTGCAACAGGCGGCGTTGTGGGATGAGGTGAAGGACGAGCTGAAGAAGAAGTCCGGCGCGAGCCTTTCCGGCGGGCAGCAGCAGCGGCTGTGCATTGCGCGCGCGCTGGCCGTCGATCCGGAGGTGCTGCTGATGGACGAGCCGGCGTCGGCGCTGGATCCGGTTTCGACGGCAAAGATCGAGGACCTGATCTTTCAGCTGAAGTCGCAGTACACGATCGTGATTGTGACGCACAACATGCAGCAGGCGGCGCGCGTGGCGGAGCGAACCGGATTCTTCCTGAGCGGCAGGCTGGTCGAATTCGATTCCACGCACAAAATATTTACCAACCCCGGGGACAAACGGACGGAAGATTACATCACGGGCAGGTTCGGATGAGAATTCGCTTTCAGCAAAACCTGGACGATCTGAAAGAGAAGCTGCTGGTGATGGCGGGCATGGCGGAGCAGTCCATCCAGCGCGCGGTGGAGGCGTACCGCGTGCGGGACCTGTCGATCTGCGATCTTGTGGATCGCGGCGAGATGGCGATCAATCGGCTGGAGCGCGAGATCGACCAGATGTCGCTCGATCTGCTGGCGATGGAGCAGCCGATGGCCATCGACCTGCGGTTCATTCTGTCGGTGATCAAGATCAACGCGGATGTGGAGCGCGTGGGCGACTCCGCGCGCACCATCAGCGACCGCGTGCGCGATTTGCAGGCCTTCCCTGCTGCCGATCTGCCCATCGATATTCCGCGAACGGCGAATCTGGCGAGCGGGATGGTACGGAAGGCGCTGCAGGCCTTCATCGAAGGCGATGCGGAGATGGCTGAGTCGGTGCTGAAGATGGATGACAGCGTGGACAAGCTGAACGCCAGCGCGCACTCGACGCTGCTGGCGCTGATGAAAAAGGAGCCGACGCTGGCTTCGCAGGCGCTGAATGCCCTGATGATCTCGCGCGCGCTCGAACGCGTGGCCGACCACGCCACGAATATTGCGGAAGACGTGATCTTCTGGGTGCGCGGGGCGGATGTGCGCCACCATGCGGGGGCTGCCGCGTCGCGCAACAACTCCGGCGCGAAGAGCTAGCCCAGGTCGGGGTCCCACCAGTCGAGTTTGGCGAGCGCGGGATAGTACAGGCCGAGGCGCAGCGGAGTGTCTGCCCCATGCAGCGCGCGCAGGGCGCGGCCATAGGCGATGAGCTGCGGAGCGTAGATCTCCCGCTCGCGCGCGAGCCACCGCTGCCGATCACCGGAGCCCGGCGTTCCGGTCTTGTAGTCGATGATCCAGAAACAATTTGTTCCGGAGGCATGCGGCTCTGTGCCGGCGCGGAAGACGCGGTCGGCGCGCAGCGTACGCAGGCGCGGGCCTGCGGCGAAGCCAGACCAGCTGGCCTCCGACTGCGCTTCGGGATGAGCAGCGAGGATCCAGCGGCAGGCGGGATCGGCGGCGCAGGCCTGCAGCGTGTCGACGACGGCAGCCGTGGCGGATGCATGGGATTCGCCGCTGAGGCCGAAGCTGCGCAGCAGAGCGGCAGCGTGCGAGCGGAGCGTGTCGGCGGGGAGAGTGGCGGGGAGGGTGGCGAGGTCAGGACCGAGGCGCTGCAGCAGCGTGTGTACGGCAGAACCGATGATGCGGGAGCGGCGGCTGCCTTCGGGACGAAGGAATTCCTGCGCTTCGGCGGCGACTCGCGGAAGTGTAACCGCTGCGGTGACATTTTCTGCCGGGCTCTGCACCTCGAAGGCGACCGGGAGGCGTTTCGGTCCGCGCGGCGGAACGGCGGCGGCGGCGAGTTCATCGAGGACGCCGGGAGCGGGAAAGTTCAGAAGCTTTTGCACGGCGGGTCGGGCTCTGATTGCCTGCAGATGCGTTTCGAAGTCGCGTTGCAAGGCGGGCCACGCGGTTTCCAGCAGGCTCGAGGAATCTCCGGGCCTGAGGCCGTTGCCGTTGAGGATTGCGGTGCCGAGCAGGTGCAGTTCGTGGCGCGCACGGGTGCAGGCGACATAGAAGAGGCGCTTGCGCTCTTCGTCGAAGCGGATTTTGCGCTGCCGCGTGACCCACTGATAGAGCGGGTGCGAGTCGTCGCCGCGAGGGCCGATGGGCGCGACGAGGAACTCTTCTTCGGCGGGATTCCACGGATTGCGTCGCTCGAGCGCGCAGA
>DATEPN010000235.1:0-8859 GCA_035273225.1 Acidobacteriaceae bacterium | reverse complement strand
GCGGTCAGCGTGACGTCGACTTTGTGACGCAGGCGCAGGACGGCTCCGAAGGCGGTGAGCAGCCACGCCCAGAGCAGCAGAGAACCTTCCTGCCCGGACCACAGCGCGGCGAACTTGTAGGCGGTGGGGAGGGCGCGGTTGGAGTGCTGCAGGATATAGGCGACGGAAAAGTCGTTGGTAAAGGCTGCCCAGACCAGCGCGAATGCGGCGCAGGATGCGGCGGCGAAGCTGCCGATTCCGGCGCGCCGGGCGGTTTCAGCCAGGCGCTCGGGGGAGATCGCAGCCTGGCCACCAGTGGCGAGCAGGCGGAGCGAAACGGCACCGGCGACGAGGCAATAGGCGCTGAGAACGAGCGCAACGAGGAGCGAAAAACTGCCAAATGCGGGCATAAGGGCGTCCTTCTGATTGTCGCACCTTTGCAAGCCTGGGGACCGTGGTGCGGCCGGGAAGACACCTTGATTTTGCTGGCTCGGGGCCAGCGGGGCTGTGACAAATCTCACAGGGGCTTCGCCGTCCGTACATCGGGCCGTCGGCAGGTTGCACGGCACTGACGCGGCAGGGCTTTCGGCCCCGAACCTAGTACATCCAGCTGCAATCGCTGGTGAAGTCCGTCGTCGGTGAGCGCTTCCAGCTGTCGCCGGCTTTTTCTACCTCGAAGATGCCGCCGCTGCCACAGTCAGGCCCGCAAGTCTTAATGACGGAGACCAGGGCGTGGGTGCCGGCATGGTCGATACCGGGAACAGCGAGGAAGCGGACGTGCTGCACGCCCTTCCAGGGGGAGCAGGCGGCTGGGCCGTGTCCGTGGGCCTGAAGGCAAGCGATGGCTTCGGCCGTCTGCATCGGGTCGAGGACACGATATCCCTGGGGGATGGCGAACTTCGACTGCCAGCCGTGGCTGAGCTTGTTGGCGGCTTCGAAGGCCTGGGTCAGCCCGTGCTCTTCGGGCGTGGAAGGCTTGAGGCAGCTGGCGCCGACCTGGGGGATATCGGTTTTGGAGTTTTCCGCGAAGACGAGGGGCTCGTTGGTCGGCTGCTGGTAGAGCGCGGAGTAGATGGGATAGGCCTCGGCGGGGGCTGGCCCGCCACCAGGCTGGTTCAGCGGGCTGGTGACGGAGAGGTCTTTCCGGGGAATGAGCTGCGGCCGGCTGCGGTGCGGGACGAATCGATACCAGAGGATCGCCACGGCGGCGAGGATGAGCAACAAACGCAGCACGAGGCGCGGAGAGAAACGCATCAACGACTCCTGCTGCCAGTGTAGCGAGCCGGCTATTCGCAGCGGAGCGCAATGATGGGATCGATGCGCATGGCACGGCGCGCCGGGATGTAGCAGGCAGCCAAAGCGACGGCGATCAGAAGCACGGCGACCGCGATATAGGTGATGGGGTCGTGTCCTGAGACGCCGAAGAGCTGGCTGCGCATGAGTCGGGTGAGAGTCAGTGCAAGGGCCGTACCGAGGCCGACGCCGAGCAGCGCCATTCTGGCGCCCTGCAGCAGGATGAGACGCAGGACGTTGCGGCGGGGTGCGCCGAGCGCCATGCGCACGCCGATTTCCCGGGTGCGTTCGCCCACGATACCGGAGATGACGCCGTAGAGTCCGACGCAGGAGAGAGTCAGCGCCAGCGCGGCGAAGATGCCGAGCAGGATCATCGCGAAACGGCGCGGGGCGAGGGCTCCGGCGAGCACTTCATGCAGGGTCTCGACGTTGTAGACGACGGCACCGGGATCGACAGCGGCGATGGCGCGGCGGATGGGATCCATGAGGGCGACAGGATCGGCCTGGGCGCGCACCACAACGGCAGCGCCATTGGCGACCAGCGACATGAGCTTCTCCGGCAGCTGCATGCAGGGGTAGTAGAACTGCGCTTCTATCGCGGATTTCGGATCGTTATCGGGGCCCCACTGACGCACATGCTGCACGACTCCGACGATCTCCGCGTCCTGGTCGAAGAGCGCGAGGTGAACGTAATGACCGATGGGATTCTCTCCGGGGAAATACGTGCGGGCGAAGACGTCGTCGATGTCGATGACGACGGGAGCGCCTTCACGATCCTGGGCGGTGATGAAGCGGCCGCGCGCGAGCGTGAGGCCCATTGCCTTCTGGAACCCTGATTCGGCCAGATAAAACAGGGCCTGCGGCATGTCGTTGTCGTTGGCGGGCTTCGGACGACCTTTGATCCAGAAGGGCAGGCTGGAGTCGTGGATCATCGGGCGCGAGCCGAGGGTCATGGAGACGGCTTCTACACCCGGAACCGAGCGCATTGCGTCGTCGAAGCGGCGCAGGCGGGCGCGGGTTTCGGCGGAGGTCGTTTTGGGAGTAGAGGGGATGGCGAGTGTGAAGGTGATGGCGTGGCCCGGGGTGTATCCGGGGTTCACCCGCCAGAGCGCCGCGAGGGTGCGGATCATCAAAGCCGCTCCGACGAGGAGGACGAGGGCGAGGGCGACCTCGGCGGCGACAAAGGTGCCCTGGAGTCGATGGCGCCCGCGGCTGGCTCCGCGCCCGCCTTCGCGGAGGACCTGCTGGAGCGAGATGCGAGCGCTGTGCAGCGCGGGGGCCAATCCGAAGAGTACGGCAGCGAGGAGCGAGGCGCAGAGCGTGAACAGCAGCACGTGGGTGTCGAGGCCCACCTCTTCGGCGCGCGGAAGCGCACTCGGGAGCAGGCCGAGGACGGCTCGGGTTGCGAGGAAGGCGAGGAGCAGGCCAAGCACGCCGCCGAGTCCGGAGAGCAGCAGGCTTTCCGTGAGCAACTGCGTGAGGATGCGTCTGCGGCTCGCACCCAGTGCGGCGCGAATAGCGAATTCCTGGCTGCGCCGCGTGCCACGCGCCAGCAAAAGGCCAGCGACGTTGGCGCAGGCGATGAGCAACAGGAATCCGACGGCGGCGAGCAGAACCGTGAGGATGGGCCGGACGCTGCCGACGATGTCCTCTTTCGTGGAGACCAGCGTGATGCCCACATCTTTGTCGGCTTCGGGATAGTTGACCGCGAGAGTGTGCGCGATGGCGTTCATTTCAGCCTGCGCCCGAGCGAGCGTGACTCCGGGGGCGAGGCGGCCAACGGCGTGGGCGCTCTCATCGACGCGGCGGTCGCGGAACGATGGGTCGGTCCACTGGCCGACGGGGACATAGACGTCCCGCTGCTGACCGTAGAACGAGAAGTCGGCGGGCACAATGCCGACAACCGTGTAGGTGACACCGTTTAGTTCGATGGAGCGGCCCAGGATACTCGGTGAGGACCCAAAGCGGCGCTTCCAGAATCCGCCGCCGAGCAGGACGACGGGCCCGGCCCCAAGACGGTCATCGTCAGCGCGGAGGTCGCGACCGAGGATGGGAGCGACACCGAGTGTTCGGAAGAAGTCGGCGGAGATCATAAAGCCGTTGACGCGTTCCGCCTCGGCGCGGCCGGTGAAGGTGTAGTCCTCGTGACGGTAGAGCGCCATGGAGGAGAAGGCGCGGGAGGTTCGCTGCCAGTCGAGGAAGTTGAGGTAGCTGATGGGGGCTTTATCGAGGCCGGCGTTCTTTTCGTAGATGGTGACCAGACGGCTGGAGTCGGGCCAGGGCAGCGGATTGAGCAGAACGCCATTGACGACGGAGAAGAGGGCGGTGTCGGCGCCGATGGCGAGCGCCAGAGTGAGGATCGACAGCAGGGCAAAGCCGGGCGACCGGAGCAGCGTGCGGCAGGCGTAGCGCAGGTCCTGGAGAGCGTCGGGGAGAGCGTCGGGCATGGGCGCGATCTGGCGAGGGAACCCATGCTACCGTGTCGCAGGCGCGCGGGCCATGACCACTGGAGCGGGTTGCGCCTCATCGAATCGAACCAGGCGTACCAGAACTGATGAGATGAAGGGTTGTACAATCTGCACGATGAGCGCATCGGGATCGCAGCCAGGCATGTTTTCTCCGCCCCCGACAGAGCCGCGGGAGAGGCGTTCGCTGCTTCCGTGGATCGTGGCCGGGGCAGTTGTCGTTCTGGTGCTGGTCGTGATTTTGGTGGCGACGCATCACCCGCAGGAAGCGAATCTCGGCGGCACCGGCCTCGCGGCCGCCGATGCCTATGCCGCGAATCTGCCCATCAGCAACGTGCAGATGAGCCAGTCGGGCAGCATGTCGGGCGGGCAGACGACCTACATTGACGGGCAGATCACGAACAAGGGTCAGCAGACGGTTACTGGGATTACGGTGCAGGTGGCGTTTCATGGGTTCACAACGCCGATCGCCAAGAAGGCCACCATGCCGCTCATGCTGGTGCGGACCCGGGAGCCATACGTTGACTTGCAGCCAGTGAGCGCTGCGCCGATTCTGCCGGGGCAATCGCGGGATTTCCGGCTGATTTTCGACAGCGTTCCACAGGACTGGAACCAGAACTACCCGGAGATCCGGGTGATCCAGGTGACCGGCAAATAGTGCACAGCGGCGTTTGTTTACGCCAGGCAAAAAATTCCCTGTTTTGGAACCGTACCAGGCCACCGCGGACGGGGAAACGCAGGGCAAGCATCTGCGGTGACCTTCTAACCAACGAAAAATCAGCGTTATGCATCATGGTGACTACTGGGAGCCGGACCGGCCCGCATTTTGGCATGGCAGATGCTCTATCTCTCCGCGTCGGGATGCTGCGCAGCTTCCGGAGTGTGTTCCCAAGAAGTCAAAAGGAAAAGCGAGACATACAGAAGGAATGCCAGCCATGAAACCAAGAGCGATGAAGAACATGATGAAGCCCGGATCCATTTCGGCGCTGCTGGTCGCGGCCAGCCTGGGACTGCCCGCGTTTGCTCAGCAACAGCAGCCTCAGGTGCAGACGGGTGCTACAACGAATCCGAATGCCCAGACGCAGACCACCACAGAAACCGGAACGGGCAAGGCACCGCTCGAAACCAAACCGCACGAAGGTTTCTGGGGACACATGAATCCGTTCGCCCGCAAAAAGTGGGTGGCTCACGAGATGAATCCGGTGAAGGACCGGTTGAACGAACTGGATGAGCTGCAGGCGAAGAACGCTCGCGACATCAAGGACGTCGATCAGCGCGCACAGAACGGCATCCACGCCGCCCAGTCGACGGCGGACCAGGCGAATCAGCAGGCGCAGCAGGCCAGCCAGACCGCACAGCAGGCGCAGCAGCTCGCGCAGACCGCGACGGACAAGACGAACCAGCTGGGCCAGACAGTCAGCGGGATCGACCAGTACCACCCGATCACGAACACGGATATCCGCTTCCGCCCGGGCCAGACCATCCTGAACGCGAAGGCGAAGGACGCGCTGGATCAGATCGTCAACCAGATGCAGAACCAGAAGGGCTATGTGGTCGAAGTGCAGGGCTTCTCGCGTTCCCGCGGTATGACGGGCATCGAGAGCTCGCAGCGGCTGACAGAAGCCGTGACCCGGTACCTGGTCGAGCACCAGATTCCGGTCTGGAGAATTCACTCCGTGGCGATGGGCAACTCTCCGCTGGACGAGAACAGCAAGACGGCTCCCGGCAGCGTAGTGCGCATCAGCCTGATGGAAAACAGTTTAGCGGGGTTGAATCCGAACTCGGGTTCACCGATCGGTGCGACGCAGCCATCTTCCGCGCAGCCCTCCCCTCAGGGTGCTGCGTCGCAACCACCGGCTCCTCAGCAGTAAGGAGACCGCAACCAAGCTCTCACACAACGAGAGAACCAAGGCAGATTGGCCCCTCACTCGAGGGGCCCTTTTTTTGTTCTTCTCGATGGACGATTGCGGCGCCGGGCGGTGAGCCGGAGTTGCATGTTGCAACGCGGCGCATCCAAGATGGTGTTTTGAGGAGAGGATGCCATGTGTCGCCGCATTGCCTGTTTCCTCGCAGTCGTGCTTGCTCTGGGGCTTGTGCCGCGCCTGTGTGCGCAGGCCGATCAAAAGGACCCGCTGACGCCTGATGAAGTGGATCAGGTTCGCGAGAATGCGATTCACCCGGATCAGCGGATCAAGCTTTACATGAAGTTCATCGATCAGCGGCTGGACGAGCTGAAGCAGCTGGCCGCGCAACCGGCCGGGCGCGACCGCAACGGGCAGATCCACGACAAGCTGGATGAGTTCGTGCATCTGTGCGACGAGATTCAGGACAATCTCGACACGTACGATTCAGCGCATGCCGATATTCGGAAATCTCTGAAAGATCTTGTGCAGGACAGCGGGAAGTGGTCGGATTTCCTGCATGCGATTCCGCCGAATCAGGCCTATGAGTTCTCGCAGAAGATGGGGTTTGAGGCGGCGCAGAGCGTGGCGGATCAGGCGAAGCACTTGTCGGCGGAACAGGATGTGTACTTTGACATCCACAAGAAGCAGCGGCACACGAACGGGAATGCTCCGTCGTAGCTTCAGGCGATTCTGTGGCGGGTGCGAAGTGCGCGGGCGAGGCGGAAGGCGTAAACGAGCAGGTTGGCTCCGCAGACGGCGACCGCAAACCAGATGATCACGGCGAGGGGGATGTCGGGGTAGATGAGCTTGTCCAGGTAATGGACGATGAAGCTGCCGGACCAGGTCTGCATACCGGCGTGGGATTCGAGGTAATCCTCGAGCATCGTCAGAGGGCAGGGCCAGGGGCCGACCTCGACGATGATGCCCCAGATGAGCGAGCCGAGGTGGAAGGCCGTGAGCCAGGGGCGACCGCGGGTAAAGAGCACGCCGGTCATGACCCACAAGATCCAGAGCAGGTGCAGGATGAGGACGAGGGCGGCCAGCCACGTCATGCGCCGATCATAGGCCGTTGCAGTGATCGATCTCGGAGGCGATTTCGGCCTGGTCGCTTACACTGAAACAGAACATGTTTTATCGCACGAATGACCTCCGTATCCGGTCGACGAGAGTCGTCCTGCCGCCGGTGTTTCTGGAAGAGGAGCTGCCTGTCAGTGAGGCGGCTTCGGCCACGGTTTTCAACGCGCGGCAGGAGATCGTCGACATCCTGAACCGGCGCGACTCGCGGCTGCTGGTTGTCACCGGCCCGTGCTCGATTCACGATCCGGCGGCGGCGCGCGAGTATGCGCGGCTGCTGAAGAAAGCGATTGCGGAATTCTCCGAAGACCTGCGGATCGTGATGCGCGTGTATTTTGAGAAGCCGCGGACGACGCTGGGGTGGAAGGGGTTAATTAACGATCCCTATCTGGACGAGTCGTACCGGATCAATGACGGGTTGCGGCTGGCGCGGCGGCTGCTGCTGGATCTGGCGGAGATGGGCGTGCCGGCGGGGACGGAGTTCCTGGACATGATCTCGCCGCAATACGTGGCGGAACTGGTGAGCTGGGGCGCGATTGGGGCGCGGACGACGGAGAGCCAAGGGCATCGGCAACTGGCGTCGGGGCTGTCGTGTCCGGTGGGCTTCAAGAACGGCACGTCGGGGAACGTGCAGATCGCGATTGAGGCGATCCTGTCGGCGAATCATCCGCATACGTTTCTGGGCACGTCGGCGCACGGGCAGTCGGCGATTTTGTTCACGTCAGGCAATGCGGACTGCCACATCATTCTGCGCGGCGGGCGGGAGACGGTGAATTACGACGCTGCTTCGGTGCAGAAGACCAGCGAGGCTCTGGAGAAGGCGGGACTGCCGGCGCGCGTGATGATCGACTGCAGCCACGCGAACAGCCGGAAGGACCACACGCGGCAGCCGGAGGTGTGCCGGGATGTTGCGGCGCAGATTGCGGCTGGCGATGCGCGGATCATCGGACTGATGCTGGAGAGCAATCTGGTGGCGGGCGCGCAGAAGCTGGTGCCGGGTGAGGAACTCGTCTACGGGCAAAGCATCACGGACGCGTGCATCGGCTGGGATCAGACGTATGCGCTGCTCGCCGAACTGGGGAAGGCCGTGCGTGCGCGGCGTAAGGGTGCAGGGCAGGCGCCGCAGGTGGCGGTTGCGGAAGCGTCCAGAGGATAGGGTTGAGCCCGTTTGGAGAGTCACGGTTTGCGGAGCCGATGGCGCGGCTGATTGATGAGCTGCGCAAGCTACCGGGGATTGGGACCAAGTCGGCGCAGCGGCTGGCATTTCACATCCTGAGGACGGACGATGAGGACGCGGCATCGCTGGCGGCGGCGATCCGCGACGTGAAAGAGCGGCTGCGTCTATGCTCGATCTGCAACAACATTACGGATGTGGACCCGTGCCTCTACTGCGCGAGCCCGACGCGGAATCAGCGGCTGGTGTGCGTGGTCGAGGAGCCGACGAACATCGCGACGGTGGAGAAGACGCGGTCGTGGAACGGCGTCTTTCACGTGCTGCACGGCACGTTGTCCCCGCTGCACGGGATTGGGCCGGAGCATCTGCGGGCTGGAAATCTGGTGACCCGGGCTGAGCGTGGCGAACTGGATGAGGTGATTCTGGCGACTTCGCCGACGGTGGAGGGCGAGGCGACGGCGAGCTGGCTGGCGGACGTTCTGCGGCCGACGCGGGTGCGGATTACGCGGATTGCGACGGGCGTGCCGGCGGGCAGCGACATTGAGTATGCCGATGAGGTGACGATGGCGCGGGCGCTGGAAGGCCGGCGGGAAGTCTGAGGGAGGCCCACCCCCCTCACCCCCTGGCGTTTTTGATCAGGTCGCGGTCGTGAGCGGCCTGCAGCTTACAGTTCGCGAATCGCAGTCACGGGGTTCCGGCGCATCGCTCGATGTGCGGGAAGATAGCATGCCAGCAACGACATCGCTCCCAGCAGCATGACGACGGAAGCAACGGTGACTGGATCGTGGGCGCCGATTCCGTACAACAGCCGGGCAATGAAACGTGTCAGTCCAAGGGCAAAGGCCAGTCCCAGCGCCAGCCCAATGCCTGTGAGCCACAATCCCTGCGACAGCACGAGCCGCAGCACGTGCCCGCGGGAAGCACCCAGAGCCATGCGCACTCCGATCTCGTGGGTGCGCATTTGGGTTCG
>DATEPN010000234.1:0-8923 GCA_035273225.1 Acidobacteriaceae bacterium | reverse complement strand
GAGCGCGTTGCCCAGCAGGTTTTCGATTACCTGGCGGAGCATCGGCTGGTCGGCAAGAGCGGGAGGAAGCTCCTCGATGCGCCACCGGATCACGCGGTTCCGGGTTTCCGGCTCCAGCTCCCGGCGGACTTCCTCGATGATGTGATTCACGTCCACGAGGCTCCTGTTCATGGCAGCGCGACCGAGCCGGGAGAATTGCAGCAGTTCGTCGATCAGCCGGCCCATCCGCTGGGAAGCCTGCAGGGTGCTGTCGATGTAATGCTTGCCCTGCTCGTCGAGCGAGGCGTAGCTGCGCCGGGAGAGAAGGCTGAGGAAGCCATCCAGATGGCGAAGCGGGGCACGCAAATCGTGAGAGACGGTGTACGCGAAGCGCTCCAGCTCGGCGGCGCTGGCCTTGAGTTCGGAATTCGCGCGCGCTGTCTCGGTCATCGCTCGCGCCAGCTTGATCCCGCTGTAACCCAGCGTGGAGAGCACGGTCGCCAGCTTTGCGTACAGCTGCATGGCGGTGTGGACGTGCTCGCGGTTGACGCGCGGGACCCGGTTCAGCGCGTCCAGATACTGGTGCTCGTTGAAGCCGTATTTGCGGGCCTGGGCGGCAAAAACTTCGACGTCGACTGGCTCATCGTCAAAGAGGAACTGCCCGGTGAAAAGATTCGCGAGGTGGCGGCCGCCGAGCATGATCGGTGTCACCACATCCCACATGTGATTCCTGCATTTGTAAATCTTGAACTCGCCCGCCGGCACGCCGGTGGTCAGCTCTGAGTCGCTCTCGATGCAGTTGCGGCAGGAATCAGGATGGACGCGATGGAACCTCGTGCATATCTCCTGCCAGGGATTGCTGACGAGCACGCGTCCTTCAAGATCGATGATGGCGGCTGGAATACCGGTGATGCGGTACAGATCGTCGACGAGAGGCTGAAGGATGTCGGGATTGAGGACGTCCTCCGCCCGCAGAACGCCGGTGTCGCCTTCGGGCGAGAGAATGCTGTCGAGCTTGCGTCGCACCGCTCGTTCGCTTTCGCGCAACTCGGCGGTGCGTTGTTCCACCCGTCTTTCGAGGGTGCGGTTCAGCTCGTGGATCTCGGCTTCGGCGCGCTTGCGCTCGGTGATGTCGCGGGCGATAACCGACGCGCCGGTGATCTCGCCCCGGGGGTTCCTTACCGGCGAGAGGGAGATGGAGACGTTCACGGCGGTTCCGTCTTTGCGAGTCCGGACCGTCTCGTAATGTTTGATCGATTCGCCGCGCCCGAGATGGGCGAGCAACTCGAAGACTTCCGCATGCTCGTCGGGCGGAACCAGCATGAGAATAGAGCGCCCGACGACCTCTGCCGCCGTGTAGCCGTACAGCTTTTCGGCGCCGTGATTCCAGGTGAGAATGGTGCCGTCCAGCGACTTGCTCAGGATCCCGTCCTCGGATGAATCGACGATCGCAGCCAGCCAGAGGTCGATGTTGTCGAGCGAGTTGGCGGTCCATACGGTGATCACGACCAGCGCCGCGCTGTACACGAGGACCATGGCGGTGGCCCCGAATTCGGGGTCGAGCATGCCGCGTTGGGTGGCGACGAAGTAAATCCATCCGGTGAGGGGCGGGGCGAGAACCGCCGCGGGCACAACCCGGCGCAGGATGCGCCCGCCGGCACTGAGGTTGAGGAGCGGAGCCAGCGGGCCGCCCTTGCCCGGGAAGAAAAGCATGCCCAGAGAGAGCGGCAGGATGGTGGCAGCGGTCTGGAGCGCAGGAGCCTGCAGCTTGTTATCGCGGAAAATAACATCGAGCAGTGCCGCCTGCGCCGTGAAGTTAGCCAGAAAGGCCGCCCCCGCTCGCATCCAGGCGCGCGCCTTGCCACCGTTGCCGGAGAAGAGGAGAAACAGTCCGGCAAAGATGAAGAAGATGACTGTATCCGGCACCATCCGGACCGGCTTCGGCCCGACGATCGCGTCGTTCCAGAAGAGCTGGTCGATGTGCAGGTCCCACCCGAACAGATATTCGAGCCCGGTCAGGGATGCAAGGGCCAGCACAAAACCGCCCAATCCTGCCACCGCCCGCGATTTCGACTTTGGCTCGAGAGCAAGCCACAGCCCGATACCCGAGGCCAGCAGTGCCACAGCGGTGTTGAAGCGGATGGGATTGAAGCCGGGCCGCGGCCGTACCAGCCAGCCGATCCCGAGGAACCACCCGGCCAGCAGCGCCACAGCGGTGACTGAGGTAAGCAGTGCGACCAGGGCCGAGAAGTTGCGTAACCGCGATTCCAGTTCTGTGGGGCACTCACCCCGAGTTATCGACATGACCTACCCGTCCCGCGGAAGACAGAGAAAACGGAGCAACGCTCAGTTATCTGCTCCCTTTCATCTCTATCGGCTACCCCAGAAGACGCTGCAGATAAAAGATAGTGGAACTAACTTCGAGTAATGACAGCCTAGGGGCGCAATGAGTAACTGGTTGTGACGGCGATCACGTTACAGACCTTACTGTCCCAAAATGGGGATAGGTGGCGCGGGTCTGGTTGCAAAAAGGGACAGTCCCGACCGCTCCAAAACCGTGGTACCCAATCCGGGAATCGTTTCTGCGGGTGCGGCGCGTGTCGCAGACGAGCCGCGTACCTCATATCGAAACGCCGCGGGTCAGGAGCCCCTTCGGAGGCGTGCCGGACTGCTAGCATCTTTTTCGAATGCAGCGACGTTCTGCCGCTGCGATTGTCGGCTGAGGTGTAGGTCTGATGCGTGGTTTGAGCTGTCTGTTCTCGTTGCTGGTTCTCGTCGCTGCGTTCCCGGTCCATGCGCAAACGAAGGTGCCCTTCGCGCAGGCACAGGCGCGAGCGCGGGCGATCGTTCGCCGCATGACGCTCGACGAGAAGATCGAAGAGGTGCACGGAATCCACACGCCGCAGTTCTACCGTTACATTCCGGGCATTCCGAAGCTGGGGATTCCGGGGATGCAGATCACGAACGGGCCCGCGGGGGCGGGGCCGGGCGGCGCGGGACCGCAGCAGCGTGCCACGGCGTTGCCTGCGCCGATTGCGCTCGCCGCGAGCTGGGATCCGGCGCTGGCGCGGAAGTACGGCGTCCTCGCGGGAGAGGAGACACGCTCGCTGGGCAGCGATCTGCTGGAGGCGCCGGACGTGAACATTGCCCGCGTGCCGCAGAATGGGCGTGACTTTGAAAGCTTCGGCGAAGATCCGCTGCTCGACGGCCGCATGGCCGTGGGCGTGATTGACGGAATCCAGAGCACCGGCGCGATGGCGAATGTAAAGCACTTCGTCGCCAACAATCAGGAGACGGACCGGCGCTCGATCAACGAGGTCATCGCCGAGCGGCCGCTGCGGGAGATTTACTTCCCGGCGTTCAGGGCTTCGGTCGAGCAGGGACATGTGGCGTCGGTGATGTGCGCGTATCCGCGGGTGAATGGCGCGTACAACTGCGAGAATCCGCTGTTGAACGACGTGTTGCGCAGGGACTGGAAGTTTGACGGATTCATCATTTCGGATTTCGGCGCGACTCACAGCACGGTGCCCAGCGCGCTGAACGGGCTCGACGTCGAGTATCCGACGGGAAAGTATTTTGGGGATGACCTGAAGCAGGCGATCGCGGACAAGCAGGTGCCCGAGTCCACGCTCGACGCGATGCTGGTGCGGCGCTTCACGAAGATGATCGAGTATGGCTGCTTCGGCCCGCAGCGAAAGCCGGCGCCGATTCCGGTGCTCGAGCACGGCGCGATCGCGCGCTCCATTGCCGAGCAGGGTATGGTGCTGCTGAAGAATGAGAACCGGCTCCTGCCGCTGGACAATACGAAGATTCACCGGCTCGCGCTCATCGGTACGTATGCGCTGGGAGCGGCGACCGGCGGAGGCGGCAGCTCGCACGTGATTCCGACGTACACGATCGATCCGGTGGACGGCATCGGCGCGAGTCTGCTGGTGCAGATTCGTCCGCGTCTCAACGACGGCTGCGACATTGCCGACGCCGTGAAGCTGGCGAAGGCCTCCGATGTTGCGATCGTGATGGTCGGCGATACGGATACCGAGGGATCGGATCAGCCGATTGCGCTTTCGGCGCACCAGAACGATTTGGTGGAGGCGGTCGCCGCGGCGAATCCGAAGACCGTCGTTGTGGTGAAGAGCGGATCAGCCGTGCTGCTGCCATGGATCGATAAAGTCGCTGCGGTGCTGGAGGCGTGGTATCCGGGGCAGGAGGATGGCAACGCGGTGGCTGACGTGCTGTTCGGGAAGGTGAACCCGTCGGGCAAGCTGCCGATCACGTTTCCGCGCAGCGAAGATCAGACGCTGGCCGCGGATCGCAGCGAGTACCCCGGCAACGGGACGGAGGTTCACTACAGCGAGGGGCTGAACGTCGGCTATCGCGGCTATCAGGCGAAGAACATGAAGCCGCTGTTTCCTTTCGGATTCGGGCTGTCGTATACGACATTTGCTTTCTCCGACCTGACGGTGCAGCCGCGACCGGAGGGCGCAACGGTGAGCTTTCGCGTTACGAATACCGGCAGCCGCGCCGGAGCCGAGGTCGCGCAGCTCTATCTAACCTTCCCGCCGATCGCGGAAGGGAACGAGCCTCCGCATCAGCTGAAGGGTTTCGACAAAGTCGAGCTGCAACCGGGCCAGTCCAGGACAGTGCATCTGGAGTTGACCGCGCCGCAATTGTCCTATTGGTCCGAGTCGCACCATGCGTGGCAACTGGCGGACGGAGAATTCAGCGTGGCTGTGGGCGACTCGTCGGCGGATACGCCGCTGGCGGCGAAGTTCACGATCCGTTGACGTCGCTCCGCATCACAGTTCGCGCAGGTTCGCCATAACCAGCGACTGCCGCGGGCAGGAGACGGCGGATATCGCAGCCAGAGCAGCTGACCCGCTACAATGCCGTGCATGATTGGACGGCCAGAGCCAAACGAAGCGGCGCCCTATTACTTCACGTATATCGACAAAGCACTCGGCGACGATGCCCTGCGCGCGATGGATAATCAGCTGATCGAAATGCTGCCGCTGCTCCTGTCCATCTCCGAAGAGCAGTCGGTGCATCGGTATGCTCCCGACAAGTGGAGCGTGCGGCAGGTGCTGAATCATGTCTCGGACACGGAGCGCTCGTTCGCCTTCCGTGCACTGTGGTTTGCGCGCGGCTTTGATACGCCGCTGCCCAGCTACGAGCAGGAAATCGCAGCGGCCGGCGCGCAGGCGCACGCGGTGTCCTGGAAGGCGCACGTCGAGGAGTTCCGGCGGGTGCGGCTGGCCAGCATCTCGCTGTTTGAGAATCTGCCGGCCGAGGCGTGGATGCGCACCGGCGTCGCCAGCGGCAAGACCTTCAGCGTGCGCGCACTGGCGTTCCTGATTCCAGGGCACGCGACCCATCACTTCGATCTGCTGCGCGAGAAATATTTGTAGCAGCGGCGGCGCGCACCGCTCCCCACCGCACGTAGCAGGAAGAACAGGCCGCGCCACGAACGACCTGGCCAATCGTCCAGGTGCGGAATACCCATTCGGCGGATGTGTGCACCCGGCGCGCAGGCGCATATTCGCTTCAGCGGTAGCAGACCGCAGGAGCGAGTGATGCCGGGATCTCTGATTGAGTTTTCAAAGGAAATGGCGGATGCCGTCGAGCGCACAGGCGCGTTCGTCGTGGGTGTGCCGGAGGGCGGCCGCGATGGTGTCAGCGGCACGGTGGTGCGCGATGGCTATGCCATCACAGCGGAGCACACCATCCGCGGTCTCGACGAGGTGACCGTGGTGTCGCCCGGCGGCGAGAAGAGCAAGGCGGCGGTGGCCGGGCGCGATCCGGGAACCGATGTTGCGCTGCTGAAACTGGACGCGGGGAAAACGCCAGCGATCGCCCGCATGGCCGCCAAAGCGCGAGCCGGGGAGATCGTCTTTCTGGCCGGCCGGCGTGGGACGGAAGGCGTGCAGGCGGCGTGGGGCATCGTCAGCGCTGTGGGCGGACCGTGGAGAACCTGGCGGGGAGCGCGCGTGGATCAGTCGCTCCGGCTCGATCTGGAGCCTTTTGTCGGGTTTTCCGGAGGGCCGATCGTCAATGCGGCCGGAGAGGTTCTGGGCATGGCCATCTCGGGCCCGCGCCGTTCGGTGCTGCCGATTCCGACGGCCACGGTGGACCGCGTGGTGGAGCAGCTGATCGCGCGCGGTCACGTTCCTCAGGGATGGATCGGTGTAGCGCTGCAGCCGGTTGCATTTCCGGCGGGGGCCTGGAAGTCGCTGGGCATCGAAAACGATCGCGGCTTGCTGGTCGTTACGGTGGCGTCGGGCAGTCCGGCGGAACAGTCGGGCATCGTGCTGGGCGACGTGCTGGTGAGCATCGACGGATCGCCGATCGACAGTCTGCGCGGCCTGCAGGCGGGCCTGGACAGCGACAAGATCGGCAAAACCGTTGCGGTCCAGCTGGTGCGCGGCGGGAAGCTCGTGCAGACGAATGTTGTCGTGGGCGAACGGCCGTGACCGGCGCGGACGGTCAAGGGGCGTGAATCGACGATCCACTTTCGGCATCAGTAGCGGTACGGCTGCTGGACGAAGAGCGGCGGGGGAGGCTGCGTGATCCGGGTGCTGGTGTGGGCGCAATCGGCGATCACGCAGGCGGGTCTGGAGGCTATCGTCGATGCGGATGAGCGGTTTGCCATCGTGCGACGGCCGGGGTCACGGCGCAGCTTGCCCGAAGCAATCGATGCAGATGTCATCCTGCTCGAGGGCGGCGAGAGCGATCCGATGGCATCACGACCCTCGGCGAACGAGCAGCAACTGCCTGCACCTCCCTGGGTCGTGCTGGCGGACGCGCCGGGACGCGCTGACATCCTGCGGATGCTGCACTCCGGCGCACGCGGGATCCTCGTGCGGGATGCGCCGCCGCACGAGATCACGGGCGCACTGCAGGCCACGAGCGATGGGCTGGCGGTGGTCTCGCCGGAAGTTCTGGAGATGCTGTTGCCCCCCACCGGGGGCTCCGCCGAGGAAGAGGAAATGCTGGCGGCGGAGTCCCTGACCGCGCGGGAGAGCGAAGTGCTGGCTCTGCTCGCGGCGGGCGCGAGCAACAAGGAAATTGGCGCGCGTCTCCACGTCTCCGAACACACCGTGAAAGCCCACGTGAGCACGATTCTCAGCAAACTGGGCGCCGCGACCCGGGCCGAGGCTGTCGCCCGTGGGTACCGGCAGGGGCTGATCCTGATCTAGTCGCCCGGGGAGCCGCCGGCCTGCACGCTTTTCACGAATCGACTTGCGTCTCCTCTGCATCGGATGCTACAGAATTCACCGTCCGCTCTACGGTCCCCATTCGCAGCTTTGTAACCTGGCGCGCTTCCTGCAGCGCAGTTCATCCCGACACCGCATCAAGGAGAAAACATGTACAAGGCGAAAGCGTACGCCGCATCCAGCCCCTCTTCCGGGCTTGCCTCCACGTCGATCACGCGCCGCGAACCCACCGAGCACGATGTGCAGCTCGAGATTTTGTTCTGCGGCATCTGCCACTCCGATCTGCATCAGGCGCGCAACGAGTGGAGCGGCATGATGCCGACCGTCTATCCCTGCGTGCCCGGACATGAAATCGTCGGACGCGTGACGAAGGTCGGCTCGGCAGTGAAAAAGTTCAAGCCCGGCGATCTGGGCGCGGTCGGCTGCATGGTCGATTCCGATCGTACCTGCCCGGAGTGCAAAGCCGGACTGGAGCAGTTCTGTCCGAACTTCACGCTCACCTACAACTTCCCGGACAAGCACACGGGCGGGGTCACCTACGGCGGCTATTCGGACTCGATCGTCGTCGATGAGCACTTCGTGCTGCGCGTGCCGTCGAATCTGGACCTGGCGGGAACGGCGCCGCTGCTCTGCGCGGGAATCACCACGTACTCCCCCATGCGCCACTGGGGCGTGACGAAGGGCTCGAAGGTCGGGGTCGTCGGTCTTGGCGGTCTCGGGCACATGGCGGTGAAGTTCGGGCACGCCCTGGGGGCCCATGTAGTTGTCTTCACGACTTCGCCCGGCAAGAAGGACGATGCGATCCGGCTGGGTGCCGACGAGGTGGTCATCTCGCGCAATGCCGACGAGGTGAACCGGCACGCGGGGAGCTTCGACTTCATCCTCGACGCCGTCGCCGCGGTGCACGACATCAATTTGTACGTCAACCTGCTGAAGCGCGACGGCAACCTCACCATGGTCGGCGCTCCCGCAGAGCCGCTGCCGGTGGGCGTCTTCGGACTGCTGTTCCGCCGCCGCAGCTTCTCCGGGTCGCTGATTGGCGGCATCGCGGAGACCCAGGAGATGCTGGATTTTTGCGGCCAGCATAACATCACCGCGGACGTCGAAGTGATTCCAATCCAGAAGGTGAACGAAGCTTACGAACGCATGGTGAAGTCGGATGTAAAGTACCGCTTCTCGATCGATATGGCTTCGCTGAAATCGGAGTGAGGGAATGTATGGAAATTCAACGAGTCGGATCGCGGCCTTCGGCGAAGGGACCGGCGGATTGGTTCACGGGAACCGTGCGCATTGATCCGCTGCTCGATGCGCCCGCGCCCGCGCGGGTGGCGGGCGCGCAGGTGACGTTCGAGCCGGGCGCGCGGACGGCGTGGCACACGCATCCGCTGGGCCAGACGCTGATTGTCACCTCGGGCTGCGGACGGGCGCAGCGCTGGGGCGGGCCGGTGGAGGAGATCCGGCCCGGCGATGTGGTGTCGTTTGCGCCGGGGGAGAAGCACTGGCACGGCGCCGCACCGTCGACGGCCGTGACGCACATCGCCATCCAGGAAAAGCTGGACGGCAAAGCCGTGGATCGCGCCGATCCCAGGCACGACGAAGCTCGCGCGCCTTGAGGAGAATCTGGGCGCGGTGAACGTGCAGCTCACGGCGCAGGATCTCCGCGAAATTGATGATGCCGCTGCAAAAATTCAGGTTGAAGGCGGCCGCTATCCGGAGCACCTGGAGGCGATGAC
>DATEPN010000233.1:0-50462 GCA_035273225.1 Acidobacteriaceae bacterium | reverse complement strand
CCTGTCTTTGGCCCGGCACAAATGCCGCCGCACTGGCAAGGCGTGATGTGGGGCACGTTGCCCTTCGGCAGCAGTATTCTGGCCATCCTCGTCGTCCTGCTCATCCCCGACCGGCGCCGGCGCAAGGAGTATGACGACACAAGGATCGATCCGATTTCGGAAGAAACTGTGATGCCCGGGAGAATGGTTTCGTAATGAGAGGCGCACTGCTTGCCGTTACTATCTTCATCGCAACCGGCATCCTGCTGGCCATCGGGACCATCTGGCCCGTGCAGTCGGCGGTCTACTATGCCGGGGGCGGAAACGGAAACCTGATTCGCACGCCGGATACCCCGGAAGCGGCGGTCCAAAACCTTGGAATTGAGCTTCGCCTGCGTGAGTGGCAGAGGGCGTACAACAGCCTGGCCAACAAAGCGGAGTTCACCGAGCCGGAGTTCGAGCACGACTTGACGGGATACACGCTCAGCCTCCGCACCTACGCGACGCTCGACAGCGTGGATGTCCACCCGCTACACCAGGCGGCCGACGATGCCGACGTCAATATGACTCTGCACTGGTCCAGCGTTGTGGGCCCCTTTGAGAACACCCGCCAGGTGCACGTCGTCCATAACGACGGCCGGTGGGCTGTGAACTGGCCGCTGGTCAAAGAGCCGCAGGTTCCGCCTCAGGTGGTGACCGTCAACTATTTGCGCTGGGACGTCATCTACCGCGGCGCTGGAGACGAATGGGGCACCCAGGATGTCGAAGGCCCGCATGTCCGCATCGTGGATATGCGCCCCCTGAATCGTGCCGACGGCGTGTACGTGATGGGCGAGATCCTCAATGAGGACGTGGTCCCTGCTTTCGTGAACGTACGCGCGACCCTGCTCCGCAAAGACGGCTCGAAGATCGACAGCGAAGATGCGTTCGACATGATGATGCACACGCTGCTGCCCAAGCAGGTGACGCCGTTCCTCATCAAGTTTCCGGACATCGAGCTGTCGCAGGTCTCCAGCATCCGCATGGATCCTCTTTCCGTCCTGGTCTCCGCGTCGGCCGATCCCGTCGTCGAAGTCCAGAACCAGAAGTTCAACAACGGTCCGGCGCCTTCACTGACCGGGCAGGTCTCGAACCAGAGCGGGCAGCCGGTCAACGTCGCGCACGTGCTCACCACCTTCTACGACCAGAACGGACAAATCGTGTGGGTGGCGGGTCACTACATGGATCGCGCGCTGCTGCCACAGACTCCGGTGAACTTCACCATCGAAGTGCCGGAGGACCTGGCGAAAAAGATCAGCAGCCAGCGCACCGTCGTTTCCACCTACAGCGCGGGGAACAGAGCGTGAGGATCGAAAGGCTTTCTGTTCTCGCAGCCTGCATTCTGGCCTCCGCGAGCATTTGCTGCGCGCAGGGCGGAGCATTGAACGTGCCGGCGCAGGTCACGGCCGGAGCGGCCTTCTCGATTCCCACGTCTGGCAGCGGGAAAGCGACGCTGTACATCGTGGGACCCGGCCAGGCATTGCGGCGCGAGGTCGATCTTGGCACGCCCGTGCAGCTGGACGCCGGCGTCCTTTTCAATGCCGGCCGTTACGTTGTCATCCTTACCGGGGCCGCATCCGATACGGCTCAGCTCGAGGTGACGCCAGCGCCGCAACCGGCAACCATCGCCTTTCTCGCCAAGCCGTCGCGCCTGCCGGTGGGGCTGCGCAACGGCATCAGCGGAGCGGCGTACCTTTTCGACAGCTACCACAACCTCGTCCTCGCTCCGGTACCGGTGACCTTCACGCTCACGAACCAGTCCAGCCCCGCACAGACGCGCACCGTGACTTCCAGCAACGGCGTCGCATGGACGGAGTTAAATTCCGCCGAGAAGGAAGGCAAAGCGAAGTTCGTCGCGCATGCCGGAGGGGTCGAGACGACGCGCATCATTCAGCAGGTTCCTGGCGACCCCTGCCGCCTGACCATGAGCGCAAAACCCAACGGCAAGGCGGTAGAGTTGCAGACGGAGCCGATTCGCGACTGCAGCGGTAATCCGGTTCCGGATGGCACGATCGTGACCTTCACCGAGACCTGGAATGGTACGCAGACGACGGCCGACGTCCCGATCAAGCAGGACATAGCCCGCGTTGAAATGCCGGCCCATCCTGGCGCCGTGATATCGGTCGCCAGTGGTGTCGTCGCCGGAAATGAGATCCGCGTGGGAGGCCGGCCATGACCCGCTGCTGGGCAGCTGCCATCGTCTTACTGGCGATGTCCCTCACCTGCTGGAGTCAGGAGCCCACAGTGCAGGTGCGTCCGCCGGACCTGCACGGCTCCAGACAACTCGATCCATCGGGCGTGACCGAAAAGGCCGTGATCCGCGATTATCTGGAATCCTGGCAGAGCATGCGCAAAGCGCTCGATGCGAATCAGGCCTCCCTGCTCTCGCCCGAGTTCGTGGGAACGGCGTATGACAAGCTGGCCGAGGTCATCGCGCAACAGACGAAGATCGGCATTCACACGCGTTATGTTGACCGCTCGCACGACCTGCAGATCGTCTTCTACTCGCCTGAGGGACTATCGATTCAACTGACCGATAACGTGACCTATGACGAGCAGGTGATGCAGGGCGGCACAGTCCTCGCGTCGCAGCCGATTCATGCTCGCTACCTGGCGGTGCTCACCCCGACCGACGTCCGCTGGACGGTCAGAATCTTGCAACCGGATCTGCAGGCCGCAAACGCAAATGATGAATCCAGCATCAAAAGGCATGAAGGTCGGAGGACCGCCCGCTGAGGTGGGGCTGTGTCCGATCCTCGAAAGGCCCAAAAAGCTCAACCGGTGACTGGGCCCATCACCATCCGGTACACCGTTGTGAAGGCTGGCGATACCCGCTCGAGGCCAGCCGGGAGTTTTACTCCCTTCGTTCGTCAATTTGGAGCAGTCATCTATGATCTCTGTTGTCGTCCCCATCTATAACGAGCAGGAACTGATCACAACCTTCCACGCCGCCGTGGCGACTGCTCTTGCCGATATTCGCGAGGACTGGGAAGTCGTTTACGTCAACGATGGATCGCGAGACAATTCCCTCTCGCTGCTGCGCGACGTTCAGAAGCAGGACCCGCATGCGGTCGTGGTGGATCTCTCGCGCAACTGGGGACACATGGGCGCCATTCATGCCGGCCTGCGCACCGCGCGCGGTGACGCCGTCATTATTATGGATGGCGATTTCCAGGACCCGCCGCAGGTGCTTCCCGAGCTGATCGAAGCGTGGCGCAAAGGCGCTCAGGTGGTGGTTGCCGTCCGGCGGAGCCGCCAGGAAAGCCGCAAGATTCTCGCTGCGCTCTTCCCGCTCTTCTACCGCATGCTCTCGGCTGTTTCCGACTACCCCATTCCGCTCGACGCCGGTATCTTCGGCCTGATGGACCGTCAGGCGCTCGACTCCATCAACGGACTGCGCGAGGGCAACCGCTATCTTCCGGGACTGCGTGCCTGGGTCGGCTACAAGAACGCCATCGTCTATTACGATCGGCAGGATCGCCTCGCCGGGGACGGCAAGCTGTCATTCATCAGCCGCATCAAGTATGCGATGGATGCGATCTGCAGCTTCAGCTACAAGCCCCTGCGTCTCTGCTTCGCCCTCGCCGCTTTCTCGATCGCAACCGCTGTCGTGCTGGCGCTCTGCACCGCTTTCGCAGCCACGCCGGTTACCGCAGTCGGCCTCTGGGTTGCGGCCGCCGTCTTTACCGTCGGCTGCATGTTCCTGCTGTGCATGGGCATCGTCGGCGAATACCTCGGCCGCGTCTACGACGAGGTCCGCAATCGCCCACTCTCCATCATCAACAAGGTCTACTATGCCCAGGAAGAGGTCGGCGCCGGCAGCCCTGCCGAGTTTGCGGATCAGGCAGCTCTCGCCTTCAAGGTACGTGCTGCATAAATTCGCGTCGTAAGTACCGAAGCGGAAAATCCCGGCGACGGCTCAGTTCGAGCCGTCGCTGATTCGTCCGATCAGCGCCCGACCTCATGAGTGTTATGCATTCCATTTCTCCTTCTTCTGTTCTGCGTCGGCTCTTTCCGCGTCGTCGATCGGTACCGGCGCCGGCGCTTCGTCTCGTGTGCTGCACCGTGGCTGCATCCCTGCTGTTGCTCGCCGGATGCAAATCGGCCGTCCACCTGAAGTACACCGCAACCAGCGGATCCCCGCAGTTGCTGGCCGTCTACGAAGGCTGGTTCGGCCATCCCAGCCACATCGCCATCGGCTACTCGTCGCACGACCCCGCGACGGTCGACAACCAGATCCGCAAAGCGCAGGACATGGGGCTGACGGCCTTTGTGATGGACTGGTACGGCGACCGCGAGCCCTTCATCGACCAGAGCTACGCGCTGCTGCAGAAGGCGGCCGCGCAACACAACTTCCACGTCGCGATGATGTACGACGAAACCAACCAGGAAACCGGCGCAACCGACGAAGCGGTCGCCGACCTGACCGCGTTCCGCGACCGCTACCTGGCTCCAAATGCGCCTGGCCATGAGGCGTACCTCACGTACGAGGGCCGCCCGGTGATCTTCGTCTTCTCGCACGGAGGCTACACGAACTGGGATCAGGTCCGGAAGTCACTCAATCGTTGGAATCCCGCGCCATTCCTGATCGAGGAAAACCTGCCGGAGAAGTACCCGAACGCCTTCGATGGCGACTACGCCTGGATCAATCCTGGCCCGCAGGGGTGGGCCCACGATGGCTCCAACTGGGGCCAGGGCTACCTGGCGCACTTCTACGACACCATGGTTCATAAGTACCCGGACAAGATCATCGTCGGCGGAGTCTGGTCGCAATTCGGAGACCGCAAGGCCTCATGGAGCCTGAACCGCTACATCGCTCCGCGTTGCGGCGACACGCTGCACGATACCTATAATTTGTGGCACAAATACTTCCCCGACAAGCAGCCGATCCCCTTCCTGCTCATCGAGACCTGGAATGACTATGAGGAAGGCACGGCTCTGGAGCCGGGTATGCCCAATTGTGGCGGCAGGCCGGCCTTAACTTCCTTTCGACAGATCAGCTCGTCAGCATCGGGATCATGAAGCCCTGGCCGACCGCCGATCCGCGCCAATCGACGGTTACAGATGACATTCGGGTAAACCCAAAATTTACACGGCGCATCGGAGGGATTAACCGCGGCGCAGTACCCGCGAACCCCATGTCGACGGCTTGTTGGCAACAAGTTGGCAAAAAAGGCGGCCCCACCCACCCCCGCTGCCCATAGACAAGCTCTGCTGTATCCCGCATTTCATTTCTGGACGGCTGGAGATTCAAAGTGGCGCACGCTGTATCAGCACAATCAGGCAGTCTTCGGGCCCGAATCGTCGCCGGGAGCGCGGTTCTGCTTTCAGGCTCCACGCTCGCCACCGTCCTTAGCCTCCTCTATAACATCGTTACTGCCCGATTCCTTGGCCCCCAGGGATATGGCCAGGCGACCGTTATCTACACGGTCCTCACGCTGGTCTCCGCGCTCACCCTCTCCTACCAGATCATCGTTGCGAAGTTGATCGCGCAGCAGGCGACCGACGAGGGCAGGAGCGCCGTCTACCGCAAGCTGAACCGCGAATCCTGGGTCTGCGGCGCGCTTGTAGGCTTCTCGCTGCTTCTCTTCCAGAGTCAGATCGCCGACTATCTCCAGGTTTCGAAGGCTCTCGTCGATCTGATCGCCGTCGGTGCTGCTTTCTATGTACCGCTCGGCTCGCGTCGCGGCTTCATTCAGGGCGCCTGTGGATTCCGTGGTCTCGCCGTCAATTTGGTGCTGGAAGCCGGAGTTCGCTTCGTCGGCTCCTACGCGATGCTGCTGCTCGGCACCGGCGTTCCCGGGGTCATCGCTGCTAACTCCGCGGCGTCGGTCATCTCCTGGCTCGTGATCCCGCCGAAGCTTGTGCCTTCCAGCGTGGATCCGCTGGGCTTCAGCCAGTCCATGATGGAGATGCTGCAGGCCCTTGTCTTTTTCTCCGGGCAAATGATCATCAACAACTGCGACATGGTGCTGGTGAAGCATTTCTTCCTGCCCACCGCCGCAGGTTTGTATGCCGCCGTTGCGCTCGTCGGACGCGTCATCTACACCTTCTCCTCCGCAGTCGTGAACAGCATGTTCCCGGTCGTGGCTGGCACCGGCAAAGACGAGCGCAGGAGCCTGTCGCTGATGGCGACTTCGTTCGGCCTGGTATTCGGCATCGGCGCGGTTATGGTGCTGGCGCTGCTGGTTCTGCCTGCGAGCCTGTGGCAGCTCTTCTTCGGCGCGGGATTTGTCCTGCCCGGCCAGCATGGCCTTCCTTACCTGCTTGCACTGAAGGGCGTGGCCAGCATCATCTATTCGCTTTGCGTGGTCATCATTACGTACGAGATGTCCTACCGGATCGCCAATACCAGCTGGGTGCAACTGGCGTTCAGCGCCGCTGTGATCGCGGCCCTCTGCCGGTTCCACTCCTCGCTCGAAGAGGTGATCCTGGTACAGCTGGTGCTCATGAGCGTGCTCATGATCGTCGTCGGCGTGCCCTTCCTCCGCAGCGCACTGCGCAAAGACAACGAACCCGATGAGGCGACAGCCGGCCGCGTCCTTCGGATTGTGCGCGAAACTTCCGAAGATGAGGCCATCTCCGAATTTCTGAAAGCCGACGTTGAGCACTCCTGCTATGAGGGCTTCCGCGACAGCCTGCGGCCCATTGTGATGCGCCCCAATCTGGGTGACCCGCAGGAGAACGCCAGACGGCGCGCTCTGCTGTTCCTCCGCCACCTCGCCTTGTGGCAGGAGCTTCCGTCAGACACGAAGTGGTACGAAATCACTCTCACCGAAGCAGACCTGACGAAGGTCCGCGTCTTCCCGCGCGCTCAGTGGCGCGGCATTGCGCGAGGCACCTTCGATCTGCCGGTCGTGGCGGATCGCATCCGTACGCGCCAGAAAACGGCGGTCGATCCCTTCTCGCGCAAGATCGCCTCGATCTGCAACTGCCTGGTCGAGGAGGAATGCCGACCCGCGTCCATCCTGCTGATTGGCATCGATGAGAAAAAGCCGCTGACCATCATCGACGGCAACCACCGCTTCGTCGCCGCTGTGCTCGCCGGACGCATGCACCAGCTGCGCTTCCTGTGTGGACTGTCGCCGAAGATGAGGAGTTGCTGCTGGTATAAGACGAATCTGCGCACGCTTGCGCGATATGCAGCGAATCTCCTGGCTCAGTGCTTCCAGAATCCCGAGGCAGAACTCGCCCAGCTCTGCACCGAGCCGGCCACCGTACCGACAGCGGAAGTCGTCGTTATGCCCGCAGTACCAGTGCAGGACCAGATGATCGAAGAGCGCGCCTCATAAAAGAGGCCTCAGCCGATACGTCGACCCAGGCCCTGGGTTCCTGACCGTCTCTCTGACTCAGACGAACAACGGAGCCAGCACCAGCGTCACCGTCGCCAGCAGCTTAATCAATACGTGCAGCGATGGTCCCGCGGTGTCCTTGAATGGATCGCCGACCGTGTCCCCCACGACCGCCGCTTTATGCGCTTCGCTGCGCTTGCCGCCGTGCGCTCCCGTCTCGATGAACTTCTTCGCGTTGTCCCACGCGCCGCCCCCATTGTTCATCAGCATGGCCAGCAGAATGCCACTGATCGTGCCCACCATCAACAGCGCTGCCACAGCCTCGGCCCCGCTGAGATTCAACGCGACACCGTGAATCATCGGCTCTTCCGCGGCTTCCACCACGTTGAACCCGCCGCTGAAGTTCCGGAAGATGACGCCCACCAGCAGCGGCATGGCGACCGCCAGTACGCCGGGCCAGACCATCTCGCGCAGCGCCGCACCCGTCACGATACTCACGCATCGTCCGTAGTCAGGCTGCGCTGTGCCCTCCATGATCCCGGGGTTCTCCCGGAACTGCTGGTGCACGTCGGTGATCACGGTCTGCGCCGCGCGTCCTACCGCCTTGATCGCCATGGACGAAAACAGATAGGTCAGCATCGCGCCGAGCAGCCCGCCGACAAACACCGGCACGCTGGCGAGATTCACGTTGGAAAAGCTCCATCCAGCCGCAAGCGTCTGCCCTGCAGCCTGCATCCGCTGCGCCACGATGTCATGAATCGCCGCGAGGTATGCCGAGAACAGCAGGAAGGCCGCCAGCGAAGCCGATCCGATCGCGTAGCCCTTGGTCAGCGCCTTGGTCGTGTTCCCCGCCGCATCGAGCGCGTCCGTCTTCTCGCGCACCGTCTCCGGCTGATTCGACATTTCGATGATCCCGCCCGCGTTATCCGTGATCGGCCCGAACGTATCCATCGCCAGGATGTACGCCGCAGACGAGAGCATGCCCATGGTCGCGATCGCCGTGCCGTATATGCCCTTGGCGTAGCTGGAAATCGCCGTCACGTCCTCGAGCCCCAGCACGCCGAAGTAGTAGCTGGACAGCAGCGCCGCGCTGATCACGATCACCGGCAGCGCCGGTGTCTCCATGCCCACAGCGAGGCCGCTGATGATCGTCGTCGCCGGCCCGGTTGTCGAGGCCTGCGCAATGGCCCGCACCGGGCGAAAACGCGTCTCCGTGTAGTACTCCGTGATGCGCACGAACAGGAATGCGGTGATGATCCCGCAGATGCCGCAGCCCAGCAGCCACCAGCGCGCGCCGAGCATGAAGTAAACCGCCGCCGCAAACCCCGCCAGCGCGACCACCGACGTGACGTAATAGCCCCGATTCAGCGCGTGCATCGGTTCTTCGTTTTCGCCGCTGCGCACCATCATTACGCCCACCACACTGGCCACCAGATTGATGGCCTGCACGATCAGCGGAAACAAAATCCCCTTCACGCCAAAAACCGGATACAGAGCCGCGCCCAGAATCATGGCGCCGACGTTCTCCGCCGCCGTCGATTCGAAGATATCCGCGCCGCGCCCCGCGCAGTCGCCTACGTTATCGCCCACCAGATCGGCAATCACTGCCGGGTTCCGCGGATCGTCCTCAGGAATCCCTGCTTCTACCTTGCCTACGAGATCCGCGCCGACATCGGCGGCCTTCGTGTAAATGCCGCCGCCCAACTGCGCGAAGAGTGCGACGAGCGATGCGCCAAAGCCGAACCCAACCAGTTCATACGGAGTCTGCTGCGGATTGTGCAGTCCGCCGAACGCCAGGAAGAGCACGCCCACGCCAAGCAGCGACAGACCGACGACCACCAACCCCGTCACCGCGCCGCCGCGCAGCGCGATCTGCAGCGCCCGTCCCAGGCTGGTGCGCGCCGCCGCCGCCGTCCGGATATTCGCCCGGATCGAAACCCACATTCCGGTCTGGCCCGAAATCGCCGAGCACGCCGCGCCAACGATGAAGCTGATCACCACCTTCACCGCATAGGGCCGCGTGTAGGGAGAAATCTGATATCCAAGGAAGAGCGCAATCGCCAGCCCGACCGCGATCAGCGCGATCGTGCTGTACTGCCGCCGCATGAAGGCCTCAGCGCCCTGGCGAATCGCATTCGAGATGCGCTGCATCTCCGGCGTCCCGGTGTCGGACCCCAGCACGCCGCGCCCGAACAGATAAGCGGCGAGCAGGCCAAGCACTCCGGCGGTGAGCGCAATCCAGATGTAATATCCGCCGCTGCTTCCGGCCGTGGCGCCCTCGCCTGCCTGCCACATCCACACGGCGATGGTTGACGACAACGTCATGCAAGTCCTCCGTAAAATCGCTTTTCTTCAGCACGAACAGACCTGGCCGCCGCTTGGCAGGCATTTCCCCTGTGCAGGACACACTCTCAGAGATGCCTGCGGATACTCCCTCACCTGGATTTATTTGGGGAGGCGGCGAAACACTGCGCCGGCGGGATCAGCTGTCCTTTCTACATATCCCTGACGTGATGGGTTCTTCCAAACCGTCCGCCTCTGGACGGCGTTTTTTCTTCCATGCAAAGCGGGAGTTTACGTGATCCCAACCTGGGGTCGCAACCTGCACACTCAAGTGGTCATACCATCCATCTTCTCTTCATTCGCCTGCACATGAAATGCGCTGGTACAATCTTCCGTCGCTCGCGCCGCGAAGGTTACTTCTGAGAATCCGTGACGGTGCCGCTGGGCTCTAAACTGAAGAATTGACATCTAAACTTTGACGAAGGTATCCCCGATGGCGCGTTCCGCAGTTTCAGGCGCTGAGAGCCAGAAATCCGGCCACTCCGGCAATGGTGCAAAGGCTTCCGCCAGCAAGCGCTCTTCGCTCCCCATCCCCCGCGAAAAGCTGATCGAGATCTATCGCCTCATGTACCTCTCGCGGCGCACCGACGACCGCGAAATCATCCTCAAAAATCAGCAGAAGGTCTTCTTCCAGATCTCCGGCGCCGGACACGAAGCCCTTCTCGTCACCGCCGGCCTTTCCCTTCGTCCCGGCTACGACTGGTTCTTCCCCTACTACCGTGATCGCGGACTCTCGCTCGCTCTCGGCACCACGGTCGAAGAACAGCTGCTGCAGTCCGTCGGCGCGGCCAGCGATCTCGCCAGCGGCGGACGCCAGATGCCTTCGCACTGGAGCGATCCGAAGCTGCACATCGTCACGCAGTCCTCGTCCACCGCGACGCAGTGCCTGCACGCCATCGGGTGCGCCGACGCGTCGGTCTACTTCAGCGCGCATCCCGAAGCGGCCGAACCGGCCGGTTCCAGTCAGGGCGACTACCGCCAGTACCACCCCGTCGATTTCCACGGCGACGAAGTCGTGTACCTCTCCATCGGCGAAGGATCTACCAGCCAGGGCGAGTTCTGGGAATCCGTCAGCATCGCATCGAACCGCAAGCTCCCCGTCCTCTTCGTCGTAGAAGACAACGGCTACGCCATCTCCGTTCCCGTCGAAGTGAACACGCCCGGCGGCAACATCTCGCATCTGCTGCGCAATTTCCCGAACTTCTACTTCGCCGAAGTGGACGGCACCGATCCCATCGCCTGCATGCAGGCCTTTGAAGCCGCCGTCGCACACTGCCGCGCGCGCAAAGGCCCCGCGTTCGTGCATGGACACGTCATTCGCCCGTATGCGCATTCGCATTCCGACGACGCCCGCCTCTACCGCCCCGAGAGTGAGCGCGAAACGGATGCCCTGCGCGACCCGATCCACAACTTCCAGATGCTCCTCCTGCGCGAGGGCATCCTCGATGCCGCCGAGATCGAGCGCATCGAGAAAAAGTGCGATGAAGAAGTCCGGGTAGCCGCCGAGCACGCGCTCAAGGCGCCGAAGCCTTCTCCAGAGCCGGCCGCGATTCTGCGCCACCAGTATTCCGAAGACCTCGATCCGACCCGCGCCGAACTCGACGTCCAGCCGCAGTCCAAAGGCAGTGAGAATGAGCGAACCATGGCCGACCTCATCAACGCCTGCCTTAACGACGAAATGCGCCGCGATCCCCGCATCGTCGTCTTTGGCGAAGACGTCGCCGACTGCTCCCGCGAGGAGTACCTCGAAAACAAGAAAGTCAAGGGCAAAGGCGGAGTGTTCAAGCTCACCGCAGGCCTGCAGTGCGCCTACGGTTCACACCGCGTCTTCAATTCCCCGCTCGCCGAAGCGTCCATCGTGGGACGCGCCGTCGGCATGGCTATCCGCGGCCTCAAGCCTGTCGCCGAAATTCAGTTCTTCGATTACATCTGGCCCGCCATGCATCAGCTGCGCAACGAGCTGCCGCTCATGCGATGGCGCTCCAACGGTACCTTCTCCGCGCCCGCCGTCATCCGCGTGCCCATCGGCGGATACCTCACCGGCGGCGCGATCTACCACTCGCAGAGCGGGGAGAGCATCTTCACGCACATCCCCGGCCTGCGCGTCGTCTTCCCCTCCAACGCACTCGACGCCAACGGCCTGCTGCGCACCGCGATCCGCTGCGACGATCCCGTGCTCTTCTTCGAGCACAAGCGCCTCTATCGCGAAACCTGGGGACGCGCGCCGTATCCCGGCCCCGATTACACCGTCCCCTTCGGCAAAGCGAAGATCGTCCGCGAAGGCCGCCACCTCACCGTCATCACCTACGGAGCGCTCGTCCCCCGCGCTCTGCAAGCCGCGCAGCGTGCCCACCGCGAGCTGCAGATCGATACGGAAGTCCTCGATCTCCGTACGCTGAACCCGTATGACTGGGAAGCCATCGCCACCTCCGTCCAGAAGACGAGCAAGGTGATCGTCGCCCACGAGGACATGCTCAGCTGGGGATACGGCGCGGAGATCGCCGCGCGCATTAGCGAAGAACTATTCGACTCGCTCGACGCTCCGGTTCGCCGCGTCGCCGCGCTCGACAGCTTCGTCGCCTATCAGCCCGCGCTCGAAGACGTCATCCTGCCGCAGCCCGAACGCATCTACCAGGCCATCGCCGATCTGGCGAAGTACTGATCAGCCCCGAAAGCGTAAACCGGGTGCCCGCATCTGGGCGCCGTTGGCAGATGTGGGCCAGCGCGAAGCGCCCCTAAACCCTACACCCTGCCGTTCAACTCCTCGCCCGCACCACCCGCTCATACGCTTCGACATACTGCGCGGCCGGACGCGCCCAGGAAAAATCCTTCGCCATTCCATTCCGCATCAGCGCCTGCCACGCATCCTTGTCGCGAAACACCCGCAGCGCCCGCCGGATCGCCTCCAGAAACGGCTCCGCCGCGTACTCGCCGAACTTAAATCCCGTGCCCTTGCGCGCCTTGCCGTCCCACTCCTCAATCGTGTCGTCCAGGCCACCCGTCGCATGGACCACCGGAGGCGTCCCGTACTTCAGGCTATAGAACTGGTTCAGCCCGCACGGTTCCCACTTGGACGGCATCAGGAAGATGTCCGCGCCTGCCTCCACCTTGTGCGCCAGCGTGTCGTCGTAGCCTGTCTTCACCAGGACGCGTCCGCGAAACTGCTGCGCCAGCGACTGGAACATATTCTCGTAATACTGCTCGCCGTTGCCCATGGCGATCAGCACAGCGTCTTCGTTCGCGAGCGCCGGAGCTACCTGCTCCACCAGATCCAATCCTTTCTGCGTGGCCATGCGCGTCACCATGCCCAGCACCGCGGTCCCGTCCTTCACCGCGCCCGCGCCAAACGCATGCAGCAGATCGCGCCGGCATGCCGCCTTGCCGTCCAGACTCTCTGCCGAATAGTGGGCCGCGATGTTTCCATCCGTCGCCGGGTTCCAGAGCGCGTAATCCACCCCGTTCAGGATGCCGACCAGATCAGCCCCACGCTGTCGCAGCGCACCATCCAGCCGCTCGCCAAATTCCGGCGTTTGAATCTCACGCGCATATCGCGGGCTCACCGTCGTCACCAGGTCTGCATACACGAGGCCGCCTTTCAGGAAATTGAATTTCCCGTAGTGCTCGAGGCGCTCCATGGTGAAGATCTCGTGCGGCAGCAGCAGTCGCTCCGTCGTCTCCGCCGGAAACCGGCCCTGGTACGCCGCGTTGTGAATCGTCTGCACAGCCGGGCGATTGCGCAGCACCGGATCGCCGGCGTACAGCGTGCGCAGATACACGGGAATCAGTGCGGCCTCCCAGTCGTGCACGTGGAAGACGTCCGGCACGCCCAGCTCCTTCGTCGCCTCCAGCACCGCCCGGCAGTAGAGCGCAAAGCGCTCCCAGTTGTCCGGATAATCACCAGCCGCCACGCCATACATCGCCTCGCGGTCGAACATTTCCGGATTGTTCACGAAATAGAGTTGCACTCCGTCCTGCACGCCGCCGTCGAGGATCGACACAAACCGGCTGTAGTCCTGGTACGGGATCGTGATGCTGCGAACGGCGTAATTCTTCTCGGGATACTTCTCCCGCACCTGCCGGTAATACGGCAAATAGACCGTTGCTTCATGACCAAGGCTGGCAATGGTGCGGGACAACGCGCCCACCACTTCTCCCATGCCGCCGGTCGCCGCCCACGGCGCGCACTCCGACGCCGCAAACACAATATGCATGAATCACTCCGAGAAGAACCGAAAGCTGAGAATAAACCCTGCGGTTTTGTCGTGGCGCAAATTGCGACGAAGGATGCAATCGTGCGATCCTCTCGACCCGACGCCTGCGCACGCGGCACAATCAGGAGAGATGCGCACCATGCCGCAACGACCCAAACTTGGGCAGAACTTTCTCGTCAGCCCCACGGCGCAGGCCGCCATCGCCGACGCGCTCGGCGACATTGCGCATCGCACGGTCGTCGAAATCGGACCGGGCCGCGGCGCGATCACCACAATCCTCGCTGGCCGGGCCAGGCGGCTCATTGCCATCGAACTCGACCGCGATCTCGCGCCGCGCCTGCGCGAGCAGTTCGTCGGCCGCGGCAACGTGCAGATCCTGGAGCAGGACATCCTCTCGACGGACCTCGCCGCGCTCCGCGCACCTGACGAAGAAAAGCTCTTCATCGTCGGCAATCTTCCCTACTACATCACCTCCGACATCCTGCTGCACCTGTTTGCCGCCCACCAGCACATCGAGCGCGCCGTCGTCATGATTCAGCGCGAAGTCGCCGACCGCGTCGCCGCCTCGCCGGGTACGCGCGACTACGGACTCCTCTCCGCGACCACCCACCTCTACGCCCGCGTCGAAAAGCTCTTCACATTACCGCCAGGGGCGTTCTCGCCACCGCCGCAGGTCCACTCCACCGTCCTGCGCCTCACGATGGCGCCGCGCTTCGAGGAGCTACAGCTCACGCCGGCGCCGGGTCGGGACGATTCCGCCGCAGCGTTCATCGCATTTCTCAGAACTGGCTTTGCGCAGAAGCGCAAGATGCTTGCGAAGAATCTCCGCACGGCCGGCTACGATGCCCCCGCCATCAGAGCAGCATTCGAGTCCTGCGGCATTTCATCGCAGTCGCGTGCTGAACAACTCGACCTGCCCACGATGGCCTGCCTCTTCCGAACACTGGCACAGCATTGAGGGAGCCGCGGTTTCCTACACCCTACCCTGCCACGCGCGTGCTTCCCTGAAACAAGGCGCGACCATTACTCTCGTCGCATGAGGGTTCTGGTTCGCGCAGCGCAATTGTCGGACTGCCACAGATTGGCTCACATGGCCTTTGCTCTGTGGCCGGAATCTTCCATCGAGGAGCACGCGCAGGAACTCATGGATCGACTCGCAGGCCGAACACCGGGCACCCTGCCGCTCATTTATTTCGTTGCGGAAGTCCAGCCAAACGGGCTGATCGGCTTTCTCGAGGCGGGCCTCCGCTCACACGCAGACTGCTGCGATCCGGCACACCCGGTGGGCTTTATCGAAGGCTGGTATGTCGAGCCGGAGTTTCGCCGCCGCGGCATCGGACGCAGCCTCGTCGTCGCTGCCGAGAACTGGGCGCGATCGCAGGGCTGCAAAGAAATGGCATCTGACACCGGCATACAGAATGAGGCCTCGCAGCAGAGCCACGAAGCGCTGGGCTACCAGCCGGTCAGCAGGTCCGTCAATTTTCGCAAGCGGCTCTGATGGCTGGATATCCTTCCGCCAATCTCCCTCGGCCCGGCCAATTAATCCCCACTTCTCCACACCCAGGTAACCTGTAGACTGCTTTTGAACCCCACCATTACCAGCGGGTACCCTCCCGGCATTTCGGCCCACAGTCCCGGCAAATGCCCGATGGTAGACTCGGGGCAAATTTCCGCACCTCAGCAGTTCACGGACGCCGCCGGCGCCCGGAAGAATGGAGACCCTCGTGGCAGATGATCGTCAGCGCGCCATAGATCTGGCGCTTTCTCAAATCGAAAAGCAGTTCGGCAAGGGTTCCATCATGCGCCTCGGCAGCAAAGAGGCCGTCGTCCCCATCTCCACCATCTCCACCGGATCCATCTCCTTCGACGCCGCCCTCGGCGTCGGCGGCGTGCCCCGCGGCCGCGTCGTCGAGATCTTCGGCCCTGAATCCTCGGGCAAAACCACCATCACCCTGCAGATCATCGCCGAAGCCCAGAAAGCCGGCGGCATGGCCGCCTTCGTCGACGCCGAACACGCGCTCGATCCGCAGTACGCCAAAAAGCTTGGCGTCGACATCGATAACCTCCTCATCTCCCAACCCGACTACGGCGAGCAGGCCCTCGAAATCACCGAGGCCCTGGTCCGCTCCGGCGCCATCGACGTCCTCGTCGTCGACTCCGTCGCCGCCTTAGTCCCCAAGGCCGAACTCGACGGTGAGATGGGCGACTCCCACGTCGGCCTGCAGGCCCGCCTCATGTCCCAGGCGCTGCGGAAGTTGACAGGAACCGTCTCGAAATCAAGAACTTGCCTCATCTTCATCAACCAGATTCGAGAGAAAATCGGCGTCATGTTCGGCAATCCGGAAACCACCACCGGCGGCCGGGCCCTGAAGTTCTACTCCTCGGTCCGTATCGACATCCGCCGCATCGCCGCAGTCAAGGAAGGCGACACCGTCGTCGGCTCTCGCACCAAAGTCAAGATCGTCAAGAACAAAGTCGCCGCGCCCTTCCGCGAGGCCGAGTTTGACATCCTCTACGGTGAAGGCATCTCCCGCGAAGGCGACGTCCTCGACCTCGCCGTCACGAACAACATCGTCGAGAAGAGCGGCGCCTGGTTCAGCTACAGCGGCGAGCGCATCGGCCAGGGACGCGAAAACGTCCGTCAGTTCCTCAAGGACAACCGCGACACGTTCACCAAAATGGATACGCAGCTCCGCCAAAAGCTCGGCATCACTCCCAAAGCTGCCACGCCCGAGCTGCCCGCGGTCCCGCCCAATGGCTCCGCACACGCCCAGGAAGCCGTCCGTCCTGCCCGGCGCCAGTAGCAGCGGCAGATTTCCACGAAAATTCCACAGGAAGGCCCCTCTCCGCAGGGGCCTTCCCCGTCTTTGGCCTGCAACGCCGGACATCCTTTCCGCGAGGTCCGGCCATCGAAGTTGGAAACCACAGTCCAGGGTTCGCGCGATCGCCCTAGCCTGTCAGCGACCCGGCCATGCAACAACTTTTCCGAGAAGACTCCGGCGTGAGGAACGCCGGGGACCGCCGCCCCACGCCGAGCACTCCTTTGTCGAGTACCCACATAGCCCATTTCTATTCCGATGACAGCTCCCTCCTGGCGGAAGCAGGCGCTTACCTCGCCGACGCGCTCCGGGCAGGCGGCGCAGCTGTGGTCATTGCGGAAAGTTCCCGCCGGCAAGCGTTTGTTGGCCAGCTCAAGTCGCTGGGGGTCGATGTCGCTGACGCCGACAGGCAGGACCGCTGGATGGCGCTGGACGCCTCCGCCACGCTCGCCGAGTTCATGGTGGACGGCTGGCCTGATGAGCAGCGATTCAACCGCCTCATCTCCGCGATCCTCGATCGGTTGACCGAGGCCGCTGGCAGGGTCCCGGTACCTCCCATTGCCGCATACGGCGAAATGGTAACGGTGCTCTGGAAGCAGGGAAAGCATGCCGCCGCGATCCGGCTGGAAGAGTTGTGGGCCGCACTGGGCCGCAAGCGCCAGTTCCACCTTTCCTGCGGCTGGCCGCTCGATATGTTCACGGATGCGCGGGATGCGCTCGCCGTCGACAAGATCTGCAGCCTCCACACGCACGTTCTGCCGAGGCTCGGCTCGGATCTAAGCACGGCAAAAGATCCCCGGCGTATGAGCCTGCTCTGGCAGCTCAAAGCCAACAAGGTTCTGCAGCGCGTCTCGCGCATCTCGCGCCAGACCCTTGGGTTCTACCGCGATGCTTCCGCCCCAGGCTGGATCGACCTGCGGGAAGCTGTCGACGAAGTCCTCTCGATCTACGACCAGCGCCTGCGCGACAAAAATATCGCCGTCATCCGGAAAATTCGCCCCAATCTCAGGATGTTTGCTCCGCTGGGCGAAGTGAAGTACGTGCTCTCCAAGCTGGTAGCGAACGCCTTCGATTCTTCTTTTCAGGGATCGAGCATCTACCTTGGCGCCCACAAAGCTCGCCACCCGGTTACCGGAGCGCAGGGTATTCGCATCTCGGTCGGCGATCAGGGCATCGGCCTCACGGAGGCTCTGCGCGCTCAGGTCTTCTCCCCATTCTTCGCCGCGCGCCGGGACATCAACGTCGGCCTCGGACTCTGGACGGTCAAAGACATCCTCGACCGCCGCGGCGGCTTTATCCGCTGTCGCAGCAGGGTCGTCGAGCCGTCGGGCACGGTAATGACTGCGTTTTTGCCGATCCAGCCGGTGACCGCCACGTCCAGCGCCACGTCCAGTTCGACGCAAACCTCCGCTGCCTGATCGCCGATCCTGCCGCTCCGGCTGGAACGACAGCTGGCCGGCGGCTCCTCAATCTGCCGCAACCACCTCGGACACCATTTCGTCCGCTGAAGGCCCGTAGCATCCCGGAATCGCAATCCCCAGCAACCGCAGATAGACCCCCAACTGTGCTCGGTGATGAACCATATGGTTCATCGACCACTTGCGATAGACGTACTCGCGCGCATCGTCAATCACCGTCTGGCCGCCCCACTCCATCGTCCAGTGCTGCGCCATCGCCTCATCGCTCGCTCCTGCCAGTACCGCCCGCGCCCGCGGCAGGTCACGATCAAAGCGTTCCAGCATCTCCGCCCGCTTCTTCCCCTTCCAGTCGCCCATCTTCGCGGCGTCTTCCTCGTCCATCGCCAGCCGCTCGCGTTCAAACGTCGTGAAGCACCACTCCGGAAAATCCGCCAGGTGCCACGCCAGCCGCCCCAGTTCCATCGACTTCTCGTGCGGTTTCCACGTGAGCTTGTCATCCGGAATCGCGGCCAGGAATTTCCGTGTGAGGCCCATTTCCTCGTCGAATTCCCGCAGAAGATGATTTGCAATCGGCATAGAGTATTCCTCCCGTGCCGCGCAGTATACGACTGCTCTGCGAAACCTGCGTGACCGACGCTGTGGATGCTGTCAGCAGATCAAACTGGCTATGGACATGCGGTGTCCAGTCTTCACCGACGCGGGAATCACTGCCGCTCCCCCACGCCAATCGTGAACCGCATCCCCGTCGTGAAATTCAACGGCAGCGATGGATACCCAATCGGCCCGATGTGCTGATTGCTCGTCAGATTGTTGATCTGCGTCGTCACCGCGGCCCACGGCTTCACCTGATAGCTGGCCCCCAGATCAACCTTCGTGTAGCCGTAGTCGAGGTTCCGGTTCGGCAGCAGCAGCGTGTTGCCGAAGTTCACATCGTCGCCGCCCAGGAAGGTCGAATCGTCGCTGCGGCTTGCAAACGCCGTGTTCAGCACGCCCGTCCACCTGGTCCCTGTGTAGATCACGCTGGCAAATCCGGTGTGCGGAGGCCGCCGGAACGGCCGCGCTCCCACCAGCGGCGAATAGTTCCCGATCGCGATCCCGGGGTAGTTTGGATTCGTGCTCGGCCCCACTGCATCGGACGAGAACGACCGTTGCACACGGGCATCGAGATAGGTGTACCCGCCGCGCACAAAGACGTTCTTTCCCAGCCCGTATTCCACCTCCGACTCAACCCCCTGCGCCTTGTAGGCCAGCGAGTTCAGATCCAGCGCAAACGCAAAGTTGTTATTGAGGAAGCCGAGCAGGTCCTGTTGCTGGCTCGAGTTCAGATTCGGCAGGAGCGTCGGCACCAGCGAGGCCGGCACCGCCTCAATCTGATTGCCGTACTCGCTGTGGAAGTACCGCGCGCGCAGCATGACTCTTTCGCTGAACAGGCTTTGCTCCACGCCGCCGTCGTAGGTCCGGGCCTGCTGCGCGCCGATCGGCCGGATGCCATACTGCGCAGCGGTCGCCTGCCCGCCGTTTTGCACAAGGAAGCTGTAGAGCGATCCAAACTGCTCATCGATGGTCGGCTCCTGATAGCCGCGCGCGAAGTTGAACTCGAGCTTCGTTCCGTGCAGCACACCCTGTCCTGGCCGCACCAGGTAATACGAGGCTCCGATGTGCGGCGTCCCGACCGTGCCGAAGAGCGCGTTCTTCTCCACGTTCCCGGCCGCGGTGTAGAACAGCCGGTTCTTGAACTGGCCGCCGATCTCGGCCTGGTAGTCGTAGTTCGCCCGCTCCATCGACCGATGAAATGCATACACGGGCTCGCTCTCGAGGCCGCGCTCGTCCTCATACCGGAACCCGCCGGTCACCGCCAGATGTGGGCCATGCACATAATTCATCTGCGCAAACAGATCGTCGCGGTCCGAAGCGAGCGCCAGCTGATACGGGTACACCGCTCCGAACACCGGTCCGAAGTTCATCAGCGCCTGCCCGCTCGCCACGGTTCCGTTGGCGCCCTTCACCGTGACGTTGTTGCCGTAGTAATTCCCGTCGATCAGATTTCCTGCGGGGTACCACTGCTGGCTCTCCTCGCGCTTGCGCACCAGTCCATACCGCACGCTCGCCTTCCAGTTATCGCGGAATTGATGCGCAATGGTCCCCGTGCCATACGTGTCCTGATCCTGCTGCTTTCCGTCATTGGAGAGGCCGTAGAACGCGTATCCGGTCTGCGCTGCCGGCAATCCACTGGCAGCAACCGTATGCCGTACCGTCCCGCGAATCTCCGTCTTCGCCGACCAGTTCCAGCCCAGGTTCGCGACGGCGGTGTTGTTGTGATACGCATCCATCGGGATCGAGTTCCGTGTCTGCAGGCTGGAGAAGCCGCCGTAATAATCCAGCTTCCGCTTCATCCCGCCCAGTTGCACCTCGTTCCGATACGTCCCGAAATTTCCTGCCCCACCCGAATACAACAACGATGGAAACTGCGTGCTCCCCCGCGGCGTGGTCAGCGCCACCACACCGGCGGCCGCGTCCGATCCGTACAGCACCGTATTCGGCCCGCGATACACCTCGACGCTCTCGAGCCCGGTCGTCGCCACATTGCCGAAATCGAATCGTCCGCCGACGTCCTCGACCGGCACCCCGTCCATCACGACGCGGTTTGCGGTCGAATTCCCGCCGCGGATGAACAGCGAGGTCACGCCCCCCTGTTCGCCCTGCTGCACGACGTTGACTCCAGGAATCTGCCGCAGCGCATCGACGATGGTCAGCCGGTTCTCGAATTGCGTCGCCCCGATCCCGCTCACCGATCCGCTCGTCTGCGCCTGCGGTTGCGGCTGGCCCGTTGCCGTCACCACCACGGACTGCCGCACCCACTCCGGCTCCAGCACAACATCCTGCTGCACGTCGTCCAGCTTTTCCCCAAAGAAGCTCTTCGTCTGCAACTGGCGGAACGAGCGTCCCGACGCCAGCACATAGAAGCGTCCGGACTCGGCGCTCGTCAGCGTATACCCGCCGTCGTAGCCGGTCTTGCCGGCCACGATGACTTTCCCATCATGAACGAGGGCCACCGTGGCGTTCGCAATGGGCGCGCCCAGCGGATCGGTCACTGTGCCATGGACGCTGACGGCGCGCGCGGCAGCGGCGCAGGTCAGCAGCGATGCAAGAGCGAGAATGCGGCGCAGGGGCCGCTCAAAAATCGTCATAAGCCCTCCGTCCCCCTCGGGACGCGGTTGCGAGAGCACCTGAGGACCGGTCTCCTGACTTGCGCGCCCTACACCGGCCGCCTTCCCGGAACCTTCCGGTTCCAGTGGCACTTCGGCCGGCTTCTTCCTGCATCGCATACGTACCAGACGCAGGAACACGCGCTTACAGTTGCGGGGCAGTGGCGGACTTTCACCGCCTTCCCGAACATCCCAGTGCGGTTGATGTGTTGCGGAGGGACCAGCGGAAGCAATCTCCGCCCGGTCTCCGCCGAAAATCCGGAAAAAGGACCCGGAAAGCTCGTTATATCGGCTCAGTTCTCCCAAGTCAAAATGACTGTCGTGTGGGCGACATGGGCCGAATTACTGGTTGTAACTAGTTGTATATTGGCACCGCCGTTAATCCCCTTCTCTGTCCCGCGCAGAATCAACGACTTACTGGATTAACCCCCTTTTTTCGCACCTTTATTTGACCCCACCTCCAATCTCCCCTAGAATCGATTCATGGTCATGTGCCACTTTCCGGCGGTCTGCTGCGCTTGTTGTTGTGCGCCGCGCCGGACTTGTGGGTGAGTCTTCGACCTTAAGCCGCACCCCCATAAGCCCGCGTTAAGCCTCCTCGCTGACGCGGGTTTTGCTTTTTCAGCACACATTCTGAAGCCGAAACGGAGAAGCCATGGCGGAGACAGCCGCACCCAAAGAGTCCCGAGCACAGAAAGCCGAGCGCCTGAAGCGCGAGCTGAACCCCTGGCACGCCCTCGACGAGATCCGCCGCTTCGCCCGCGAAGGCCGCACCTCCGTCCCGGAAGACTGGAGCACGTACTTCCGCTGGTGGGGCATCTACACCCAGGGCGACGGCCTCGGCGTCACCGGCGGCAAGGGGGGTGAAGGCAAGGCGACCGAGTATTTCATGATGCGCGTGGCGATCGCTAACGGCATCCTCAGCGCTGACCAGGTCCGCGTCCTTGGCGACATCGCCCGCCGCTACGCCAACAACCTCGCCGACATCACCGTCCGCCAGAACATCCAGTACCACTGGCTCACCGTCGAGTCCCTGCCCGACGTCATGGAAGCCCTGCACGCCGCCGGCCTGACCAACATCGGCGCCTGCGGCGATGTCGTCCGCAACGTCACGGGATGCCCGCTGGCCGGCATCGCCCACGACGAGCTGATCGACGCCTCGCCACTCGCCCTCGAGATCGCCCGCGAACTGCGCGGCAACGACGCGTTCTATAACCTGCCCCGCAAGTTCAAGATCTCCGTCAGCGGCTGCCCAGCCTGGTGCAATTATCCGGAGATCAACGACATCGCCTTCACTGCGGTCCGGCGCGGCGATGAGGTAGGCTACTCCGTGCGCGTCGGCGGCGGCCTCTCGAACGAGCCGCATCTCGCCGTGCGGCTGAACGCCTTCGTCCGTCAGGATCAGGCCCTCGCCGTCGCCCGCGCCATCACGGAAATCTTCCGCGACGAGCTGATCCTGCGCGAGAGCCGCGACCGCGCCCGCATGAAGTACCTCTTCACCAAGTTCGACTGGAGCGCCGACCGCTTCCTCTTCGAAGTGGAACGCCGCCTCGGCTACTCGCTCGCCCCCGGGGTCGAAGAGCAGATCCCCGACGACATCCTCCGCGACCACGCCGGCATTCACCGCCAAAAGCAGCCCGGCCTCAGCCACGTCGGCGCCAGTGTCCTGCGCGGACGCCTCACTGGCGATCAGCTCACCGCCGTGGCCGAGCTTGCCGAGCGCTTCGGCAGCCCGGAAACCGGGCACCCTGGCCAGGTCCGCCTGACCGTCATGCAGAACCTGCTCTTCCTGAACGTGCCGACCGAGCGCGCCGGAGAACTCGCCCGCGAACTGGACAAGATCGGGCTCCGTGTCGAAGGCTCGCAGTTCTGGCGCGGCGGCATCGCCTGCACGGGCACTGAATTCTGCAAGCTGGCCATCACGGAAACGAAGGGCTTCCTCCGCTGGCTGGTCGACGAACTCGACGAGCGCCTCCCCCAGTTCGATCAGCAGCTGCGCCTCCACATCACCGGCTGCCCCAACGGCTGCGGCCAGCACTGGATCGCCGACATCGGCCTCGAAGGCAAGAAGATCAAGCACGAAGGCAAGCTCACCGACGCGTACTCCTTTCTCGTCGGCGGATCGGTCGGCAAGCACGCCGGCATGTCGCGCTCGGTCGGCTATCGTACCCCCGCAGCTCTCGTGCCAGAAGCTGTCGAGCGCCTGCTGCGCCACTACCTTGCTGATCGGGAAAGCGGCGAGAACCTGCGCGCCTGGTTCAGCCGCTACACCGATGCCGAAATCCGCGCTGTTCTGGCCGGCGAACCACTCGCCGCAGAGCGCGATCTCGCCGCCGGCCGCGTTCCCGCGGAAGTGGCAGGCTGAGGACCAGCGATGAGCCTGCTCCCCGTCTTTCTTCGCCTTGAACGCCGCCCGGTGCTCGTCGTTGGAGCTGGCACGGTGGCGCAAGCCAAGATCGAGAGCCTGCGCAGCACGGGCGCGATCCTGACGGTCGTGGCGCCGAGGTCGACGCCGCAGATCCGCGACTGGGCCGCCAGTGGAGTGCTCGCGTGGCATCAACGCAGCTTCGCTCCGACGGATCTCGACGGCACCTTCGTCGTCATCGCCGCGACCAACGACTCCGCCGTGAACCACGCGATTTACGAAGAAGCCCTCCGCCGCAATGTCCTCTGCAATGCAGTGGACGATCCGCCGAACTGCGATTTCTACTTTGGCTCGGTCGTCACCCGCGGCGATCTTCAGGTCGCCATCTCCACGGCCGGAGAAAGCCCCGCGCTCGCGCAGCGCCTGCGCCGCGAAATTGACGAGCAGCTTCCGCCGGACCTCGGCCCCTGGCTTCACGAACTGGGCGCGATGCGCCGCGAAGTGCGTGCCGCCGTTCCCCCGGGACCAGCCCGCAACCTGCTGCTTCACGAACTCGTCGAGCGCCACCTTTGTGCATCGGCCGAGTGCCCCACCCGTCAATTTGCCGCCGAACGAATCGCTGCCTTACAAAATTCGGAGGCACGCGCATGACCACGGCGACTCCTGGAACCGTGTACCTCGTGGGCGCCGGCCCTGGCGATCCTGAACTGCTCACGTTGAAAGCCGCGCGCCTCCTCTCGACCGCAGACGTCGTCCTCCATGACGACCTCGTCCCCCAGGCGGTGCTCAGCCACGCAGAAAACGCGCTGGTCATCAATGTCGGAAAGCGCTGCGGCCACAAGAACATCACTCAGGCGCAGATCGAAGCCATGATGATCGACTACGCCCATCGCGGCCTTTCGGTTGTGCGCCTCAAATCCGGTGACCCGCTGGTCTTCGGTCGTGCCGGCGAGGAGATCGATGCGCTCCGCGCCGCCGCCATCCCGCACGAAGTCGTCCCCGGAATCACGGCTGCGTTTGCCGCCGCCGCCGCGCTGCGGCGTCCGCTGACAGACCGCCGCAGCGCATCCAGCATCAGCTTCTCCTCAGGACACCATGCCCCCGGCTCTGCTCTCGAACCAGCGTCTCTTACGGGAGCCACGCGCGTCGTCTACATGCCGGGCCGCGATCTTACCGATCTGGCAACGCAGTTGCGCAATGAGGGCCACGCCGCCGACCTGCCCTGCGTCATCGTGTCGCGTGCCGCACAGCCCGATCAGCAAGTGGTTCGCACGATACTCGCTGACCTCGACAGCATCCCTCCGGTGCCTGCGCCGTCGATCCTCCTGGCCGGCGAAGCCCTGCGTCAGCCAGACTCTGACCCCATGGCACTCCCTGATCTGCAGCCCGGGCAAGGAGATCAGGGTTTCGAGTCGACCGAAATCTAGTCTCTTGCGATCCGGGTTTCCAGCCCACAGTCGTTCGGCGGGTTGCCTGCTTTTCTGCTCCAAAAAACTTCTTCCATCATCGTGAAATGCCGGGCGCCAGAGCGGCGCGCGTCCACGCATCCCACGGAATAGAGAAGGAATGAGAAACACCCACCAGGAGACAGGCCGCAGCGCGCATGCATCGAATGCGGCCCACGATACCCATGTACCGGATGACACATTTTGCTGTTCCGGCAATCGCTTTTGTGTTTGCCTTTGCCGGATGTCACAGCACCCAGACTTCGACGCAACCTCAGGGCTCCGGCCGCGACAGCCAGCCAACGCAGGATCCCGCCGCCGCTAATCTTGCGCCAGCCAGCGTGACCGAAACCACGTCGCCAGGCGATCCAGCGGGCTACGACAATCAGGGGAATGCAACCTCATCCGATCCCGGCATGAACTACACCGCACACATCGTCGCGCCCGAACCGCCGCCCGACCTGCCGCAATATGATCAACCGGCTGCTCCGGGCGAGAACTATGTCTGGACGCCGGGGTACTGGGCCTGGTCGAATCGCGGTTATTACTGGGTACCAGGGGCGTGGGTGCTCGCACCGTATGCCGGCGCGCTGTGGACGCCCGGCTACTGGGACTACAGCAAGGGCCAATACCGCTGGCACGATGGTTATTGGGCGCGCCACGTCGGCTACTACGGTGGCGTGAACTACGGCCATGGATACAACGGAAGCGGCTATGAAGGCGGATACTGGCGCGGCGACAGCTTTTGCTACAACCGCAGCATGAGCCATGTCGACACGCGTAGGGTTCACAGCGTCTACAGCTACCGTGTCGAGAACCACTACAACACGTCATCCGTGAGCTACGACGGCGGACCCGGCGGACTGAAATTCGAACCGAACCGCCAGGAGATCGCAGCCCAGCACGAGCAGCACATCGGCGCTCTTCCCGTACAGGTCCAAATTCGGCAAACCGCGCAGCATAACCGAGCGCAGTTTGCCAGGGAGAGCCGCGGTCATCCAAAGCTGCTGGCGCAGAATTAGCCCATCAATCCTGCCGCAATGAAGACGGCGCGCGTTCCGGCCGTCCACCTCGCGCAGACGGGGGCTGCGGCTAATCCCAGAACCGTGCCGCCCGCCGAAACGGCACCGCGCATGACTCCTCACTGAGAACTCGCACACCGGGATGCCCCCGGGGGGTAACGCCGCTACAACTCTGCTGTTTTCCTGGTGACGATCTGCTGCGCACGCTCGATGAAACCCGCAAGGGGCATAGATCCCTGATCGCCCTTCCCGCGCGTGCGTACGCTTACCGCCTCGTTCGCTTCTTCCTTATCTCCCATCACGAGCACGTAAGGTACTTTCTGCATCGTGAAGTCGCGAATCTTGGCGTTCATCTTCTCGTTGCGCGCGTCCACCTCCACGCGCAGCCCTGCGTCTGCGAGCGCCCTCTTCACCTTCTCTGCGTATCCGTGATGGCGCTCGCTGATCGGGACCAGGCCCGCCTGCACCGGCGCCAGCCACAGCGGAAAAGCCCCGGCATACATTTCGATCAGATACGAAACCATCCGCTCCATGGTGCTGATAACGCCGCGATGGATCATCACCGGGCGGTGCCGATTGCCGTCGGCCCCGGTGTATTCCAGTCCGAACTGGTTCGGAAGATGGAAGTCCACCTGAATCGTTGAGTAGGTCTCCTCGTGGCCCATGACGTCGGCCAGCTGAATATCGAGCTTCGGACCGTAGAACGCCGCATCGCCGCGGCTCTCCCGGTACTGCAATCCGAGTGAGTCGAGCGCCTCACGCAACACCCGCTCGCCCAGATTCCACATCTCATCGTTATCAACGTACTTCTGTTTGTTTTTTGGATCTCGCAAGGACAGCCGGTACTTGTAATTTGTGATCCCAAGATCGCCATAGGCCAGTTCCACCAGCTTCATCACGCTGGAGAATTCTTCCTTGATCTGATCGGGCGTGCAGAAGATGTGGGCATCGTTCAGGGTCATGCAGCGCACCCGGCTCAGGCCGCTGAGCGCACCGGAGCGCTCGTAGCGGTACATGGTCCCCAGTTCGGCCAGCCTCACCGGCAGATCGCGGTAGCTCCGCAGCTTGGATTCGTAGATGAGGATGTGGTGCGGGCAATTCATCGGCCGCAACACCAGCTCCTCATTCTCGAAATGCATCGGCGGGAACATGTCTTCGTGGTAGTGCGCCCAGTGTCCTGACCGCTTGTACAGGTCCACCTTGGCCAGGCTCGGGGTGTAGACATGCTCATAGCCCATCTCGCGCTCGCGCTCCAGGATGTACTCCTCGAGCAGGCGCCGGATCGTCGCGCCTTTCGGAAGCCAGAGCGGCAGCCCCGCTCCGACCTCTTCGCTCACCGCGAAGAGCTCCAGTTCCTTGCCTAGTCGTCTGTGATCGCGGCGTTTCGCCTCTTCGAGCTTCTCCAGGTACTCGTCGAGATCTTTCTTCGAGAAGAAGGCTGTGCCATAGATGCGCTGTAGCTGCGCATTTTTCTCGTCGCCGAGCCAGTACGCGCCGGACAGGCTCATCACCTTCACGGCTTTCACACGACCGGTCGAAGGCACGTGCGGACCGCGGCAGAAATCGACGAACTTGCCGTTACGGTAAAGAGAAATCGGATCTCCGGGTTTCGTGAACTTTTCAACGAAGTGAACCTTCATGAAATCGTTGCCGGCACGGAACTTCTCCAGTCCTTCTTCGCGTGGCTCATATTCGTGCACGAACTTCTCATCGCGCGCGGCGACCTCTGCCATACGGCCCTCGATGAGCTTCAGGTCCTCAGGAGTAAACGGCGTCGGCCGCCAAAAATCGTAGAAGAATCCGCTGTCCGTCGCCGGGCCATGACCCAGTTTTGTTTCCGGGAACAGTTCCAGCACTGCCGTTGCCAGGACGTGCGCGGCAGAGTGCCGCAGCACTTTCAGAGCTTCCGGATTCTTCTCCGTCAGCAACTCGAGAGCGACATCTTCCTGGAGCGGTGTGCCCAGATCGACGAGGCGCTGGGCGTGCGGATCCTCCGCGCCGTACATCGAAGCTTCCGACCCATCGCCGGACACAGCAGCGACCGGCGCAGCCTTCAGTGGCCGGATGCGGGCCACCAGCGCAGCCTGCGCAAGACGTGGCGAGATACTCTCTGCAATCGACAGCGGCGTCGTGCCCTGCGGCACCTCCCGAACCGAGCCGTCGGGCAACTGAACCTGAATAGAACTCATGAAAACAGGGTATCGGGTTTAGCGTTCAGGGTGTAGCGTCGCGCGCACGGGCCCGCACCTCCCCTACTTCAGCCCGATATGCGCTGTCATCTGCATGCTGCCCGGATCCGTGAACGCCCCATACGTCTCGAAGTCCGTCTGGTACGCGCGCTGGCCGCCCATCTGCTCCGGCGACAAGCTGTTGATGTGCTGCCACAGTGCCGGGATCACCTCCTGCGGCGCCCCCTGCTCCGACTGGAAAATGGCATACTTCCCCGCCGCAACCGTCCGCTTCACCATGTCTGCCGGGACATTGTCTGCTGACGACACGCGAACGCCCAGTGTGTAGTTGAATTCGCCGCCGTGATCGCTGGCGAAATCGCTGTAGACCACCACGTATCCCTCGCCAACGCGATTCGGAATCTGCTCCAGCTGTCCAGTCGACATGGCGTTTTGCCACACGCCCGGAATCTGCCCCTGCCCGCCGGCCTCGGCCGCGTTATTCGTGCGCACCGTCACTCCCACAACGGTGAAGCTTTCCTGGTTCTCGATCTTCGGGACTGTCGCAGTGGCGGCCGGTGCGGTTGCGGGCGTGGCGGCGGGCGCTGCCGGAGCGGACGGCGGCTGCTGCTGCAGTCCGACGATCAGCGCAAAGGCGGGGAGCACAGCAAATTTCCAGGCGGCGGTGAACATAGCAGCAGAGGATACGAACGCACCGCACTCGCGGTTCACACTTTTTCGTCCGCCGCTGGACGGAGTTGCCTCAGGATTCACGACGCCCTTGTGGTCAGGCCCAGGCCGGAACTCCCGGCGTACGAAGCCTTAGCTCGCGAAGGCCTTTCTTTGAGCCTCGGTGACGCGGAAAGTTTTGCCGTCTAAATCCGGGTAGACGCTGGCCGTTTTTGTGTGGCTTTCCAGCTTGCGTCTGATTTCGCCCACAGTGGCCACACCCGGTTCAATGCTGTCGCCAAAGACTTCAGTGGCGTCTACCTTGTCCGACAAAGTTCCATAATGCCGATCAAAGAATTCTTTTGTCATGGTGATGTCCCCCAAGGCCAGGAAGCATAAGCGCGACGGTGCTGGTTACGCAAGTGCCATTCAGGCGGGGACGTCTCCCTGTTCCATGCAAAATCCCCAAGGATCCTTTGGACACACGAACCTACATATCGCTCTGACTCGGGTTCAGCAGTTCTTCCTCCGGTTCGATATGCACCAGCACCTTGGCCACCCGATCCACCCGGGCCAGCACCTTGTCTTCCACGAGATGCGAAATGGCATGTCCTCTTCGAACCGTGAGGTCCCCGTTCACGATCACGTGCAGATCCACGTAATACCGGAAGCCCACCTTCCGCACGAAGCATTTCTCGAGCCCCACGACCCCGGGCACCGAAGCCGCCGCAACCCGGATATTCTGCTCGATCTCCGGCGCTGGAGCCCGATCGAGAATCTCGTCCATGGGCCCGCGAATCTGCTTCCACGCGTTGTACAGAATGACCGGGGAAGCAAAGAGTGCCGCCCAGTCGTCTGCGCGAACATCCCCCGTCAGCAGCGCCGCAGAAATACCGATGAACGCAAAAAGCGAGATGATCGCGTCGCTCAGGTGGTGCCATGCGTCGGTGCGCACGGCGGTGCTGCTGATGCTCCGCGCCACTGACGCAACATATCTCCCCAGCAGCAGCTTGATGCCGAAGACCACCAGCAGCACCCACAGGGTGTAGGCGTGCGGGAGCGGGTGTGGGGTCTGGATCAGGATGATGGCCTCCGCCGCAATGCCAATCGCCGCAGCACCCATGCCGATGCTCACCGTCGCCGCAGCCACCGGCTCCGCTTTGCCATGGCCGTACGGATGCTCCTTGTCCGGCGGCTTAATCGCCACCCGCAACCCCAGGTAGACGATGAACGAGCTCACCACATCGGAGAGCGATTCGATGCCATCGGCCACCAGCGCAAAGGAGTGCCCCACGACCCCGACCGCGCACTTGCAGCAGGCGAGAGCAAAGTTCGAGCCAATGCTGATCAGCGACGAGCGCAGCCCGCGCCTTACCTGCAGTTCGGTTTCAGGGGAGCCATCCATAGTCGGGTGCGGGGTACCCACCGATCTTAAATGGAGGCTGAGGCGGCATCAGCCGCGTTTTGAAGACGACCCCTCCAGCGCCAGCAGCTTTTCTTTTCGTTGAATGCCCCACCGGTAACCGGTGAGCTTGCCGTTGCTGCCGATCACGCGATGGCACGGCACCACCACCGCGACCGGATTCGTAGCGCACGCGCGCGCCACCGCCCGAACCGCCCTCGGCTGCCCCAGTGATTTCGCCAGCTGAGCATACGTCCTTGTTTCGCCGCGTGGAATGCGCCGCAGCGCCTCCCACACCCGCATCTGAAACGCCGTCGCCCGGAGGTCCAGCGGCAGATCGAGCGCGGCAGGATGGTCTGTAAACTGCGAGACCACCTGTTCCAGCATCCCCGCCAGCCCCGCATCGGCACCGATCTCCGCAGCCGGAAACTGCACCCGCAGCTCGGCCACCAGTGCATTGTCGCTGTCGCCGAGAATCACCGAACACAATCCCCGCTGCGTCGCCGCGATGAGAACCCGTCCCAGCGCACACGCCGCGGTCGCATAGCCGATCTGTACCCCCGGAGCCCCGGCACGGTACTTGCCCGGCGCCATCCCGAGTTGCGCATTTTCATAGGCCCGCCCCGGACCGGAAAAACCCGCTTGATAGATCGCGTCGGTGATGCGCCCACCTCCGGCCAGTTCGCGGCGAAAGGACTGCGCCCGCTGCTGCCGCTGATATTGCGCCGGAGTCACGCCCAGGACTCGCCGAAAGGCCCGCTCAATCGTGAAGGGGCTCAGCCCAGCCTGCCGTGCCAGATCCTGAAGCGAAACAGGCACGTCGCCGCTCAGCCGAGCCGAGATTGACTCCACCAGTTCCGCATCGCTGTGGCGGTCCTGAGGGCGGCAACGGCGGCAGGGCCGGAATCCAGCATGGGCTGCCGCACCTCCATCGGGGAAGAACCGCACATTCTCTCTCGATGGCCGGCGACTCGGGCAGGTCGGCCGGCAATACACGCCGGTCGTCGTCACCGCGTACACCATCTCCGCATCGGCAGCGGGATCCCGCGCCAGTACAGCCGTCCACGCCTGTTCGTCTGTGAGCATTGCAACTGTGTTCATGCTACCTCTCTCCTCCACGCCTCAGCATCGCTGCTTCGCCGCGGAAACACACCCCGAAAATTGCGGGCAAATTCGCCCCGCACCAAGGCATCGAGATATAGGAGAGGAGAACATTCATGCGTCATAAAAAGCAGCACGCTGGGATGCAGGGGGGAAAAGCGCGTTCGATGAGCAGCAGCCGCAACTCACGCAGTCAGGGCACCGCCCAGCGGGACATGGGCGGTCGGGAGTTCGGCAGTGAGTTCGAGCCGATGCAGGCGGAGATGGCCAGCGGTAATGAGGGTCTGGCGGAGACGTCCAGGTCCTCGCAGCAGACCCGCGGCAATCGCCGGATGAAAAAAGCTGCCTAACGCCACCAGCCGGTAGGAAAAAGAACGCGCCAATCGGCGCGCGTGAGCGCAAACACAATGATCGCTGTGGCGATCAGGAGCAGCCCCACGACCTGCTGGCGCCGCAGCCTCTCGTGCACCTATTCCTCTCCGGGCGGAATGTTGTAGAGGAACTTAAAGCGCAACTCGAGGTATGGTCCTGAAAACACCTTAGGCAGGGGCGGATAAGGGGATGCGCCGGTGATCCCAGCCCATGCGGCCCGGTCCAGCGAAACGTCTCCCGACGGTCCCTCGAGGCGCATGTCCGTGACGGTCCCATCCTTGAGAATCTTGAATCGGATCATCACCTCGCCGCGCTTGTCGAGGGGCGGCCGAGCCGATTCCGGGATGATCGGATACCAGGAGCGCTTCGTGTCGTAGATGACGCGAGAAATGTAGGGCCCGAAATCGACGCCCATCGTATCGCTCAGGACATCGACGGCGCCTTCCGCTCCGGCGTGTTGCGAGGGCATGTTCATGCCGCCGTCTCCGCCGTATTGTCCGCTGCGCATGGCCTGCCGCATCGCCTGCTGCATCTGCTCGTTCGGATTACTCGGCCCGGAAGAATAGTGAGGCTGCGGAGCTGACGGCATCTCCAGCCGCGCCTCATTGTTCTGCGGCAGAGGCTGCGCCGGCGGCGATGGAGCGCGCTGCTGCGCCACCTGCGGTTGCGGCGGAGCAGGGACAGCCGGCATTTGCGGCTGCTGTTGCTGCATCTGCTGCGGAGCCGGCGGCGCCTTTTGTTCGCCTGCCCTGCGCATCGCTTCCAGTTCTTCCAGCGTCTTGCGGTCGATGGTGGGCTTTGGCGTCTGCGCCTTGCGGTCCTGGTTCGAGATAATCTTCGTCGGCTTCGTCGGTTTCTGCTTCAGCAGGTCCTGCGGCAGATCCAGAAATGTCAAGTCCTTCTGCCGCTGCTTCATGACGACGGAAGGATCGACGACCCGGACATGGTAGATATACTTCGGCCCGTAGAACAGGTACCACGCGACCAGCATGTGAATGATGAGAGCGATCCACAGCTTCTCCCGCAAGCTGGCCCAGTTCCGGCTGCCTTCCAGCTCGTCAATGATATGGAGCAGGTCAGTATGATCGAGTTCCTCATACCGGGTGCGCCGGAAGGACGCAATGTCGGCGGTGCCGTTCCCGCTGGAAGGCTCCGGGGCCGGCATCGTCGAATTGTCAGAAGACAACGAAGAAGAGACCTGCTGATCTTCTGCCTGGTCGGCCTCTGGACTGATTGGCGTTAAGCGAGTCGGCATTCCCTGGGTGACGTCTTTGGCGCGGCTAAATGGAACGCCACGAAGCTTTGGACTATTTTCTCATCAATTAGGTGTTTCGCTGTCAGTTTGTACAATCGGAACGTGACTCAGGACATGCAACCTGTTCCCGGCCGCCGGGCTGCCGTGATCACCGTAAGTGACTCCTGCGCGCGGGGCACGCGGCAGGATGTGTCCGGGCCCGCCGTTGCGGGCGAGCTCCGCACTGCCGGATTCGAAACTCCTGAGCCCGTAGTAGTTCCAGACGAACAAATCGCGATTCAGGACGCCATCAGAAGCTCTTCGGACCAGGCGCGGCTGGTGGTCACGACAGGCGGAACGGGCATCAGCCCGCGGGACGTAACTCCTGAAGCTACTCTTGCCGTCTGCGACCGCCTGCTGGAGGGAATTGCCGAGCTGATACGGACCGAAGGGCGACGCGAAACCCCGCTGGCCGTCCTGAGCCGTGGGATCTGCGGAACCCGTGGAACCAGCCTGATCCTAAACCTCCCTGGAAGCCCCAGGGGGGCAGTTACGTCGCTACGCGCCGCTCTTCCCGTATTGGCTCATGCGCTTGATCTGCTGGCAGGCCAGACAGAGCACGGGCCCTCGGCTCAGACCGTTGCTACCCATCCAACTGAAGGAAAGGTGCCGCGCTCCTGAAAAGCCTGTTTTTCAAGTTCAACCACTTCATCCAGCACTCGCTGCTCCCCCTCGGGCCCTGGGGAGTGCTGCTGGGGTCTTTCATCGATTCTGCCTCCGTCCCCATCCCCATCGACCTTCTTATGGCCGTGTGGGCCTGGCAGGACAAGCGCCACTTCTACCTCTACGCTCTGCTGGCCGCAGCGGGCTCCGCGATCGGCGGCCTGATTCCCTTCTTCCTGGGCCGGGCGGGCGGCGAGTTGTTTCTCCTCCGCCGCATCAACCGTGTCCATTTTGAGTCGCTGCGCACGCGCTTTGAGAAGCAGGAATTCCTGGCCATCCTGATTCCATCGATGCTTCCACCCCCTACCACGTGGAAGCTTTTCGTCTTCGCTGCCGGCGTCTTCGAGATGCGGACGGCCGCCTTCATGCTCGCGGTCTTCCTCGGCAGGACCGTCCGCTTCGGCGTGGAAATGGCGCTGGTCGTGAAATACGGGCCACAGATTATCAACGTGATGGGCGACCTCGCGAAGCGTCATCTGGCGCTCACTCTGCTCGTTCTCGCCGTCATCTTCGCTGGTCTCGGCTGGTATGTCTGGAGAAAGCTGCGCGGCAGCAAGGATCAGCCGGAAATCCCTTCTCCGTCCTGATCCCGAGCACATGCCGCCGATTTGAGCTACACTGCTCGACACCAGCAGTCGGCCCCAGCAGTGAACCCAAAGGAGTGAACTCATGGAAACTCCGAAGCAAATGGGAGTCACCGAGGCTTTGGCACGCATTTCCGGATACTTCAGTTCGCAGTGCAGCTGGAGCGACGCGCGCCGGGTCATCTGCCGCACGTGCCGAGCCGAAATTTGTCGAGTACGCGCCTATATCTCACTTCACGATGAGCGAATCGGAAACGAATGCTCCGGACCTGGCCGTGCGTTGCGCCTGGAAATTCCCTACTGTCCGAACTGCGAGTCTCTGCCCAACCGCTACGGCTGTATTCATCTATCCGAAGCCGAGATGAACTTGCCGGCCGTGATCGAGGCTTCCCGTCCTTTCGGCATGGTGACCGAAATTCCCATCGTCGAGCCGGTGCCTCAGACCGAGCCGAAGCGGGTGGCTGGGTAGGCGCTCTCTCCGGGAAAACGATTTCTGGTGATTTGCTTCAGTACGGCTGGTTTTTCCAGATCAGCGGAACGAAGTCTTCTGCCAGAAACCAGCTCACGGCAAACAGGACCGCCATCAGTCCCACGCCCCAGAAGAACAACCGCACGGGAAGCGTCTGCGTCAGCGGGAGTGGCGGCTCCGGGTCAAACTTCCGGTCGGGGAGTTCAAAAACGAGGCCGCCTGCAAAGCAGATGCTGCCTGCCAGCCCTACCATCGCAATACCCTGCAGCAGGCGATCCTGCCACGGACTGCCAGGCACAAAGAATGCGTGCCCCAGGAGCCAGAGCAGCGACAGGATGCTGAGCGTCAGCGCGATCAGTTTTGCGACCGGGATCATAACCGCAAGCCAGGTCGGCCGAACCGCGCGCGGTTATCCGTGAATCCCCTTCAGCGCCGGATAAACGCGCCGGTACCCCGAATACCCCTCAGCATAACGCTGAATCAAGTTCGATTTCGGCTCGATCGTTTCCGCAACCGAAATACCGGCCGCGCAGGCTGCCTCCAGATCGCGCCAGCCCCCGGCTCCAACTCCTGCCATGAGCGCAGCGCCGAATGCTCCACCTTCCTCTGCGGTGAGCCGCTCGCATGGATAGCCATAGACGTTCGCCTGAATCTCGCGCCAGAGCGGGCCGCGCGCGCCGCCCCCACCGAGACGAACGCCCTTCACTGGAATGCCCAGTTCCGAGAAGAGTGTGAAGGTATCCTTCAGCGAATATGCCACGCCTTCCAGGACAGCACGCGTGAAGTGCGCCCGCGTGGTCGTCGCCGTGATGCCGACAAAGGCGGCTGTCGCTGCCGCATCCAGGTGGGGTGTGCGCTCGCCCAGCAAGTACGGCGTCCACAGCATGCCGTCGCTCCCGGCCGGGACCTTCGCGGCCTGCGCGGTCAGCGCGTCGTAGGTCTGATCCGGCGCGAGCGTCTCCTTCAGCCATCGCAGCGACAATCCCGCCGCCTGCGTCACGCCCATCACATGCCACCGCCCCGGCACCGCATGGCAGAAGGTGTGCAGCCGCCCATGCGGGTCGCGCGTCGGCGCCGCCGTTGCGGCAAAGACCACGCCCGAGGTTCCAATCGTCGCCGAGACGGATCCAGGCTGCAGAATGCCCATCCCAACCGCACCTGCGCCCTGATCGCCGGCGCCCGCAACCACCGGCGTGCCCGCCGTCAGCCCGGTTCGCTGCGCGCCTTCCTCGCTGATTTTCGCGCAGACCTCCGGCGACTCGAACAACTCCGGCAGCCAGCTTTCCGGAATCCCCGCGACCTTCGCCACCTCTTTCGACCAGCGCCGATGCGCCACATCCAGCAGCAAGGTGCCGGAGGCCTCCTGCACATCCATCGCGTATTTGCCGGTCATGCAGAAGCGCACATAATCTTTGGGGCATAGCACGTGAGCGATCTTCGCGAATATGTCCGGCTCGTGCTCCTTGACCCACAGCAGCTTTGTCAGCGTAAAGTTCGGCAGAGCTGGATTGGCCGTCAGCTCAATCAGCTTCTCGCGTCCCGCTTCGCCTTTGCCGAATTGGGCATGCAGCCAGTCGCCCTGCGGACCGGTCCGCACGTCGCACCAGATCAGCGAAGGCCGCAGCACCTTGCCGTCCTTGTCGAGCATTACCGCGCCGTGCATCTGGCCCGTCAGGCCAACGGCATCGACCCGCACCCCCGGCTTCTCCGCCAGCACGCCCCGGATCGCCTCCTGGGCCGCGCGCCACCAATCCTCGGGATCCTGCTCCGCCCAGCCTGGATGCGGCGTGCGAAACGGCTCGTGCTCGCTGGAAGCCGACGCGACCAGCTGACCCTGCTCGTTGACGAGAACGGCACGCGTGCCGCCCGTGCCTACATCCATGCCCAGAAACACGGCAGTCCTCCCGGTAAATCGCTGTAGTTAAACCCCCAACACTGTACCAGAGCAGCGCGCCGTCGGAACGTATGCACATACCCAACGGTAATATGGCTGTTGGTTCCCCGCGTTCACGCGCAAAATCCAGTACCGAGTCCTCCGAATGCCGAAAATTAGCCGTGCCGTTCTGCTGGTCACGTCCGCATTGTTCGCTTTCCCCAGCTGTTCCCTCCCCCAGCATGCCAGCCTGGACGCACGCCGAACGGCGCTGCGCGAGTTCATCGCTCAGGAATGGGAATGGCAGCTGAAGAGCTCGCCCGAGTTAGCCACCGAAATCGGCGACCCGCGGTATAACGCCATCTGGACCGACTACTCCGTGGCGGCCGAGCAAAAGCGCATCGAGCACGAGCGCGCCCAGATCCCGATTCTGGAGGCGATTGACACCACCGGCTTCCCCGAACAGGAACGGCTGAACAAGACGCTCCTGCTGCGGCAGCTGCGGAAAACGGTCGACGCAGCGAAGTTCCGCAACTGGGAAATGCCCGTCGACCCGATTAATGGCATTCACCTCGACATCCCCCAGGTGATGTCGGACATGCCCCTCAATACCGTTCAGGACTATGAGAACTACATCGCTCGCCTGCATGGCATCCCGACCGTCCTCAATCAGGTGATGGCCAATATGAAGCAGGGCATGGCCGACCACCTGATGCCGCCAAAATATCTCCTCGAGAAAGCGGCGGCGCAGGCGGCCGATATCGCCAACAAGCCCCTGAATGACAGCCCCTTCGCCCCAGCACTGAAGAAGTTCCCGTCAAAGATGGACCAGAAAGACAGAGCGCGGCTGACCCTGGCCATCCAGGCTGCGATCCACGACGATGTTGCACCCGCTTACAAAAGCTTCGGCGACTTTGTGAAGAATGACTACGCACCCCATGGCCGCACCGAGGACGGCATCTGGGCGCTCCCGGACGGCAAGGAGCGCTACCGTTTCGATATCCGCGAGCACACCACGATGGATCTCACGCCCGATCAGATCCATGCGATGGGCGTGAAACAGGTCGCCGAAATCGAGAAGCAGATGCTCGCGGTCGCGCATTCGCAGGGTTACAAGGATCTCGCCAGTTTCAACCAGCACATCCGAAGCGACCAGCAGCTCTACGGCAAGTCGGGCCAGCAGATCTTCGACCTGTACAAGCACTATGCGGTGCAAATGTACGGCAAGCTGCCCCAGCTTTTCGGCCATCTGCCACAAACGAAGCTCATTGTTGTGCCGATGGAGCCGTTCCGTGAGCCGTCTGCGCCGCCGGCCGACTATTCGCCGGGGTCCGCCGATGGCAAACGCCCCGGCAGGATCAACGTGAACGAGTACGATCCGACCCACCGCCTCCTGCTCAACGTCGAAGCAATCGCGTACCACGAGGGCGTGCCTGGTCATCACCTGCAGTTCTCGATCGCGCAGGAACTCACCGACCTACCGCCTTTTCGCAAGTTTGCCGGCTACGACGCCTACTCCGAAGGCTGGGCGTTTTATGCCGAGCGCCTCGGCAAGGAGGTCGGCTTCTACCAGGACCCGTACAGCGAATACGGACGGCTCCAAAACGAGATGTGGCGTTCCGTCCGGCTCGTCGTTGACACGGGCGTGCATGACGAGCACTGGACGCGCCAGCAGATGGTCGACTATTTCCACCAGCACACTGCGATGGACGACCAGAACATCGCCACCGAAGTGGACCGGTACATTGCGTGGCCCGGCCAGGCCCTCGCGTACAAACTCGGCCAGATGCAGATTCTCGAACTGCGCGAGCAGGCAAAACGCGAACTCGGCGCAAGGTTCGACATCAGGAAATTCCACGACGCCGTGCTCTCCGAAGGTCCACTGCCGCTGGACATCCTGAAACAGCGCATGACGGCGTGGATTGCGGATCAAAGGACCGGGAAGCGCTAGCACGTAATCAATTGCTGTCTCACTCTGTGAGACTGCACGAGCAGAGATCCGCGCAGAACTCCCGATACAGGTGCGATCATCAAAACGTGCCGCTATTCTGAATGAGGGTCCACGCTTGCGCGTTTCGCTTTTCATCACCTGCTACAACGACACCCTCTTCCCCGCCACCGGGCAGGCCGTTGTCCGCCTGCTGGAGCGGCTCGGCCACACCATCGACTTCCCTCTCGACCAGACCTGCTGCGGCCAGATGCACTACAACACCGGCTATCAGCCGGAAGCGATGCCGATGATGCGCCGCTTCGTCGAAATCTTCCGTGACGCCGAAGCCGTCTGCATTCCCTCCTCGTCCTGCGTTGCGATGATTCGCGATCACTACCCTCTGATGGCCGCCGAGCAGAGCGATCCCGGCCTCGCCCGCGCGGTCGACGAACTGCTCCCCCGCATCTACGAACTCACCGAGCTTCTTGTGCACCGGTTCGGCGTCGAAGACGTGGGCGCCGCTTTCCCCCATCGCGTCACCTACCACGCCAGCTGCCACTCTCTCCGCAGCCTCCATCTTGGAGACACTCCGCTGCGTCTCCTGCGCAACGTGCGCGGCATCGACCTCGTCGATCTCCCCAACGTCGATCGCTGCTGCGGCTTCGGCGGCACCTTCGCCGTCAAGATGGGCGACATCTCCGCCGCCATGCTCACCGAAAAAATGCAGGACGTCGAGAGCACCCGCGCCGAAATCGTCACCGCTGTCGACAATTCCTGCCTCATGCACATCTTCGGGGGACTGCACCGCCAGAACACCGGCATCCGCACCGCGCACATCGCCGAGATCCTCGCCTCTACCGACAAAGAACCGCTGGAGGTACCGGCATGACCGTCCGCGTCGCCGATGCCGCCGAGTCGCCGTCCTTCCAGAAGGCCGCACTTCCCCTCCTCCAGGACACGCAGCTTCGCGCCAACGTCCGCCACGCCACCGATGTCATCCAGCGCAAGCGCGCCGCCGTCGTCGCCGAGACTCCCGACTGGCAGGAGCTTCGCTCCGCCGCCAGTGACATCAAGGCGCATACGCTGCGGCATCTCGATCGGTACCTGCTGCAGTTCGAACAGGCCTGCACCGCCGCCGGCGGTCACGTCCACTGGGCTTCCGACGCTGATGAGGCCAACCGCATCATCGCCGACCTGATCCGCCATTACGGCGGTCACGACGTCATCAAGATCAAAACGATGACCTCCGACGAGACGAAGCTGAACGACGCGCTCCAGCACGAGGGCATTCGCGCCCACGAGACCGATCTCGCCGAACTGATCATCCAACTGGGACACGACAAGCCGTCGCATATCGTCGTTCCCGCGCTGCACAAGAATCGTAATCAGGTCAGGGAAATCTTCCGCGAGCAGATGCATCTGCCCGAACTCGGCAACAAACCCGAGGATCTGACTGCTGCGGCCCGCCATTACCTGCGCGAAAAATTCCTCAGCGTAAACATCGGCCTCTGCGGTGCAAACTTCCTTGTCGCGGAAACTGGCGGCGTCTGCATTGTCGAGTCGGAAGGCAACGGCCGCATGTGCCTGACGCTGCCCGATGTGTTGATTTCGCTCGCCGGAATCGAAAAGATCATCCCCACCTTCCAGGACCTCGAGGTCTTCCTGCAATTGCTGCCTCGCTCCGCCACCGGCGAGCGCATGAACCCGTACAACTCGCTTTGGACCGGCGTCCACCGGGGCGATGGCCCAAAGCACTTCCACGTCGTCCTGCTCGATAACGGACGCACCAGCGTTCTGGCCGACGCCGAGGCACGCCAGACGCTGCACTGCATCCGCTGCGCCGCCTGCCTGAACACCTGCCCGGTTTACCGTCAGACTGGCGGCCACGCGTACGGATCCAGCTACGCCGGCCCCATCGGCGCCATCCTGACCCCGCAACTTCTCGGCATGGAATCGGCGCAATCCCTGCCCTACGCCTCCTCGCTGTGCGGAGCGTGCTACGAAGTCTGCCCCGTTAAGATCAACATCCCCGAGGTGCTGATCCATCTCCGCGGCCGGGTCGTCCGCGAGCAGAAGTCTGCGCTGGACGCTGAAGCGCTGGCCATGAAAGCCGCCGCCGCCATTTTTGCGAGCCGCCGCCGCTTCGAAGCCGCCCAGCGCATCGGGCGCCTCGGCCAGTGGCCTGTCGTCTCCAACGGCTGGGTCAAGAACCTCCCGGGCATGCTCGGCAACTGGACGCGCGTCCGCGACCTGCGGGCCCTGCCGCAGCAGACCTTCCGCGGATGGTGGAAGCAGCGCGTCAAGACTGGAAAGCAGGCTGACCGTGCCTGATGCCCGCGACGCCATGCTGGCACGCATTCGCTCAAGCATCGGCCGAGAACGTCTCGCCGATGCGTCTGTCGAACGCGCCACCTTGCCGCGGACGTATCGCCGCAACGGCAGCCTCGATCTCGAAGCGCGAATCCACCTGCTCATCGATCGCCTCCGCGACTACGACGCTCATGTGGTCGGCACATCGGCCTCTTCGGTCCCGCAGGCCGTCGCCGCAGTGCTCGCCCAGCACAACGAGCGCAAGGTCATCGTTGCGGACGGGCTTCCGCCCGAACTTCTGCCCTCCGGTTTCCGATTCTTCCCCGAACGCGACGCCGATCTCGAGGACCTGAACGACTGCGACGGAATCGTCACGGTCTGCACCGTCGCGATTGCCTCGACCGGAAGCATCGTGCTTACGCATGGCACCGGCGAGGGCGCTCGGCGCCTTACCTTAGTTCCGGATCGCCACCTCTGCATTCTGCGTGCCGAGCAGATCGTTGAGGCCGTTCCCGAAGCCTTCGACCGCCTGCGCCCCTTTGCCACGCGCCCGCTGACGTTCATCTCCGGCCCATCCGCAACCGCTGACATCGAAATGACGCGGATCCGGGGGGTCCATGGCCCCCGTTTTCTGGACGTGATTCTGGTGCGCTGACGAGCCAATCGCCGCCAAATTAGCCGAGGTTGTAGGCGAGAGAGTCACCACACTGCTGATTTTTCGGATAACCCCCTTCCCAAATCTCCACAGGCAGGAAGAGAATGCTGCGGTGGCAGTGGATCCCCCCGTTTCCGGTGCTTACGACCGGCTGCGGAATTCCTGTGTCTGCCATCACATCCTCGTTTTCGGTGGGACTGTTATCGTCGGGTGTTCCCGTCAGGGCGGTCCCTGACCGCGCTCAGACGAACGCCCACGGAGAGCGAAGCTCGATTGCTACGGAGGGTATGTGTCGGTAACAGCCTCGGTGTGGTTCTTTCTTGTCACAGCCGTCGTCTCCCTGATCGTTACCTGGTTGTTCACAAAACAAATGCCTGGTTCCGAAGCCGGAACTCCGGCAATCCAGCAAATCGCCGCGGCGCAGAGCCGACGGACGCCCCTGGGAGGGCATATGAAGAGCACTTTATTTTCGCGGCGCTGGGCGAAACTCGCCGGTGTCATCGCCGCATTGGTCCTGGTCGGGCAAAGCGCGGCCTTCGCAGCCGAAGAACCGGGCGGAGGCGAGGCCAATCTGCAGCTCCCCGATTTGACCCAAGTACATTTCTTTGGGGCGAACGGCATCAACGGTCACAGCCTGCTTCTCTACGGGCCGCTGGCCTGCATCCTCGGCATGGTCTTCGGCCTCTTCATGTACGTCCACCTCAAAGGCCTCCCGGCACATCGGGCGATGAAGGAAGTCTCCCAGCTGATCTGGGAAACTTCGAAAACTTACCTGATTAATCAGGGCAAGTTCCTGCTCCTCCTCTGGTCCTTCATCGCCGTCGTTATCCTCGTGTACTTCGCTGTATTGCTGCATTTCAGCGCGGTCCGCGTGATCATCATCCTCGCCTTCAGCATTCTCGGAATGGCGGGCAGTTATTTCGTCGCGTGGTTTGGCATCCGCGTCAATACGCTGGCGAATTCGCGCTCTGCCTGGGCTTCCCTGGGCGGCAATCCGTATCGTGCCTTCAGCGTTCCGCTCAAGGCGGGCATGAGCATCGGCATGATGCTCATCTCGATCGAGTTGCTGATGATGTTCATCATCATCCTCTTCGTTCCGGGAGACTACGCCGGGCCGTGCTTCATCGGATTCGCGATCGGCGAGTCTCTTGGCGCCGCTACGCTCCGGCTGGCAGGCGGCATTTTCACCAAAATCGCCGATATCGGCGCCGATCTGATGAAGATCGTCTTCCACGCGAAAGAAGACGACGCGCGTAACCCCGGCGTGATTGCCGACTGCACGGGAGACAATGCCGGCGACTCCGTCGGTCCAACGGCCGACGGCTTCGAAACCTACGGCGTCGTTCAGGTGGCCCTCATCGCCTTCCTCATGCTGGGCGCAAAGGACGCAATTTCGGGCGTGCAGTTACTCGTGTGGCTGTTTGCCGTGCGTGTCGCCATGCTGGTGGCCGCCGTCGCGGGATACTACATCAACGTGATCATTGCCAGGGCGAAATACGGGAAGGCGAGCAGCTTCAACTTCGAAGCGCCGCTCACCTCGCTGGTCTGGATCACCTCCGCCGTCACCATTGCCATCACCTACCCCGTCACCTACGCTCTGCTTTCCAACCTGGGCGGAGATCCCAGCCTCTGGTGGAAACTGGCGAGCATCACATCCTGCGGCACGATCGCCGGCGCTTTGATTCCCGAACTGGTCAAGGTCTTCACATCCACCGAGGCGCGGCATGTGAAGGAAATCGTCGCCTCAGCAAGAGAGGGTGGATCGGCTCTCGGGCTGCTGTCCGGATTTGTGGCCGGGAATTTTTCCGCCTACTACCTCGGTGGCGCCGTCATCATCTTGATGGCCCTCGGCTACTGGGTCAGCACCCTGGGATTCGACAAGATCATCCTCGCCGCGCCGATGTTTGCCTTCGGCCTCGTGGCCTTCGGCTTCCTCGGCATGGGACCGGTGACGATCGCCGTCGATTCCTTCGGACCAGTAACTGATAACGCGCAATCCATCTACGAACTGTCGCTCATCGAGACCGAGCCCGGCGTCGCTGAGGAAGTGAAGAGGCAGTACGGCGTGAACGTCGACTTCGAACATGCGAAAAGGATGCTGGAAGCGGCTGACGGTGCCGGCAATACGTTCAAAGCCAGCGCCAAGCCAGTGCTGATCGGTACGGCCGTGGTAGGCGCCACGACTCTGATCTTCGCTACCATCATGGCGCTGACCAACTCGCTCACTACGAACGTTGACAAGCTCTCGCTGCTCCACGCACCCTTCCTGCTCGGCCTGATCACCGGCGGTGCCGTCATTTACTGGTTCAGCGGCGCGGCTACCCAGGCGGTCACCACGGGCGCCTACCGTGCGGTCGAATTCATCAAGAAAAACATGGACGTCGAAGGAACGGAGAAAGCCTCCACCGAAGACAGCAAGAAGGTCGTGGCCATTTGCACCCGCTACGCGCAAAGCGGCATGCTGACCATCTTTATCTCGCTGTTCTTTGCCGCACTGGCGTTCGCGTTCCTCGATCCCTTCTTCTTCATCGGCTACCTGGTCTCGATTGCCATGTTCGGCCTCTATCAGGCCATCTTCATGGCCAACGCAGGCGGAGCCTGGGACAACGCGAAGAAGATCGTCGAAGTCGAACTGCACGAGAAAGGCACCCCTCTGCATGAGGCGACGGTCGTGGGCGACCTGGTCGGTGATCCCTTCAAGGACACCGCCTCCGTGGCTCTCAACCCGGTCATCAAGTTCACCACGCTCTTCGGCCTGCTGGCTGTGGAGTTGGCGGTGAAGCTGTCGACCACTAATCCGACGTTGACCTACGTGTTGGCGGGAATCTTCTTCCTCATATCGTTCGCGTTCGTCTATCGCTCCTTCTACGGGATGCGAATCCGCAGCGACGAACCACCGGCAGCCCCTCGCCATGAGCCGGAGCTTGAGGCAAAGACCGCCGGCGCCGGGCGCTAACTGAACCGCAGCACACGAAGGCAGGGAGTCCGCTCCCTGCCTTCGCTTTTGCAGGGCTGGCAGCCGCCCACCCCGGCCTGCTACACCCCGCTCTGCCTGATACCCTCAAATCATGATCAAAGGAATCACCCTGGTTCGCCCGGTGGACTCGCCGGCTCAGCTCGAACAGTTGGTGAGTTTCTTTTCCGCACTGGGCTTTGAGCCAGGGAAAGGCTGGAACGATCCCTCCGGCGCCAGCGGCCGCCCCTTTCTCGCGCCGCTCGGGAATCTCGAGTTCGTGCACGGCAAACTCCCGAACCTCACCACCCACTGGCTCGTGGAAGTCACCTCGCTGGACGACGTGCACCGCGTCGCTGCAGCGTGGATGAAGGACGCGAGCCGCGACCCAGTCACGCCAATCGAAGAGACGCACTGGAAATCCCGCGTCTTCACCGCCGAGCCGGCGCCAGGATACCGTATCGCCTTCTGGGAATGGCTCGATCCGCTCCACGGCAAGCCGATCGCCCTCGAAGGCGACCTGAGCGCGGCCGGCATGAGGTTCGCCATCGTCGCGGCGCGCTGGAACGCCGTTATCACCGATCGTCTCCTTCAGGGAGCGCTCGATGCCCTGCTCCGCAGCGGTGCCCATCGCCCGGACATCGAAGTGGTCCGCGTACCCGGCTCGTGGGAAATCCCCGGCGCCGCTCGCCAGCTCGCCGCAACGCGCCGCTTCGACGCCATCGTCACGCTCGGCTGCCTCATCCGCGGCGAAACCGCCCATTACGAAGCCATCTACAACGAAGTCGCACGCGGCATCGGCCAGTCGCAGCAGGAAACCGGCATCCCGCACGCGTTCGGCGTCCTCACCTGCGAGAATCTCGAGCAGGCTCTCGACCGCGCCGGCGTCAAGAGCGGCAACAAAGGATTCGAAGCCGCCGCAGCCGCCATCGAAATGGCCTCCGTCTATCGCAAAATCGCAGACCAGCCCGCCTCCAGGCAGCAACCATCCCACTTCCCTGCCGAAACTGCGGAGACCAAAGCATGAGCATGGTCGGCAAGCGCCGCAAGTCCCGCGAACTGGCGATGCAGATGCTCTTTCAGGCGGACGTCGGGCGGCAGAATTCCGACGAGGTGCGCAAAACCTTCTGGCAGGCGCGCGAAGAACTCGACCCCGCAACCCGCGGATTCGCCGAAGATCTGTTTCGCGTGGCGGTCGCGCGTGAATCCGAAATCGACGCGCTGCTCGAAAAGCACTCGAAGAACTGGCGCGTGAATCGCATGCCCGCCGTCGATCGCAATCTTCTGCGGATGGCCGTCGCCGAACTGCTTGGCTTTCCCGGCACCCCCGCCCCCATCATCATCGATGAGGCACTGGAGATCGCCCGCCGCTACTCCGCACCGGAGTCCATCGATTTCCTCAATGGCCTGCTCGACGCGATCGCGCGCAACCGCTATTCAGATTCCCCGAAGTGAGTGCCGGATGAAACTCCTCGCCTGGCTGACCGAAACCTTCATCAACACCTTCGGCATCACCCGTCCGCGCCCCGAGCAGGAGCGCATGGCCCAGCTTGTTATTGGTGGCCTGCTGCTGGCGTTCATTCTCCTCGTCGCCGGCATCACCAGCTTCCTTCTGTACGAGATTCAGGCCGGTCACCCGCACTGAGATCCGCTACTTGCCGCTCGTCGGATACTCCTTATCCAGCGTCTCGAGAATGTGCGACGGCTCCATGCCGCCTTTGCAGTCCGGGTGTCCAAATCCGCTGGCGCTCACGCCGTTCGTGATGTCCAGGATTATGTTGTCGTTGTGGCTGGGGCTCGGCCCCATCGGCACATGATCGAGTCCCAGTTTGTGCCGCACCTTCCACGCGATGATGTGATCCGTGCACGACGTGTCGCCGCTCAGCCCCAGCCCGCCGACGATCTTGCCCTGCGCGTTATAGAGCGCCAGACCTCCGGCGAACACGATCACGCCGCCGACCCCCTTGCCCACCATGGGATCGTTCGGCGTGCCGAATGTCGCTGGATCCCCAAAAGCAGCCTGCGGATTCGGCGGTGCGCTCGTCGCCAGGCTGTACAGGCTCTGCCCCGGCTGCGACGCAGCAAAGATGTTCGCAGTGGAGATCGCGTAATCCGTATTGCTCAGTCCATTCGCCGTATTCGCCTTCGACGCCGCAATCACCCGGCTTCCCGGCCACTCCTGGCTGCGTTCGGTGCCGCTGAAGACCACCGCACAGCCAACGCCGTCGCGGTTCACAATCACCGCCCACTCCTGGTTCCCCATCCCGCCGTTCTTCGACGCGCCTTCCTTCACCACCGACTGCACGGCGCTGCGCAGCGTCTGAGCATCGGGCAGTCCCGAGCAGGCAGGGGTGGCCTGCGCTGCGCAGAACGGAGCAGCAACAGATCCCGCGGCAATCACCACAGTCAGGTGCGTAACCATCGAACGACCACATCTATGCATGGCACGACTCCTCAGACAAACGTCACTTCAGCTGCTGCAGATACGCCACCAGCTCCTGCAACTGCGTGCCGGAGAACTGCGTCAGGTCCGGCATCAAACACCCCGGCTTGAGCGACTGCGCGTGCGTCGCCCACGACTCCAGATACGCCGTATTGTTCGGAAACGAATCCGCCCCGATGAACTGCCGTGACGCCAGATGCGTCAAATCCGGAGCCACATGGCCCCCCGCCGGAGTTCCGCGTACCGAATGACACATCGAGCAGGGCCCACCCAGAAAAATCTGCTCTCCTGCCTGCGCTGCGGTTGATTGCGGCGGAGTCGCCGGCTTCACCTGCGCCTGTTCCCAGGCCTGATACTCCTCCGGACTCTGCGCCACCACCAGCAGCCGCATATGCGCGTGCTGCTCTCCGCAGAACACGGCGCATTCGCCCGTATAGTTCCCAGCATGCGATGCTTCGATCTGTACGTAATTCGGATGACCCGGAATCAGGTCGACCTTCCCGTGCAGCGACGGAACCCAGAAGGAATGGATCACATCCTGCGACCGCAGCTCGAACATCACCGGCTGATTCACCGGAATGTGGATCTCGTTCGCCGTAGTGAAGTGCTCGTCCATCGGACCATCGACATAGTGCACCTCCCACCACCACTGGTGGCCGATCACCACAATGTCCGGCTTGATCGCATGCTGGTTCATCGGATCGTGAATCGGGAAGCTCGCCAGCAGTTTCAGGCCAAGCACAAAAATCAGGCAGAGCACCGCCAGTGGAATCAGCAGGCCGCCAACCGCGATCCAGCCCTGGCCGCCTCCAGCGTCGATCGGCGCATGTTCCTCGAGCGTTCCCCTGCGGCGCACCGACGCCCATGCAATCAGCACCCACATGATCGCAATCGTGACGAGGAACAGAATCGTCATCAGCCATGACAGATGCGAAATCCGGTCGGCGGCCGGTCCGTGCGTATTAAACGTCGACTGCACATCCTGGCAGCCGGCGGCCAGCAGCAGCGGACAAAGGAGGAGGAGTCTTCGCATCATAGAATCCTCACGGCGCGGGCTGCGTTCCGACCATGATGCGGTCGTTGTGCTCAGGATTGGGCGTCTGTTCGTTGGCCGGCTCGTTCGGTGGATCAGCTTCCTGCAGCGTTCGCATCGACTTGATGTAGGCCACCAGTTGCCAGATCTGCGCGTCCGGGATCTTCTTTCCCCACGAGGGCATGCCCATCGATCGCCCTTCCGCGATCGAGTCGAAGATCTGGTCGTCGCGGCTGCCGTAGCGCCAAACCTTGTCGCGCAGGCTCGGCCCCATCCCGCCGCCGGCGTGGCCGCCATGGCACCCCGAGCAGTTGTACCAGTCAAACAACCGCCGTCCGTCCTGGATCGCCACCGGATCATTGCCGTAGGGATTCAGGTGCACCTCCGGCTCACTCACTCCGCCCGGCACCGGCCCCACTGTCGTCGGGGTTGCCGGCGCCGCGCCTCGGGCGACCGGTCCCTGCGAACTGTTACAGCCCATCGCCAGCAAGGCGGAACATGCAGTAAGTACGGGCAAGAAACGAAGACGCATAGACTCAGTTCCCTCCGTGCATTGCCTGCGGTATTCCGTAGGAGGCCAGCAATTCCTGAATCCGCGGGTGCAACCGCTCCAGTTCGTAATCCAGCTTCTGCCGCAAGGCCTCGTCCTGCGGACGCACGCCAATCCCAATACTCCAGGTCATTGGCAGAGCGGGTTCTGTTGGATCAGCCAGAATCGGCGTCACCTCCAGGGGAACGCTGGATTTCTCCGCGAAGTACCCCGCCAGCGGCCCCCAGACGACAGCGATGTCCACGTCCTTGTTGACCACCGCCCTGATCAGATCCGCCGACGGATTCACTTCGCCCAGATGGCCGAAGATGCTGTATCCCACCAGATTCTGGACAATGCCCCGCCGCACCAGCGCATGCACCGGCGGCACGCTGTCATCCGACTCGCCCAGGATGTGCACTCCGATCCGTAACTTCTTCAGCCGGGGATCGTCGAACGAGGTGATATGCAGGTTGCGGTCGCGCCGCGACAAAAACGCATAGCTGGATACGTAATACGGCCGCGTCGTCGCAGCCTCCTCCATTCCCGCCGGAACACCCATCACCACGTCGCAAACGCCGGCATCGAGCGTGCGCTGAAAAAACTTCCCGCGTTGCGGATACCAGACGTAGCTCACCTTCATCCCCAGATCGCCCGCAATCATTCCGGCCAGATGATTTTCGAAACCCTGCTGCTGCTCGTTCGAATACGGCAGATTGTCCGGGTCGGCGCACACGCGTAGTTCCGGAGCCGCGAAGCACGTCGCAGCCGCCGATGCCAGCACCAGCACTGGGATCAGCCTAGTTGCTGAAGACATACATCGTATCTCCAGGCTGCGTATAAGCCTTGATATTCCGCATTGCGCCGTTCGCTCCCAGCGTGGCGTACGGGTCGTCCGCCGAAATATCCGGAAACGCGCTCACGCCCATCCACCCACCGATCCCGGAATAAATCGCGACGTATTGCTTCCCATCCGGACCGCTGAAAGTAATCGGATCGCCGATAATCCCTGACGAGGTCTTGAACTTCCACAGCACTTTCCCGCTGCGCGCGTCCACGGCCTGGAACCAGCCCTCCATCGTGCCGTAGAAAACCAGATCCCCTCCGGTCGCCAGCACTCCCGAATACACCGGGAAATTCGCGTCCTTGATGCTCCAGAGCTTCTTCTGGTCTTTCACATCCCAGGCGACTAACTCTCCCTGGTATCCTCCTGGCCCTGGATACATCCGCACGCTCGCGCCAAGATAGGGTGTCCCGGCAATGTAGTTAACATTGGTCCCCATATAGTCCATGCAGGTGTTATGCGCAGGGATATACAGGTAACCTGTTCGCGGCGAAAATGCCGAAGGAATAAAGTCTTTGGCTCCGGTCGATGACGGACATATGTCCGTCGCGTAGTATCCTTCGTGCGGCTCCTTGCTGGGATCCATCGTCGGCAAGCCGGTTTGCAGATTGTATTCTTTAGCCCAGTTCACCGGCTCAAACGGCTGAGCCGACAACACCTCTCCCGTCTGTCGGTCGATAATGAAGACAAACCCGTTGCGCGCCGGATAGACGATCAGCTTGCGCTCCTGCCCCTTCCACGGCATATCGACGAGCACATTCTCCATAATCTCGTCGTAGTCCCAGGAGTCATGCGGACCCATCTGGTACGCCCACTTCGCATAGCCGGTGTCCGCATCACGCGCCCAGATCGTGCAGGTCCACTTGTTGTCGCCAGGGCGCATGTCCGGATTCCAAGGCCCCGGATTCCCAGTGCCATAGAAGATCATGTTGGTTTCCGGATCATAGGAGATCCATCCCCAGATTGTGCCGCCGCCAATCTTCCACTGATCCTGGTTCCACGTCTTCAGCCCCAGATCCTTACCCTGGTCC
>DATEPN010000232.1:0-3016 GCA_035273225.1 Acidobacteriaceae bacterium | reverse complement strand
GTCTCCAGCTTCCCCTCAATCCTGGACTGACACATTCTGATGACTTCTACGACGCACATCCCGAGCGAACTTTCTTCTTTGAACCGCGAGCAGACGTTCGATGCCTTTCGGCGCTGGGGCTATCTGCAGGCACAGCTCGATCCATTGGGACAGTACCTCCAGCCGGAATCGGTTCCGGAGCTGGAAATCCAAAACGAATTTGCCGCTGAGGCGAGGCGCGTCTACTGCGGCACCATCGGCGCGGAGTTCATACATATTCCGTCTCGGGAGCGGCGGGAGTGGCTCGCGGAGCGGCTGGAAGCGTCGGCGCCCGCCGCGGATCAGCAGCACATCCTGCAACTGCTGACGCGGGCCGACGTCTTCGAGCAGGTGATTCAGTCGCGCTATCTGGGGACCAAGCGCTTTTCGCTCGAAGGCGTCACCGCGCTCATTCCCTTCCTCGATGAGCTGCTGAACCGCGCGGCCGAGCTGGGGGCGCAGCGCTCCATCATGGGCATGAGCCATCGCGGACGGCTCAGCGTGATGGTGAACACCTTCGGCAAATCACCGGTAGATATCTTCGGCAAATTCGAGGACGTTGATCCGCGCAGCATTCTCGGCGGCGGCGACGTGAAGTATCACGTGGGCGCAACCGGCGAGTTCCACGCGCGGAATGGTGCTACGGTCTCGCTGCATCTGGTGTCGAATCCCAGCCACCTGGAGGCGGTCGATCCGGTGGCGATGGGACGGGCGCGGGCGCGGCAGGACCGGATCGGCGCGGACGGCATTGATCGCGTCCTCCCGGTCGTCATCCACGGCGATGCCGCGTTTGCGGGACAGGGCATCTGGGCTGAGACGATGAACCTGGCGGGCATTGATGGCTACTCGGTGGGCGGCGGGATTCACATCGTCGTCAACAACCTGATCGGGTTCACGGCCGAGCCGGATGAGTCGAACTCGACGCGCTTCTCCACGGATCTGGCGAAGCGGCTGGCGGTGCCCATCCTTCATGTGAACGCCGAGGATCCCGCGGCGGTGGTGCGCGTCGCGGCGCTGGCCGCGGAGTACCGCTACCGCTTCCACAGCGATGTCGTGGTCGACCTGATTGGCTACCGGCGACACGGACACAGCGAAGTGGACGATCCGACCGTCACGCAGCCAATACGATACGCGCGGATCAAGGAGCATCCGCCGCTCTATCAGTTGTACGCCGGGCAGATCGGCGTGGACGCAAAGCCGCTGGCCGAGGCGGCGCAGCAGGAGTTCGCCGAGGCACAGAAGAAGGCCACGGCCATGCGCAAGAAGCCGGTGCTGATCGAGTTGCCCGATTACTGGACGCCCTACTTCGGTGGACGCTACAAAGAGGAGTTCGAGGGCGACACTGGATTGGATCGGGCGACCCTGCAGAGCATCGTAGAGAAGCTGACCGCGTATCCGGACGGCTTCCACATCCACCCGAAAATCAAAAAGCTGCTCGACCAGCGCTCGGCCATGGGCCAGGGCAAGCATCCGTTCGACTACGGCATGGCCGAGGCGGTGGCGTTTGGGTCGCTGGTGCTGGGCGGCACACCGGTGCGGCTGAGCGGGCAGGACAGCCAGCGCGGCACCTTCAACCAGCGGCACAGCGTGCTCATCGACATCGAAAACGAGCAGCGGTGGATTCCGCTGAACCATCTCGATCCGAACCAGGCGCCCTTCAGCGTCTACAACTCGATCCTGTCGGAGGCGGGCGTGCTCGGGTTTGAGTACGGCTATAGCCGCGATTATCCCGAGGCGCTGGTGCTGTGGGAAGCGCAGTTCGGCGATTTTGCCAACGGTGCGCAGATCGTCATCGACCAGTTCATCGCGGCCGCGGAGGACAAATGGGGACTGCTGAGTGGCGTCGTGATGCTGCTGCCGCACGGGTATGAAGGCCAGGGTCCGGAGCACTCGAGTGCGCGTGTGGAGCGCTACCTCCAGTTAGCGGCGCGCGACAATATCCAGATCGCGCAGCCGTCGAATGCGGCGCAGTATTTTCACCTGCTGCGACGGCAGGCGCTGCGGAAATGGCGCAAGCCGCTGGTGGTGTTCACGCCGAAGAGCATGCTGCGGCACCCGGACGCTGTGTCGCCGATTGAGGACTTCTCGCGCGCGCGGTTCCTGCCGGTGATCCCGGAGACCCAGGTGCAAAATTCTCAGCGGCTGCTGCTGGCGACAGGAAAGATCGGGCATGAGCTGCGCGTGGAGCGGAACAAACGCAAGGATGCTACGACGGGGATCATTTTCATGGATCAGCTGTATCCATGGCCGGAGGCGGAACTGAAGGCGGCGGTGGAGGCGCATCCTGCGGCGCGCGAAATCGTCTGGGTGCAGGAGGAGCCGTCGAACATGGGCGCGCTGTGGTTCGTGCTGCCGCGGTTGAAGCGGCTGTTCGCGAATCGGCAGATTCTCACCGTCAAGCGCTCCGCAGCAGCAAGCCCCGCAACCGGCTCGGCCAAGGCGCACGAGATGGAGCAGAAGACGCTCGTGCAGCTGGCGCTGAAAAGCAGTTCTTAGTTGTTAATGATTCGTTGTCAGAAACAGCAAGAGCGGCCGGAAGCATCCGGCCGCTTCGCTTTTGCTACCAGCTACTCGCTACCGGCTACCGGCCCTCTCGTGCCAGTGCATTTCCCAGCCGAGGTAGCGGATGGCTGCCTCGTAGACGGGGCTGGCAACGTGGGAGAAGTTGGCGGCAACGTGGTGTTCGAAGCCCTGTTCGCAGATTTCGTGGAGGAGCTTCTGCAACTGCGGGATTTTCGCGACGCCGGCTCCGCCGAACGTTTCCAGCGGATCGTTCGTGAACTCACCCTCGCCGACATACCCGCGGATCTTGCCCTTGTAGTCGTCGGTCGAAAAGCGGACGTACGTCATGTTCCCTGGCTTCACGCGGCCCACGCAGGTGCCGAAGGTGTTCTCCTTGCCCACGGTGCCCGCGATGATCGCCTGGAAATCCATCACGACATCAGCGAAGAAGTGCTTCGGCAGGTTGGAGCAGTGGAAGCAGACGCACTTGTTCTCG
>DATEPN010000231.1:0-2353 GCA_035273225.1 Acidobacteriaceae bacterium | reverse complement strand
CCGCCGCCGTCAAACGCATGAATCCGATTAAGCTGCGGCAGATGCAGGAACGCCTCGCGCAGGTCGAGCAGGAGATTCCGCGCGTCGAGCAGTCGCTGGCCGATACCGAGCAGGCGCTTGGCGTCTTCGTCAGCGCCGAGGAGACGCAGCGCCTGTCCGCAGAGCTGGAGGCTTTGCGCAAACAACAAGCGCTGCTCAACGCGGAATGGGAAGAGCTATCGCTGCAGCTCGAGGGCCAGGAGATCCCTGGCTAGATCCCCGGGTTAGATACTCGTCTAGACCCGTGCACCCGACTTCAGCGATTCGATGACCGTGGCAGCATTTTCCGGCGGCGTCTGGAAGGCCACGTTGAACCGGTTCCAGGAATTGATGGTGTTGATGGCCAGCGTCAGATCCACCAGTTCGCGCTCCGTGAAGTGCTTGCGAACCAGCTCGTAGACGTCGTCCGGCACATGCGTCTGCGCCACATTCGTGAGCGCCTCGGTCCACGCCAGAGCGGCGCGCTCGCGTTCGGAGTACCACGACGCTTCGCGCCACGCCGCGAGGCCGTGCAACTGATCGTCGCTGAGGCCCTCTTCCTTGCCCTCGCGCCAGTGCATAGCGATACAGAAGGCGCAGCCGTTGATCTGCGAAGCGCGCAGATCGACCAGGTGCAGCAGCGCCGGTTCCAGCGTAGTTTTGGAGCGCAGGTAACGGCCGGCTTCATAGTTGGGCCGCAACGCCTCAGGAGAAGCGGAGGCGTAGTTCAGTCTCTGTGTCATGCAGAACCTCCATCGTTGGTCTGCTTTTTCGATGACACGGCGAGGCGCGGGGATTCGCTGCTACTCGCTCTTGCCTGTGGACGGAGCCGGATTGGTGGGCGACTTGCTGCTGCTGTCGCCGGACGCAGCCGGCTTGTCGCTGGAAGGTGACTCCGGCTTCGCCCCGTCGGCGGAGGCCTTCATCGAGCCGCCGCCTTTTTTGGCGTAGTCGCTCACGTACCAGCCGGAGCCTTTGAACTGAATCGCCGGCGCCGAGAGCAGGCGCTCCACTTCGCCGCGGCACTGGGGGCACTCCTTCTCTTCCGGAGCGCTGAAGCTTTGAATTTTCTCAAACTGGTGTCCGCAGCTTTTGCAGCGGTATTCGTAGAGCGGCACAAACGTGTCCTTCAGGATGCTGAGATCGGGCAGGGATCGCTTCGAACCGCTGAGCGTCCCTGCTCCTATTCTACTGATGCCCGTTCTGATGCCCCATCCCGCGGCGGCTCAGCTCTCCTGCAGCGTCACCTGGCGAACGCCGGTGATGGCCTCGACCGAGCGCAACTCCCTGATCACAGCATCGCTCACCTGCCCATCGATCTGCAGCACCGCCAGCGCCGTGGCTGCGCCTTTGTCGTCGGCGCGGCCCAGAGCGAAGTTCGCGATGTTGATCTTGTGCTCGCCGAGAATCGTGCCGATGCGGCCGATCACGCCCGGCACGTCCTTGTTCCGGATGGCGAGCAGCGTCCCCTGCAGCGGCGCTTCGATGTCGATGCCGTCCAGGTGCAGCAGCTGCGGCGAGTCCCCGTGCAGCACGGCGCCATTGGCATCGATCGTGCTTTCGGCCGTGTGCAGCGAAATTTGCAGCACCGTTCCGGCTCCGCCCACGGGTGTTTCTTTCTTCTCCTCGTGCAGGCGAATGCCGCGCTCAGCCGCGACTGAAGCCGCGTTGATCCGGTTCACCTGCTCGAGGTGCGCGAGCACGCCGGCGATGGCGCTGTTGCGGATCAGTTCGGTCTTCAGTTCGCCAAGGCGGCCGTGGTACGTCATCGAGATGCTGTCGATGCTGCCCTTCGGGAATTGTCCGAGGAAGGTGCCCAGGCGCTCGGCGAGCTTCATGTAGGGCGCCAGTTCCTCGTATTCCTCATGCGTCAGCGACGGCAGGTTGACTGCATTTTGCACCACGCCGGATTTCAGGTACTCCCGAACCTGGAGCGCGATCTGTACGCCGACCGCTTCCTGGGCTTCGGCGGTCGATCCGGCGATGTGCGGCGTCAGGATGACGTTCTCGAGCGGCGCGAAGACAGAATCCTTCGGCGGCTCCTCGTGGAAGACGTCCAGCGCGGCGCCGGCGACCTGCCCGCTCTCGAGCGCTTCAGCCAGATCCTTCTCGACGACCAGCTCGCCGCGCGCGCAGTTCACGATGCGCACGCCTTTCTTCATCAGGCCAATCGTCTCGCGGTTGATGATGCCGGCGGTCTGCGGCGTGAGTCCGACGTGCAGTGTGATGAACTCGGAGAGCGAGAACAGCTCTTCCGCCGACACCAGCCGGATGCCGTTTTCGCGCGCGATCGAAGCGGAGACGAACGGGTCATGGCCCAGCAACTCCATGCCGA
>DATEPN010000230.1:0-11020 GCA_035273225.1 Acidobacteriaceae bacterium | reverse complement strand
TGCACTGACCGCTTCCCTGGCCGCTCCGCTTTCGATCCGGGCTGACCAGCCCAGCCCGGCCGCCGCCGCCGCCTTCGACCAGTACGTTGCCTCGATCCAGCAGCATCGCGCGGCGGAACCTCTCCTGGATCTCTCAGCGCGGCAGCGGCTTCGGCAGGGGCAGGTCCTCATCGAGCGGCTCACCCCTCCAAACGATGGCCATCTCCCCGGCGCCCTCCTCCACCACTGGCGCGGATCGGCCTTTGTGGCCGGAGCCACATCCGCCGACTTCAATCGAGTGCTCCAGAACTACACCGCTTACCCCACTATCTTCTCGCCACAGGTCGTCACTGCGGACATCCTCGCGCATGAGGGCGACCGTTTTCACGTGAAGCTCCGGGTACGTCAGAAGCATGTCATCACAGTCGTGCTGGACACGACCTACGACGTCACCTTCACAAATCCCGACCCTCACCACGCCTCGAGCTTTTCCCGGTCCACCCGCATCGCGGAGATCGCCTCGCCCGGTTCGCCCAGCGAGCATCCCCTCACTCCTTCGGAGGACCACGGCTTTCTCTGGGCGCTCGATACCTGGTGGACCGCCGAGCAGGCTGACGGCGGCCTCTACCTGCAGATCGAGTCCGTCTCCCTGACGCGCTCTATTCCTGCGGGTCTCGGCTGGATCATTGGCCCCTACATCGAATCGGTCCCGCGCGACTCGCTCGCTTTCACGCTGCGCTCCGTCTGCCGTGCGATTCACCCCTGATTCTCCGGAAAGGAAACTGCCATGTCCGCACCGATTGCCGCTCCAAGCCGCCACGCCGGGTTCGCCTCCGCAGTTCGCGTGAACCGCTCATTCACGGCCGCAGCTGAAAAACGTGTCCTCGAAGCGATGGCCCGGCGCGCCCCCCGCAGGATCACCTCCGACCACCTGACCGCCCTGGGCTTTGCCGCACAGATTGCCGCCGGCATTTTCTATGCTGTCGCTCGCCACCACCGTCTGGCGCTGCTGTTCGTCGTTGCCTGTATCGTCCTTAACTGGCTGGGCGACAGTCTGGACGGCACCCTCGCCCGCGTGCGCCGGCAGCAGCGCCCCCGTTTCGGCTTCTATGTCGACCACATCGTCGACATTCTGGGTGCCACCGCCCTCATGACCGGTCTCGCCTGTTCCGGCTTTCTGCACTGGCAGATCGCGATGGCGATGCTCGTCGCTTTCCTGCTGCTCTCCGGCGAATGCTACCTCGCTACCTACACCCTCTCCCGGTTCGAAATGTCGCAGGGCCTCTTCGGCCCCACAGAGATCCGCATCCTGCTCATCGTCGGCACCCTTGCGCTCCTGCGAGATCCGTGGGCCACGCTCTTCAGCCATCGCTGGCTGCTCTTCGACATCGGCGGCCTGATCGCTTCTGTCTGCATGTTTGCTACCGTGATCGTCGTTAGCCTGCGTCACACCGTCCGGCTCTACCGGGAGGAGCCGCTGCCGTGACCCGCTTCGTCTGCCGCTACTGATCGAACGAGCCGACGTCCTGGACGCCGGCCGGACCCGTTGACAGCTCTGCACCCCGGGTGAAATTCTCATACGTTTTGCCGGGGGTGCATTCCATGAATCCGGTCAGCGGCGCCGACAACCAACTCAGGGTGGCTCAGCCGTTCCTCATCCAGCAGGACTGGAACGCCTACACGCAGGAACAGCATTCCGTCTGGGCCGAGCTGGTCCGCCGCCGCATGCCGCAGCTCCAGGAACACGCCGCCCAGGAGTATCTTGACGGCTTCCATCAGATCGGCCTGCGCGAAGACACCATTCCGAACCTCGCCGACGTCAACCGTCGCCTCGGACCGCGCACCGGCTGGAACGCAACGCCGGTCAGCGGATTCCTGCCGCCCGACGCGTTCTTCGAAATGCTGGCCGCGCGCCAGTTTCCGACGACCACCTACATCCGCAGCCGTGAATCCATGGAATACACGCCCGAACCGGATATCTTCCACGACGTCTTCGGCCATGTGCCCATGCACGCGCATCCCGTCTTCGCGGATTTCCTGCAGCACTACGGTCGCGTCTGCGCCCGCCTGATGGACGACAAAGACAAACTCGAAAAAATGGGCCGGCTCTTCTGGTTCACGGTGGAATTCGGCGTCATTCGTCAGAAAGGCAGAATCAAGCTCTACGGCAGCGGCCTGATCTCCTCGCACGGGGAGGGAACCCACGTCATCGAGCGCCGCCCTGAGATTCGCGACTTCAACCTCGATCAGGTGCTGGAGCAGAAGTTCCTTGTATCCGAAGAGCAGAAGGTGCTCTATGCGATCGAGTCGTTCGACCAGATGTTCGAGGCGGCGCAGGAGGCCGAGAAGCGTCTCAGCTGAACACTCTGCTTCCCGCCCTCGCGCAGCGCCGTCCAATCTTCCAGGCGCGACTCAGAAAAGTAACGGCATGGTCCTGAATTTGCTTTGCTTTGATCTGCGCCGATGCACAATACAGAAATCGGTCGATGTTTCGAGCCGCACTGCATCGCAACGCACGAGGTTGACCCCAGGAGGCTGATTTGCCGCGGATCCATTTTCATCTGCAACTCGCCGCGCTGAAAGACAAGCTGCTGGCCATGGCTGCGCTTTCGCAGCAGGCTGTCGAGTCCGCCGTCGAAGCGTGGCTGCAGCGCGACCCGAGCCTCTGCCAGTACGTCCGCGACAACGAAACCGCCATTAACACCGCGCAGCGCGAAGTGGACGACATGGCCTACGAACTGCTCTCCCGGGAGCAGCCCATGGCCATCGATCTGCGCTTCATCCTCGCGGTCATCAAGATCAACGCCGACCTGGAACGCATCGGCGACATGGCTGTCAGCATCGCGATTCGGGCTCTCGACCATCTCGATCACGACCCGGTCGACCTTCCCGTGGACATCGCCGGAATGGGTGCCTTCGCCACCCGGATGATCCGCAGCGCCGTGCAGTCTCTGCTCGACGGAGACGCGCTGCTTGCCGAGTCAGTCCGTGAAATGGACGACGAGATTGATCGGATGAACCGCGTCGCCATCACCGACCTGACAAAGGTGATTCAGGAGCATCCTGAACTCGCCGACCAGGCGCTGGCCGCCATCCTGATTTCGCGCAACCTGGAGCGCATCGCCGATCACGCGACCAACATCGCCACTGACGTCATCTTCTGGGTGCGCGGCGCGGACCTTCGCCACCAGCTTTCGATGGCCGTCGATTAAGCCGCACGCGCACAGGCCCGAGAAGCTTATTGTTCTGCCCTGAGCCCTGTGCCTTCTGCCGTCGTCTGCTTCCGCGCTTCGCGCAGCACCCACTCCACGGCGGACCCCATCTCGTCGTCGCTCACATCTTCCACCACCACCGCGTCGCCGATCCCCTGGGGCAGAACGAACCGCCGCCGGCCCGCGCGATTCTTCTTGTCGCGGCCGGCTGCATCCAGCAGTTTCTCCGGGGTAACCTGAAAGCCAGGCAACGGCCCGTACGCCTGGATCGTCTTCTCGATGCGCTCGGCATGATCCTGCCCGACGGTCTGCCGTGCGAGAGCAATCCGCAGTGCCGCCAGCATTCCCCACGCGATCGCCTCGCCGTGCAGCAATCGCCGGTATCCGGTCGCTGCCTCAATAGCGTGGCCGATGGTGTGGCCGAAGTTCAGAATCATCCGCAGCCCCGATTCGCGCTCGTCGATCCCGACTACATCCGCTTTCATCCGGATCGAGGCCGCGATCACCCGCTCCAGCGCCTCCGGCTCGCGAGCGAGAATCGCCCCGGGATTCTGCTCCATGAACCGGAAGAGCAGCGCATCGCGGATAATGCCGGCCTTGATGCTCTCAAACAATCCTGCACGCAACTCACGCTCCGGAAGCGTCTGCAGCACATCGATGTCCGCAAACACCTGCCGTGGATGATGAAAGCTTCCAACCAGGTTCTTGCCGACTGTGAGATTCACGCCGGTTTTGCCGCCGACAGATGAATCGACCTGGGCGAGAAACGTTGTGGGCACCTGCAAATAATCGATGCCGCGCATGTAAATCGCCGCCAGAAATCCGCCAACATCACCGACGATTCCCCCGCCGAAGGCAATCAGCAGCGACGACCGATCCGCTCCCGCCCCGGCCATCTCCACCGCGAGCCGTTCCACCTGGGCGATTCGCTTGAACCGCTCTCCCGCCGGCAGGAACAGCACCGTCGGCTGCGCCTCCTTCGCGAACGCCGCAAGAAACTTCTCTCCCCACAAGCGCCAGATTTCTGAGCTGGTGAGCACGAAAACACGACGCGATGTCTTGTGCTCGATCGCTGCACCCGCGATTGCACCAAAGAGTCCATGCCCCACGTGGACGGGATACTCGACCGTCGCCGTCTTGACCGCAATTGTCTTGATTTCCAAGGTGCATCCAGAGTAAAGCAAGGCGAGCGCGCGTCAGCTATCGGACACCGTGGAACGCCTGCGTTCCAGGCCAGCTTACGATAGCCTGAAATCGGATGGCTCCTCAGCAGGAAACAGATTACGTAATCGTTGGCGCGGGGATTGCCGGACTCCGCGCCGCTATCGGACTTGCCGCTCACGGTGGCCGCGTCCTGGTCGTCACCAAAGAAGCCCTGGGGGAATCCAACACTTCTTACGCGCAGGGCGGCATCGCTGTCGCGATCAGCGGCGAAGAAGACATCGAACTGCACCTCGAAGACACCATTAATGCAGGCGACGGCCTGGTCAATCGCGAAGCCGCGCGTGTGCTCGTCGAGGAAGGCCCCCGGCGCGTCGAAGAATTACTCCGGTGGGGTACTGACTTCGACCGCGAAGACGGCCACTTAATGCTCACGCGCGAGGGCGCCCACAGCCGCAATCGCATCCTTCACGCGCATGGCGATGCCACCGGCGCTGAGATCGGCCGTTCACTCCTGCGGCACGCCCGCTCCATCGAGAACATTACGCTGCTCGAGTGGACCACCACCTTCGACCTCATGCTCCAGGAAGGCGTGGTGGCCGGTGTCGGCCTGATGGATCGCGAAGGGCAACCCTATACCGTCCGCGCTCGCGCCGTTTTGCTGGCCAGTGGAGGAGCAGGACAGGTCTACAGCGACACCACCAACCCCCTCGTCGCCACCGGTGACGGGATCGCCATGGCCTGGCGCGCTGGTGCTGAAGTCGCCGACATGGAGTTTTACCAGTTCCACCCCACCGCGCTCAGCCTGCCCGGCGTTCAGCGCTTTCTCCTCTCCGAAGCTCTCCGCGGGGAAGGCGCGTACCTACGCAACGCCCAGGGCGAGCGATTCATGGAGCGCTATCACCCGCTTCTGGAATTGGCTCCTCGCGACGTGGTGGCGCGAGCCATCACTCGCGAGGGCATCGGTCCCGAAGGCGAGCAGTTGCCTGTCCATCTCGACATGCGCCACGTCACCGGCATCGATCCCGCCACGCGCTTCCCGGGCATCTCCGGTTTTCTCGCGCAGCATGGATTGGATCTGCGCCGCGATCTCATCCCCGTCCGCCCCGCCGCCCATTACCTGATGGGCGGCATCCGCACCGACGTCCACGGCCGAACCTCACTGCAGCGTCTCTACGCTGCCGGAGAGGCCGCCTGCACCGGTGTACACGGAGCCAATCGGCTCGCCAGCAACTCGCTGCTGGAAGGTCTGGTCTTCGGCGCGCGCGCTGCGGAAGCCATGCTCGAGCAGTCCGCCCTGGCTGTCAGTCAGCCCGATCCGCGCGTCGATTTCCTCTTTGCTGAGGCCGATTTCCCCTCGATCCGTGAACGGCTGCAGCGCACGATGTGGGAGAAAGCCGGGCTCCTCCGCGACGGAGCCGGCCTGCGCGCGGCACAGCAGGAACTGGACACGCTCGGCGAACAGCTCCCTGAAACCTCCAGCCGGCAGGGAATTGAGTTGCACAACCTCCGGGCAGTGGGCGCAATGATCGTCGCCTCTGCACTTGCCCGCGAAGAAAGCCGCGGCGCCCACTACCGCAACGACTTCCCGCAGCGCGACGACGCCCTCTTCGGCCACCATTCCGTGATGCGTGGCGACGGCGTTCTCTTTGAGGATTTCTGATCGGCGGAGCTCACCCGGCCCATCGCGCTGCGACGCGACCGGGTGATTCGCTACTTAGCTACTGCGTGGTGTGCTTTTCCGGCAGGCTGACCTTCTTCTCAGCGCCGGGTGACATTGGCTTCGGCTTCCAGAACGTCGGGTCGGCCTTCACCCAGTCGTCGTCCGGATAGCTTTGCCGCGGGTTAACGGCCATCAGTTGATGGCTGGAAGAGTCGATCGCCGACGCCTCGAGCGCTTCGAGCTTCTTCATCCCCTCTTCGCCGATCGCCTCGCCGAACTTCTTATCCTCTGCGAAACCCTGATCGATCTCATCGAGCGAATGCCGGCCGGTCAACACCAGGTGCATGCCGCCCTCCCCACCGAATGTGAGGTCGTAAATGGCCCAATGCGCGCTCGTGCCAGCCTTGTCATACGCTGCCTGCACCATCTTCACGATCTCTTCCCACTCTCCGTTGTGGCCAGGTTTCACGTGGTACGAAGAAATCTCCAGGTAACGCAGCCGCCCGGGATCGCGCTTTGCGTGATAACTCAGCTCAGTGTTGTACACCCAGTAGGAATCGTCGATTCCGGAGAGCAGGTCGCCATCCGCCACTTCCGCTTTGTCATAGGCCGCGGCGAGCGACTCGTTGGCGCTCGTCATTTCATTGTCTTTCTGCACGGCCGCAAACGAATCGAATCCGAACATGTACAGCGCGCGGGAACTTCCGGACATCGAATTGACCGCAAAATAGTGCGTCGGATATTTCGCTCGCATCGACGCCTGCACGAACGCTGTTTCCGATTTGTCGTGCATGGAGCCGCGCTTTCCCGGCTTGATAAATTCGCGCGTAATGTGCAGCACCTTCGGCATCGAAGATGCGTCCGATGAAGCATCCTGAGCCATCGCGGGTACGAACCCGGTAACGGCGAGAGAGATTCCCAGCAATGCGGGACAGAGTTTCCTCACAATGAGCCTCCTGGCTTTCGATTTGTCATTTGCCCAAAAGAGGAGCGGTCTCGGGGGAGGCAGCAGGGGAACAGAGAATTGTTCTCAGGGGCAGGCTGCATACTAGGCCCACAGCCCAGCGCTGGCAAGAACTGTTTTGATCTGGCTTCCGGAAACTTTGCCGACAGTACAATCTCGCCGGCTGGCACACGTCTTCACTGATGTGCCGGAAAGCCCAGTGAGCGCTCTCTTATTTGTGCAGCAGTTTGAACGCGTGAGTCCACTCGTTGCGAGTGAAGCCCGGGATGCACCAAAGAATGCACAACGGTTCGATCGCGCGCGCTGCCTCCGCCGGACCCATATCGGCTGCCTCCCAGCCAAACTGATCCAGGATCCGGGCGGCCGTCTTCTTCGCTGGCCCGTCATTGCCGCAGATGAACATCGTTGGGCGCCCCTCTGCGTACTGGGGATTGACCATCTGCGTGTTGCCGACAGAGTTAAACGCTTTCACGAACCGCGCTTTGGGAAACTCGCGCTGCAACTTCTCCATCAGCGATTCGCTGTAATCGGTGAAGAACGGCAGCACGCCATTCACCGGGGGCGCATCTGCGATCGGGTTGGTTGCATCGATGATGACTTTGCCGGCCAGCGCCTCGGCCCCGGCTTCGCGAAGCGCTGCAGCCGCCGCTGAGCCCTTCACTGCGAGCACCACCACTTCGCCAAAAGCGGCCGCATCCCTGAAGCTGCCGAGAAATCCCTTCGGGTGCGCCGTGGCCCACTCGGCCAGTTTTGTCTGATCTCGGGTGCCAGCCATGACCTCGTGGCGATATTGCAGAAAACCAGTACCCAGGGTCTGCGCGACGATCCCTGAGCCAAGAATGCCGACTTTCATTCGTCCTCCGCGAGCAGCGGCCTGACCTACTTACAGGAAATATATATCCGAAATCTAAGTCAGCGCGAATCGTCGGTGACGCGCCGCTGCTTCGTTGCTGGGCCTGCTAATAACCGGCTAAGTATGGCAAATAACCCAAGGATAACCAGGATGATCAGCAGAGAGAGCAGCGCTGGAATTTCAATCCACCGTGCCGCCAGCATCTTAAAGGCCACGAACCCCAAAATGCAGGCGAGGCCGTAATGCAGCAGGTGGAACTGGTCCAGCATCGAGGAGAGCGCGAAGTACAGCGAACGCAGGCCAAGCACAGCAAAGACGTTGGACGTGAAGGCGATCCAGGAATCGCGCGTCACCGCCAGCACCGCCGGAATCGAGTCCACGGCGAACAGCAGATCCGTAGCTTCGACCGCCGCGATCACCAGCAGCAGCGATCGCAGCGCCAGGCGCTCGCCGCCGCCGTATCCCAGGCAGCGCTTCTGAATCCAGTGCACGGGACCGCGTGCCGGCTCGGCTCCTGGATGCTCGAACAGCAACCGCACAGCGGCAACAGCCAGAATGACGCCGAACAAATACTGCACCCACTCAAAGCGCGAGAGCAGCGCCGTCCCTGCGACAATCATCACGCCGCGGAGGACAATCGCCCCCAGCACCCCCCAAAGCAGGACGCGCCGCTGCTGCTCCCCATCCAGCTTGAAGGACCGAAACAGCAGCAAAAAAACAAACAGATTGTCGACGCTGAGGGAGCCTTCAATCAGATACCCGGTCGCAAACTCGATGCCGTGCTGCTTGCCCCGGGTCGCGCCGATCCAGAGAGCGTAGGCACCGGCCAGCAGCGCCAGAAATCCAGTCCACAGCCACGCGCTCCTCACCGACACAGGCTTCCCGCGACGCTGCAGGACGAGCATGTCCACCGCGAGTAGAGCCGCGACGGCGATCGAAAATACGATCCAGTGGGGAGGCATGCTCTCCTATCGTTGGTTCAGCAGCCGAATTGTCTCCAGCAGCGTGTCGCCGGCGATCGTCAGGCTCTTCGCGCTGATCTTGTCCAGGGTGTCCTGTTCGGTGTGCCAGAAGGAGTTGTCGTACCCATAATCCAGATCGATCAGATCGGCGCACGGCACGCCCCGCTTCATGAACGGAATATGGTCATCCTCGTCCATGGTCTTGTTCTCGAAGAAGTGCGACTGCCATCCGTACTGCGAGGCCGCCTCGTAGACCAGATCCTCCAGCCACTGCGTCGAGTTCATATCGCGCTGGATGTTCAGGTCCTTGTCACCCAGCATGTCCGCCAGCAGAAAAGCCTTGATCCGCTTCAGCGTCCCGTCGGCCTGCCACTGCGCCGCCAGATGCTTGCTGCCATAGACAGAATCCGTGTCCGACCAACTCCTGATCGCCTCTTCGCCGTCCGTGAACACCAGCCACACGCTGTAGCCGTCGTTGGGCTTGCCCCGCAGAGAATTCGCGATTTCCATCAGCAGCCCAGTCGTCGAGCCGCCGTCGTTGGCGCCCACATAATGAATATTTCGCAGCGGGTAGTTGGTCTCGTAATGCGTCGCCAGGATGATGATCCCATCCTTCTTCCCCGGGAACTTCACGACGAAGTTGTGCATGGTCATTGGCCCGGCGGGCGTATTCGTCGTGAACGTATCCTCGACGAGGTCGTCGTGCCGGAACTGCGCCTTGATGAAGGCTTCCGCTTTTGCGTGTCCCGGGCTCCCAACCCAGCGCGGACCGGTCGCCTCCACGTACTGCCGCGTGTACGCGAGCGCCTTCGCTCCGTCACATTGCGGCAGCGTCTGACTCTTCTGCGTCGACGTCTGAAGAAACGCCAGAGCGGCGCACAGCAGAATCCCTGGGATCGCAATCATTGCGGAGAACCTCACGTGGCCGCCTTGGCCGCGCGCTTCTTTCGCGTCACCGGATGCACCATGTACGACACGCCGATGCTGACCAGATACAGAACCAGCATCGGAGCAGAGAATACGCACATAGTCAGCACATCCGGAGTCGGCGCGATCACCGCCGCCACGATAAAAATCAGCAGGATCGCATAACGAATGTTCTTCCAGAGAAATCGCGGGCTCACGATGCCGAACAGGGACAGGAACATCACGAGGATGGGCAGCTCGAACGTGGCGCCCAGACCAAGAATGACGGTCAGAAACAGATCCGTATACTCGTTGATTTCGATCAGCGGATTGAAGTCTTTGTTGAAGGTGAAGAGAAAGTCCAGCGCCCCCGGAAATACCCAGTGATAGCCGAACCATGCCCCTGCCAGGAACAGGCCCACGGTCGCCATCATGAACGGCGTCACATAGCGCTTCTCCTGGCGGTACAACCCCGGCGAGATGAACAGCCATACCTGATACAGCACGAACGGCGACGCGATGATGCATCCCGCCATGAAGCTGATCTTCAGGTACATGTTGAAGCCGTCCACTGGATTCAGATAGTTCAGCTGCGGATTCATGTGGTGCCGCAGCAGCGACAGCTTCACCGGCCGCTCCATGTAGCCGTAGATCTGATCGTGGAAGTACCACGCAACGAAGAACCCGCCCAGCAGGTACAGCGCCGAGTGGACGATCCGACGCCGCAATTCCTGCAGGTGTTCCAGCAGGCTCATGCCCGGCAGTTCGGCGCGTTCGGAAACAGCCGCGCGCGCGCGGTCGACAATATCCCTCTTGTCCTCGGCGGTCTCAATCATGGTGTACGGATTCGTGCTCGGAAACGTCTCCGGCGAGCGGATGGTTGCCGTTCGAGTGCACGGCGTCCGGCGTTGTGGCTTCTTCCACCAGGTCCGCTGAGTTCAGCGCCAGCTCCGGCGAAACCGGCAGCGGCTCCTCAGCCGGCGTGGCAAACGGGCGTCCCGTGCTCACCGTCTCGCCCTCCGACGGCGGCTGAATGGTTGGTGTCGACTCCTCCAGCGAGGTGGGTGTCTGAGCCACAATCTCCGGCGGAGGCGGAATCTCCTCAGACTTCGCTGCTGCGGCTGTTGCGGCCCGGCTCTCCTCCAGCTTCTTGCGCCGCTCGTCCTCTTCCATGTTCCGGATCTCTTCCTGAATCTGGAACTTGAATTCATTGCTGGCGCGCCGGAATTCGGCGAGCAGCTTGCCCACCTGTCGTGCGACTTCCGGCAGCTTTTTCGGTCCGACCAGGACCAGCGCCAGAATGAAAATGAAGATGGAATC
>DATEPN010000229.1:0-6342 GCA_035273225.1 Acidobacteriaceae bacterium | reverse complement strand
TTCTCGAGCGGCGCGAAGACAGAATCCTTCGGCGGCTCCTGGTGGAAGACGTCCAGAGCCGCGCCCGCAACCTGGCCGCTCTCGAGCGCTTCAGCCAGATCCTTCTCGACCACCAGCTCGCCGCGCGCGCAGTTCACGATGCGCACGCCTTTCTTCATCAGGCCAATCGTCTCGCGGTTGATGATCCCGGCCGTTTGCGGCGTCAGGCCCACGTGCAGTGTGATGAACTCGGAGAGCGAGAACAGCTCTTCCGCCGACACTAGCCGGATGCCGTTTTCGCGCGCGATCGAAGCGGAGACGAACGGGTCATGGCCCAGCAACTCCATGCCAAAGCTGCGCGCTCGCCGCGCCACTTCAATGCCGATGCGGCCCAGTCCGAGGATGCCGAGCTTCTTACCGCGCAGTTCGCCCCCCTGGAGCGACTTCTTCTCCCATTTCCCGGCGTGCATGGTGTCATTGGCGCGGGGAATCTGCCGCGCGAGCCCGATCATCAGGCCAATGGCCAGCTCGGCGACCGCAATCGCGTTCGCGCCGGGAGTGTTCATCACCACGATGCCGCGGCGGGTGGCCGCATCGGCGTCGATGTTGTCCACGCCAACGCCGGCGCGGCCAATGACGCGCAGCTTCGGCGCCGCGGACATCAGCGCATCGTCCACCTGAACAGCCGAACGCACCACCAGCGCGTCCGCATCGGCCAGCGCTTCGGGCAGGTTCTTCACCTGATCGTGGGTGAGCACGCTCCAGCCAGGCTCCGCCTGGAAGACCGCCAGAGTTGCGGGAGACACTTTTTCCGCGAGTACGACTTTCATCTTTTCCTTTCCGCAGTGATGGGGATATGGAGCCGGATCGTCGCGCAGATTCGCAGGAGAAATCCGGAATCTGCGCGACGGCTTGTGCTACGCCTTGACCAGCTCTGGTTCCAGCGCCTTCGTCGTTGCCGGCTTGCCGCTGCGCTCCGCAAAAACCTGCTGCGCCGCCGCCAGCCCCTTGCCGAAGGCGAAGCCACGCAGGTTGAGCTTCGTTGCGGCCACCTGCTCGAGCGCGCCGATGATCGCGATGGTGTCCATGTAGTCGAACAAGCCGATGTGGGCGATGCGGAAGATCTTGCCCTTCATGTCGCCCTGGCCGTTTGTCACGATCGCGGCGAAGCGGCTCTTCAGCTCCTTCACGATCACGCCGGAGTCCACCCCGGCCGGAGCCACGACGGCAGTCGCCGCCGCCGAGTAATGACCGCTCCCGAAGAGTTCCAGCCCCAGCGCCTGCACGGCAGCGCGCGTCATCGCGGCGCACGTCTCCGCGTTGTCGATGAGCGCGTCGCGTCCCGCGGCGAGATCGCCTCCACCCTGGGCAGCAATGTAGTCGAGCGCCGCGCCGAGCGCAGCAATCAGCGCGACCGCCGGCGTGTAGCTCGACTCGCCCTTCTGCGCGTTCTTCCGCTCCTTGCGCAGATCGAAGTAGTACCGCGGATTCTTCGAAGTCTCAGCAGCCTTCCACGCCCGGTCGCTCAGGCTCAGATACGCGAGGCCCGGCGGAATCATGACGGCCTTCTGCGAGCCGCCGATGATCACGTCCACGCCCCAGCCGTCGACGTCGAGACGCGTCGTACCGAGGCCGGTGATGGCATCGACGATCAGCAGCGCCTGGCTGCCCGCGCCCTTCAGCAGGCGCGCGATGCCTTCGATGTCGTGACGGATCGCGGTGGACGATTCCGTCGCCTGGACGAAAACCGCCTTGGTCTCCGGACGGAGCGCCGTCTTCACCGCGTCGAGGGAAAACGTCTCGCTGTACGGCCTGCTCAGCAGATCCACCTGGCAGCCAAAGGCCTTCGCCAGCGCCTCCCAGCGCTCGCCGAATTTGCCGGCCGAGAGGACGAGCACGCGGTCGCCGGGCGAGGTCAGGTTCGAAACGGCGGCTTCCATGGCGCCTGTGCCGGACGAGGCGAGCAGCAGCACATCGTTCTTTGTGCCGACAAAGGTTTTCAGCTGGTTCAGCACGCGCTCGTACAGGGCGCGAAATTCGGGCGTGCGGTGGTGGATATCCGCCGCAGCCATCGCGAACTGCGCGGCGGGCAGCAGGGGAGTCGGGCCCGGCGTAAACAACCTGGTTTTACGAATCATGATGGCGTGTCCTCACTCCTATTTTAGCCGCCGCTGCGGACGCGGATTTCTCTCTATAATTGAAAGGCTTGGGAGAGGCCCGATGGAACTGACGAAGCAGGTGGATCACGACATGATTGCCGCGATGAAAGCGCACGACCTCGAGCGCACGTCCACGCTGCGCATGGCAAAAGCGGCACTTAAGAATCGCGAACTGGAGAAGCGCTCGGCGCTGACCGATGCCGAGGCGCAGCAGGTCTTTGCGACCATGATCAAGCAGCGCAAGGAATCCATCGAGCAGTTTCAGAAGGGCAACCGCCCCGAACTGGCCGCCAAGGAAGCGCGCGAGATCCTGGTCATCGAGAGCTATCTGCCAAAAAACCTCGGCGAAGAGGAACTGAAGAAGGTCGTCGATGAGGTCGTCGGCGCCGGCACCTTCGGCCCCCGCGACATGGGCCCGGCAATGAAAGCCGTGCAGGCGCGCATCGCGGAACTGGGCCAGCGGGCCGATGGCAGGCAAGTCAGCGACCTGGTGAAGGCCAGACTGGCGGGCTAACGCGTCAGATCTTCAGCGCTCGCTCCATCCAGCACACGTTCCAGTAGCGCCCGAATTTATAGCCCTGTTCCGTGAAGACACCCACGGTTTTGAACCCGAAGCGCTGGTGCAGTTTTTCCGAAGCGGGGTTCGGCGGCACAAATCCCGCGACGATACGGTGCACGTCCTCCTGCGCAAGCGCGTCGAACAGAGCCGCGTACAGCTGCGCGCCGATGCCGCGCCCCACCGACTCCGGAGCGCAGTAGATCGTCGTTTCGACGGTCCGATCGTACGCCGGCTTCACTCGAAAGCGCGTGGTTCCGGTATAGCCGACCACGATGCCGGCCTCTTCCGCGACCACAAGCCGGTACCGTCCCGTTTGTGCAAATTGCGCGAACCACTCTGCGCGTTGCGCGACGGTCTTCGGCTGCAGATCGAACGTCGCCGGCGAGTGCACGACATAGTGGTTGTAAATTTCCGTGAGCCGCGGCAGATCGTCAGTCACGGCGCAACGCGTCAGAAGGGAAGGCAAGCCGTAATCTCCTTTACTGCCGGTCCACCGTCACCTTCACAAACACGCCATCCGGCAATTCGCCCTCAATCAGGTGGATCACGCCGCCTTTGGTGTACCCCTTGAGCACCTTCGGCGGCTCCTGCCGCGGCGCCCGCGCAGGAGCCGCCCCGGTCTGCTCCGGACTCCGCCCCATGCCCCGATCCATCGCGAGGTTCGCCAGCCGATCGGCCTTCTGATTCTTACCCCGCAGCACATGCTCGATGCGAAAAGCCTCCAGTTGCGCAATCCGGCGCTTCGCCTCTTCGTACAGCGGGCGCAGGTCGGGACTGTTCACCTTGTACCGGCCCTGGATCTGCTTCACCATCAGCTCGGAGTCGGCCACGACGCGCAGCTTGCGGTGCCCGTTCTTCAGCGCGAACTCGACCGCCGCCAGCAAACCGGAATATTCCGCAACGTTGTTCGTCACCTTGCCCAGATAGTCGCTCAGCTCCGCGACCGGGCCGTTCGGGCCCTCGATATAGACGCCATAACCCGCCGGTCCGGGATTGCCGCGCGATCCGCCGTCGCAGTACGCCGTGATCCACTCCGAGGCCGACGCGGAGCCGATGCCCGACTCTCCGAATAAACTTCCTGCTGACTCGTGAGGCATGTACCAAGTGTAACCACGCGCTTTGCACAGGGACGCGTTCTCCACGCGCTGCCGTGGGAGGATAGAGCAACGGCCCATGAATCTCCTTGCTCTGCTGCAGGCCACGTTTGGCTTTTCCGGTTTCCGCGAAAATCAGGAGGCCGTTTGCCGCGCCGTCACCGCCGGACGTGACGCCCTGCTGGTGATGCCCACCGGAGCGGGGAAGAGCCTCTGCTATCAGCTGCCTGCGATTGCCCGCAGCGGCACAGCGCTGGTCATCAGTCCACTCATTGCCCTCATGGATGACCAGGCGGCGAAGCTCGCAGCGCGCGGCCTGCACGTCGCGCGCATCCACTCCGGCCTGCCCCGCGAGCAGGCGCGCGAAGCCTGCCGCGCCTACCTCGACGGATCGCTGCAGTTCCTCTTCATCGCGCCGGAGCGCCTGCGCGTGCCCGGGTTCCCGGAGATGCTCGCCCGCCGCAAGCCGGCGCTGATTGCCGTCGATGAGGCGCACTGCATTTCAGGATGGGGCCACGATTTCCGTCCCGACTACCGCTCCCTCGGCGGCGTGCTGCCGCTGCTGCGCCCCGCGCCGATCCTCGCGCTGACGGCGACGGCTACCCCCGCCGTGCAGCAGGACATCGTGACGCAGCTCGGGCTCGAGCAGCCTGAGCTGTTCGTGCACGGATTCCGCCGCGACAACCTGGCCATTGAAGTGGTCGAAATGTCGAAACCGCGCCGCGCCGAATTCATCCAGCAGTTCCTGCGCGCCCCGGGGGCCCGGCCGGCCATCGTGTATGCCCCGTCGCGCAGGGCCGCCGACGAACTGGCGCAGCAACTCGGCGGCGAATTCTCCGCCTCCGCCTACCATGCCGGCCTCGAGCCGGCCGTGCGCGAAAGCGTCCAGCGCGCCTTTCTCGAACACAAGCTCGAAGTCGTCGTCGCGACCATCGCCTTTGGCATGGGCATCGACAAGGCCAACATCCGCACCGTCATCCACGCAGCTCTGCCCGGCTCCGTCGAGGCGTTCTACCAGGAGATTGGCCGCGCCGGCCGCGATGGTCAGCCCGCCCGCGCCGTTCTGCTGCACAGCTTTGCCGACCGTAAGATTCACGAGAGCTTTCTCGATCGCGACTACCCGCCGGTTGAGGACATCGACCGCGTGGTCCGTTTGCTCACGGCGGACTGCGAGCCCGCCGAACTGCTCTGCGAGCGCGCGCGGATGGATCGCGAGAGCCTCGACCGCGTGCTGGACAAGCTGGCCGCCCAGGGAGCCGTCCAACTCGCCCTCGACGGCACCGTGCGCCTCGTCGATGGCTTCGGCTGGCGCTCCGGCTATAAGGTGCAGCTGGCCTACCGCCGTGCGGAACTCGAGAAGATCATCGCCTTCGCGGAGACGGCACAGTGCCGCATGGCGGCTCTGGTGCGGCACTTTGGCGATCATGCCGGAGCCAGCCGGCTCTGCGGCCATTGTGATTTTTGTGCCCCGGAAAAGGCCCAGGCCCAGCGCTTTGCCGAGCCCACGGCGGATCAGGAGCGGGACCTGCGCGTCCTCCTGCGCACGCTGGACGAAGCGGGCTCGAAGAGCACCGGGCGCCTCTTCACGGATTCCCGAATCGCCGCCGGCCGGCCGGAGTTCGACGTGCTGCTCGACGGATTGGCGCGCGCCGGTCTGGTGACGCTCTCGTCGGAGACCTTCACCAACGACGAAGGCCGCGAGATCGGCTGGCGCAAGGTGGCCATCACCCCCGAGGGCCGCGCTGCGGCCTTCACACCAGCGCTGGGCGTACTGCTGGCCGCGGCACAGGAGCCGTCAGCGACTCGCGCCCGGCCAAAGAAGAAATCCGTTCGCCGCAACCATGACGGCATCGCGGACCTGTCCCCCGCCCAGGAAGAACTGGAGTCTCGACTCCGCGCCTGGCGCAAGGACGTGGCGGCGCGCGCCGGCAAGCCCGCATTCTTCGTCCTCTCCGAAGCGGTTCTGAAGAACGTAGCGGCGGCGGGACCGCAGACGATCCCCCAACTCCTCGAGGTCTCCGGCATCGGCCCGGCCAAGGCTGACACCTACGGTGCCTCCATCTGCGCTCTCTGCCGCGGCGAGCAGGCGCCCTGAGCCTTACTGCTGGCCGTACACCTGCAACTGGACGCCGTTGACCACGACCACGGTGAGCGGCTTGCCTTCGATCGTCACGCTGGCCGCCTGCCAGCGGTCCTTCGCCGCGACCGAGACGCCCGCGGGTAATGCGGGTGGACTTGCCGGCGGCGCAGGCCAGACCGCCGCAGCCAAATCTGCAGCCGACCCGTAGCCCTCGTTCTTCGCAAACGCGCCGCAGGCGCTTTCGATGGCCTGCTGGTCTCCGCCTTCGTTGCTGCAGACCAGTTGCGCCTTCAGCTCCGGCACTGCGAGCGAAAACCACGTCGCGAAGGCGCTGCCTCTGCCGCCCGGCGCCGCAATCTCCGATCGCACGAGCAGGTGTCCGGCGCGATCCAGTCCCCCTTGCAGGTGTCCGCGCATCCCCAGGCCGCGCATCCTCTGCGTGTTCACCACGCTGAAATCCTGCAGCCGCAC
>DATEPN010000228.1:0-15725 GCA_035273225.1 Acidobacteriaceae bacterium | reverse complement strand
AACCTGCCGCCCTGGGGCGGCACCACCCCGACCCTCGGCAACAATCCTCTGGTGCTGGCGGTGCCGCGCAGCTCGGGCGCGCTGGTGCTCGATATTGCCATGTCGCAGTTCTCGTATGGGGCGCTCGAGGCCTATCGCCTGCGTGGTGAGCCGCTCCCGGTCATTGGCGGATTCGATGCCGAAGGCCAGTTCACCACCGATCCCGGCGCGATCGAGACAACGAAGCGTGCGGTGCCCATCGGCTACTGGAAAGGTGCAGGACTGTCCCTGATGCTCGATCTGATTGGCGCACTGCTCTCCGGAGGCAAACTCACTGCGGAGATCCCTGCGGACTCTCTGCGCGAAACCGGGGTCTCCCAGGTCTTCGTCGCCATTGGCTCCGACGAGCGCTTCGGCCGCATGGCCGATGCAGCCGCAGAGGAGGCGATCCGGTTTCTTCGGTCATCGACAGCCGCAGCCATAGAAAAGGTTCGATACCCCGGTGAGCAAACCCTCGTCATTCGCGCCGAAAACATGCAGCACGGAATTCCTCTTGAGCGCCCCCTCTGGAAGGAACTCCAGCAGATGGCGGCCGGATAGTAGCATCATCAACGTTCCTGCTGACCTAGTGCACGATGAATCGCACCCCGAAATTCGGGAAAATTGGCGTCTGATCCTCCTCCGCAACCGGTTTCTGAGGCTGCCTGGGTTCCCACACATTGCGTAGAAAATTGGAACGATTCAGCACGTTTTCCACGCCACCGTAGAGCACAAGGTGCTTGCCGTGCATCTGGATATCCTTGTCAATCTGAGCATCCAGCCGGCTGTAATAGCGGCCGCGAACCGCGTTCATTCTGCTGACGTCGTAAATCGGCCTGTTCTGCGCCAGCGAATCGGATAAGTCATAAGGAGTGTACGGTCGCCCACTTGTGTAGGTGTACCGCGTTGACAGTTCATAACCACGCCGGAGCGTCTGATGGCTGGCGAAGTTGACGATCCAGGGAAAATCGAAGTTGCTGGGACGCATCGACCGGTCTGTTCCCGCAAACATGGCCCGGGAATATGCGACGGAGCCGCGCAGGTCGAGATGTCTTCCGAAGTGGCTCGTCTCCGACACCTCGATGCCCGACGACCGTCCCCGGCCGGTGCTGTTCATCCGCAGCCAGACCACCTGATCGCTCAGACTAGCTGCCAGATTGTGAAACGTCACGGACGGGTATTCCGCTGAGGCCGGAACGCCGGTATATGTCTTTTCGAAAGCTTCCGCGTGAAGGGCAGCCTTCGCGCCATGCGTCCAGTCAAGACCAACGATCTTGTGCGTAGCGCGCATCGGGCTCATGGTCCGATTCTGTGCGAAAGCGAGCATGTAAACATAAGGAGGCAATTGCGCATACTCCGCATACGCGACTTGCAGCGCAAGCGACCGGTTGACCCAGTAGCGCGCGCTTGCACGCGGTGTGAGCGTCGTGTGACTGCCAAAGGCGAACGTCTGCAGCCGCGCTCCGCCGCTGACTGCGAGAGCTTTCCAGGGATGAACCACCAGCTGAGCAAACGATCCTGTTTCTTCCGTTGCAAGATGCGACGAGAACGAAGTAGCCTCGGTGCGCGCGGGATCGGCTGAATAAGGCGAAGCGATGCCGACCGGCTGTGCGATCGCGTAGTGCGGCCGATCGAGCTGAACGGAGCCTCCCGCATCGAGGGACACGCGGCTGGCGGTACGCTCATACCGGTATCCTGCCGTGGTGAAGGCGTCATTCGAGCGATCCCCGTAAACCGGTGTGACCACCAGCCCGGGAACGCCATTCCTGCAGTCATCGTTGTCCGGCCCGTAATACTGCTGGCGCAGCGGATCAATGAGCTGATCGTCCTGATTGATATGCTCCACCTGCTCGGAATCGCTGACCGTCACGATGCCGAGCGACTTCGGCGAATACACGCGCTGCCACTCGAGACCGGCGGTATTTCTCCACCCCCGGTAATGCGAGTCGATGGTGCTCGTCTCAAGACCGTTCTTGGCGCAGGGAACCACATCCAGGGAGTCCATTCCAGCCACATCCAGCAGCGTGAGCCGGTTTCCACGCGCGTCGCTGCGCCGGAAACGCAGCAGCGCATTCGTGTAAGCGGGAAGCCGCGCGCCAAAACTGCTGCCCAGCGCGTTGATGATCCCGTGGTGTGCCGAAACAAGCAGATTGCCTCCGCCAAGGCCTCTCTCTTCCAGTCCACCGAAACCCTGGATCCCCAGATCGCCCTCCACGTGGCCCTCACCTTGCTGCGGCTCCAGCGTGGTGATCTCAGTGATGGAGGAAAGCCGCTCAGGATAATGCGCGTCGTATCCACCTGTCGCGAGCGAGACGCGCTGCACCGTGGCCGTATCGATCATAGGACCGAAACCGCCGGTGGTTCCCAGGGTCGCCAATGAGTTGATGTTAGGCATCCGAATCCCATCAACGACAAACAGATTCTCGACAGGGTGGCCGCCCCGGACAAAAAACTCGTTGGACAGGTCATTGCCGGCAACCACGCCCGGAGAAGTTTGCAGGAACCGTGCTATGTCGCCGTAAGTTCCCGCGGAGGAGATAATTTCCTCGCCGCCAGCCTGGAACGGCAGCGCCCGCGTGGTGCTGACATCATCCACGTCGCCGTGAACTTCGACGGTAATCCTGACAGGGTGATTCGCCGTTCCGATTGCGTCAAACAGCGATGCCGGGCTCCGCTCCGCACTCGCGCCCGACCCGCTCACGATTGTCGCGGCGAGTGCCGGTACCGAACTGCTCTCAACGCCGGCAACCGCGGTGTTCTGATTGTTCGGCAAGTGCGCTGCCGCTGGAATCGGTCTCGCCTGCGTTGCGGCGAATTGCGCAAACGAGACCATAAACGCACAGACACCCAGACCGGACAGAACCCGCATCGTGTGATGACCTCAGAGTGGAGTCACCACACAACATCGGCAGCAACGTCGGCTGCATCAGCTCCTGGGGACCGGCCCGCCAGTCATGTTCCCCTTTTGGGAACCGCTGCATGTGCTGCATGCGGCAGCAGATCAGCTCACTGAAACGCTGCCGCCGGGACCGTGCATCCGCTGCACGGCTCGCGAGACAGTTCTTTCAACAAAGGTTGTGCCTCACCCCTGATGGTTGCGGCCTCGGAATGAAACCCGGCAGCGTCCAGCACCTGCGCATACGCGATTTCCGCGGCGAGGTAGTGCTGATTCTGCTGGCCCACAGTGCGATCGAGGATCGCCAGACCTTTGCGCATCGCCTCAAGTGCGTCCGTCCATTGCCCGGCGGTCGCCCTCGCTCTGCCCAGCAACAGGTAGGCCCAACCGGTCGAGAGGTGCTCTTCGCCATGCCGCTCTTTCACCAGCGCGAGAGCACGGGCATAGCTGGTTATGCTGGTCTCCACATCGCCGTCAAGCTGCGCCTCCCATCCATTCAGCGAGTCGATCGCTGCACGATCGTCCTCGCCCAGGTTGTTGGCTAACTCAGATTCTTCAGCGGCCTGCTTCAGGAACTTTCTGCCTTTTGCCACATTGCCGTCGCTGAACGCAGTACCCGCGAGATGGCTGGCCGTTCGCGCCATACCCGCATGGTCGTCTACCCGCGTGTAGAGCCGCAGCGCTTTCGTTCTGAGCTTCATTGCCGTGTCGAACTGTCCCGTATTCACGTAGAGTTGCCCGAAATCGTCGAGCGCCATCGCATAGCCGGAAAGGCTGTTCGGCAACTTCGCAAGCACCCGCACAGATTGTTCGTAAGCGTGCCGCGCATGAGTGACGTCGTCTTCGTCCTGGTAGGCCAGCCCGAGAATATCCCAGGCTTTGCCCCTGCTCGCATCATCCAGGAGCCCGGATTTCAGTAACTGTTGTAGCTCGGGGATGGCACTTGCGGATCTGCCCGCCCTCTCCAGTTCATATGCATGGGTGAGCCGTTCGGCTGGCGTTGTCTGCGCCGGTAGCCTGACGGAACACAGGAACAGACAGCAAGAAACAAGCATAGCCAGCGACCAGATCCGCTGCTGATGTGAAGTTGTGCGCGCCGTAGCATGAATTGAAGTCACAGGGTCACTCCTCGGATTTGATTTCCAGTCATTCCGTTCTTCGATTTCGATTGCAACACCTGCTCAACGCGCATGCGATAAAGATTGGTGAAGCGATGTGAAGTCTTGTAAAGCCGGCTTTCATGACTGAGCGGCGCGGCACAGTATCCGCTTCTGCGGACCATAACTGGCTGCCGCCCGCGTCTTCTCCGCATTCAGGACTGGGATAGCCCTTCTTACCCGGAGCACTTACACACCTTTACGTTCGTTTACCAATCTTTATCGCGCCTGTGCCGCACGGGTGGTGAAATCGGCACAAGGAGAAATGAAAAATGAACGGGAAACGAATTGTCTTCTGGTCGGCAATCGCAGCGCTTGTGGCCATCGCGGGAATTGCGATTGCCGGCGCAGAATCACACCGTGGGTGGTGCGGCTACCACTCGGCGCATCGCGGCTGGGGCGGCCCTGTCGCTCTGGGCTATGTCACGCACAAACTCGATTTGAACCAGGCGCAACGCAAACAAATCCGCTCCATCTGGGACGCGGAGAAGCCAGCGGTTTCCTCCCTCGTAGCCGAATTCGCAAGCGAAGAAAAGGAAATGGATCAGGCGACTGCCGGAGGCGTTCTCGATGGGGGTAAGGTGCAGGAGATTGCCGCGCGTCAGGGTGCAACCGTGAGCAGGCTGCTCGTCGAACGCGCTCAACTCGAGTCGAAGATCTACTCCACGGTTTTGACTCCCGAGCAGCGCACCCGAGCAGACAAAATGAAAGAGCAATGGCAGGATCGCATGGAGCGCATGGTCAATCACGCCGCAGTGGGCAAGTGAATCGTCACTTGCAAACCTCCGGTCGGGCGATTGCTCGCGGTTATTGTTCCGCGATGCAGCTGAATAACCCTCGAGGCGATCGCCAGTCCGAGACCCGCTCCGCCCGACTGCAGGTCGCGAGCCTGTCCCACGCGGTAAAAAGGCCGGAAGATATTCGGCAATTCGGCTTCGGGAACGCCCGGACCCTGGTCGCTGATCTCGAGCACGATCATCCTGGTCACGTCCCCGCTCGGCGCCAGCGTGATCAGAACTTCGGTGCCCGGAAACGTGTAGTACACGGCATTGCGCACCACGTTCTCAAGAGCGCTTCTCAGCAGGTACTCGTCGCCCGTAACCATGCAGGACTTTGCTTCTCGGAACACCACACTGCAATTCTTCTCACGCGCCTCGATCTGGGCATCCGCCGCGATCTCCGTGAGCAGGCCAGTCAAATCGATTCGCTCCCACTTCGCCGCCGCGGCTCCGGCCTCAACTCTGGCCACAGTCAGGAGCCGCGCGATCAGGTGCTCGAGGCGATCCAGGTCGGTCTGCATACGGTCCAGGGCCACGTCGTCGCCACCGCGCTTGCGCATTAAATCCACAGCGAGCTGCATCCTCGTCAGCGGCGACCGCAATTCGTGCGACACGTCCGAGATCAGTTGACGCTGGCTCGACAAAAGATTCTCGATGCGGTCGGCCATCGCGTTGAAATCGCGGGCCAGGTCGCCGAACTCGTCCCCCCGCCCCTCGGCTCCTCCTGAAACACGCGCATGCAGATTGCCCTCGGAAATCTGCCGCGACGCCTCCCGCAGGCGCAGAATCGGACGGGTGAGCCGCAGGGTCAGCAGATAACAAATGGTGCTCGAAACGAGCAGCACGACCAGCCAGTGCACAGCAAACCCGAAGATGGTGTGATGGACCTGTCCGGGTCCGTAAGGCAATTCCGTAGCGAGGATGTACTCTCTCCCGTTTGCGCTGCGTAGCCGCACCACGTTGCGGTAGACGCCGGACGAATTTGGTTCGGCAGGCAGAGCTGCGGCACCCCGCGCTGCGTGCTCGAAAGCGGCACAGTGATTCCCGGCAATCGGTGTGCCCGTCTTGTCATACAGACAGGCCTCCAGACCCTGGGAGCGTTCGAGACGCGAGAGAAATTGCGTAGCCCCGCCCGGGCCGTGCCGATCCATTTCCTTCACCAGGGTCCCGGCGACGCGGCGCGCGTCCTGCCAGGGAAGATAGCTCCCCCTCGGGCTGAAAACGAAGCTCAGCACCAGCGCGATTCCCACCAGAATCACGGTTGCCCAGAACCAGAGGAACACCTTCAAAAAGAGTCTTGGCACGCGTCACCTGGCTGTCGGGCGCGCGACCAGCAGATAGCCTGTGCCCCGAACTGTCTTGATCCGTTCATTGCCCAGCTTCCTGCGCAAATTACTCACATGTACGTCAATGACCCTGTCGAACGGACGCAGTTCGCGCCCCAGCACCGTTTCGGTCAGGTGCTCGCGGGAGACGGTGCGCCCCGCTGCATGCACGAACGTTTCGAGCAGGCTGAATTCGACGCTCGTCAGCGCCAGCGGCGTCTGCCCCACGAAAGCCTCGCGCGTAGACGGATTCAGCAGCAGGTCGCCTGCCCTCAGCGGCCGATCCTCTCCGCTGCCGCGCAGGCTCCGCCGCAGGATGGCACGGATGCGAGCGACCAGCTCCCGCGGGTTGAAAGGTTTCGCCAGGTAATCATCAGCTCCGATTTCCAGTCCCAGAATGCGCTCGACATCCTCGTCTCTCGCCGTCAGGATGAGCACCGGAATATCAGAAGATTGGCGAAGTTGCCGCAGCACTTCAATGCCATTCAGCCGTGGCAGCATGAGATCGAGAACGACCAGGCCATGCTCGCCTGAACGGGCGCGCTCCAGCCCACGCACTCCATCGTGAACCGCTTCTGTGACAAAGTCGTCGTCATGCAGCCGTTCCATCAACAACTCGCACAGCGCCGTGTCATCGTCGATGATCAGGATCCGCTCCACCGTTGGGCTCCGCTTTCATTGTGCCGCCGCCCACAGCATCGAGACGCAGTTCTTGACAATTCTTTACAAAAGCTTTGATTGATCTTTGTCGCTGGATTTGCTGCCCGCCGCACCGAACTTTGTCAGCTCCGGCCTGGAGAACACCGAAACCACGGGCAGCATGACGATCCTGCGCGCCGCGGTCGCCTCGGCACGAACAGGTGGGTTAGATGGAAATTAATGCCGTTAGCGCACGAAGGCGTTATGGCGGAGCTAGCAGTCTCGAGCGAACCGCTCTCCGGCTGCATTTCCCTGCAAACAGGGAATTTAACAGGGAAATCGTAAAGTTTTGGCTCTCGTTCGCGCATGCCGGCCACTGTATGCCGCACAATTCACTGTGGTTAGTCCCCGCTTCAGGTCATCGTGCCTCAAAAAGAACAGGGAATTTTCTCGCGCCTTCAGGGAATTGAAATTCCCTGATACCGGGCAGGTGCTCACCAACTCCAAGGCACACCGTCTCAATGGTGACCGTAACCGTGACGGTGCCGAGATTATGCAGGGTTCCCGTAGTTTGGAACTGCGCCGTAAATAGTTATCGTGTACGAATGAGAACCGCCAGCGCCAGTTCCCCCGCCGGCACCAATTTCCGCCACTCCCTCCAGCAGTTGCTCCGCCTCCCCCGCAGGCAAGGATCCCGCAAGCAAGTCCAAATGCTGCAAGCAAGCTAAGCATTGCTTTCCATGAGGACCCGTGTCGCAGAGCGGCTTTTGGAGACCCTTCTGCAACGCGAGTGCGCCAGCCGTTACCAGTGACTGTGAATTTCTGTGGTGCTCCAGCGTCCAGGTGGACGCTGGATGGAGTAACGGAACAGGTGATCACCGGGTTTATGCTGCAGGAAACCGAAACGTTGCTGGAGAAATCTGCCGTGGCGGTCAACGTGCCGGTGACGGTACCGCTTCCACCCTGGGTGGTCGTGACACTCGTGGAGTCCAAGGGACCCGCTAAAGTCCGAGATAGAATCGAAAGGTAAATGTCTGCGGGAAATCCAGAATCGAGGTCGTCAGCATGAGCTGATGCTGCCCTGCCGCCATGCCTGCCGGAATTGAAAGTATCTGAGGAAGACTGCCTGTGCGCCGACGGTGATCGCATTCCCCGCGAATTCTCCCCTGACTACGCGTCCGGAGCTCTACGAAGCCGCCGAACAGTACGGTTGGAGCGGTCGCCAATGACCGGCAACTCGCCTCGCGCCGAGATAAACGTATAGTCAGGCCAGAGATGTCGAAACGCTCGGAATAGACGTTCTGAACGGTCTCGCTCATTAGTTGGCTCAGCAACTAAGACATGCTCGCGAGCAAGACGGAGAGCGCTGTCTACCCAGATGGTAACCACCTTTATACCGCTTTCGTGCAATTTGCCGGTTACCGCCGAAATGTCACCATCGTGGTGGTCGTAGTCTATCCTGCCCTCCGCAACGCAGCCCGGTTGAACGTCGGTGGGCGAATCGCTCTTTGTACTGATGAAGACTGAGCCGCAACTGCAAATCGAGTGTGGGCTTCAACGCGGCGATCGCGCGCAACGCATCCTCGCAGGCATGGAAACCGGCTTCAGAGAGGAAGGCGGGCAGGCGCTGGTCCTGGTCGTGATGTCCATGTTTGTCCTGATGGGTTTCCTCGGCCTTGCGATCGATGTGGGCAACATTCGGAGTTCCGAGCAAAAACTGCAGGGCATTGCCGATGCAGCTGCCTTGGCGGGCGCCGTCGAAATCAGCTACTGTAACGGCAATACGTTGTGCCCCGACATGCTGACTGCCACGCAGAATGCCGGTACGGAGAACGGCTTCAGCACCATATCCGCGAATTTCGAGACTTCACAGTGTACGATCCCAACCGGCGGTTCCGGCAATCTGCTCGTTCTGAATAACGGACCCTGCCTCGCCGGTTCCGCGGATCCCAATAACGGCAATACGAATACTGTTGAGACTCTGGCCCAGATGGACGTGCCGGTGTACTTCGCAGCGGTGATGGGGTTGAAGAGCCCGGTCAGGATTTCGGCTCGCTCCGAGGCGGGACTCGGAAACTATCACGCCTGTGTTTTTGACCACCACACGGAGGTGGGCACCGGCGGGAAGTTTAACGCGCCCTGCGGAATCCAGGTAGATGGAAACGTCACCGACCAGCACAGCGGCGGGGCGTGCAATGGCAGCCAAATCATTGCGACAGAAGGCTTCGACGTCACCGGGACGGCATGCAGCAGTAACCAGATCACTCCAGCACCCGTGACCAGTGCTCCCACGCTTCCTGATCCGCTGCAATACCTCACGACGAATGATCTTGCTCCCTCGACGGGCTACTGCGGCACGTTGCCCTGGAACAGTGGTCCGGGACAAACCACCAAAACGCCCGGTACCGGACAGACCTACATATTAAGGGCAGGAACGTACTGCGCGGATGCGAGCGGGATGGCCATGGAAATCAACACTGGCGACACGATCAATCTGGAGACAGGGACCTATGTGTTCACCGGCAACGTCCAGCTTGACAGCAACGCAACAGTACAGGGGTATCCGGACGCATCGGCGACGTACGGTTACGACAGCAACACCCTGTACTTCACCTCGGGCACCCTCGTTATCACCTCAACCAACGCTTCGGTTAATCTCTACGCGCCGACTGACACCTGCGGTCAGGATAACCTTGGCGGGATTCTCCTCTGGATGGCCTCCGGGAACACGAGCACATTCAATCTCGTCAATGGAAGCAAGAACATCTACACCGGAACAATTTATGCTCCTTCTGGAACGATAGATATCCGGAGCGGATCGAATTTAGGCGTTTACACCTTGTTCGACGCGAACACGATTATCCTCGGCGACGGTGGTACGACGAATGTCAACGATAATTACTCCTCGCTTTCCTGTGGGTCCCCGTTTAAGGAAGCGACGGCGGTCCTGGTGGAGTAGGTCATGAGACAGATGTTCCCATTCGGCTTGCCACGCGACGAGAACGGTCAGGCTCTGATCGAGACGGCGCTCACGGTCACACTGCTGGTCCTGCTGATTGCGGCAGCCATCGACTTCGGGAGTGCCTTTTACAAGAACATTGAAGTCAAAGGTGCCGCGCGCGCAGGCGCCAGCTATGGCGCAACTGACCCCGGCGACACGACCGGAATGCAGAACGCAGCGAAGGCTGCCGCGGGTGACATCATGTCCGACAGCATGTTTTCGACCACCGCTTCGTGGGGATGCGAGTGTTACAGCGGATCGACACCCACGATTCCCGGTCCCGACAGCTGCACGGCTCCGTACTGTGGAGAGAATGTAGTCGACTATGTCAGCGTGACCGTTTCCGATCAATACACTCCACTTCTCCCCTGGCCCGGCATTCCTTCAACGATCTCCATGTCCTCGACCGTCACCATGCGGGCGGGGCAGTGATATGAATCGCGCCACTGCCATTCACGATTTCTGCCGCGCAGAACTCGGAGAGACCCTGATCGAGTTTGCCATCTCGGCTGTCATCACAATGTCCCTCCTCCTTGGCGCCATGGATCTGGCGCGCGCCTTTTATACCTATCACTTCATCTCGTATGCAGCGCAGCAGGGTGCTCGATTTGCCGAGGTGCACGGATCCGGCTGGACAAGCGCCTGCAATTCTCAAACGGGCGCAGGTTACCCCGATCAACTCGGCTGCACCGCATCTCAGGGCGATGTCCGGGCCTATGTTCAGAGCCTCACCCCGCCAGCGGTTACCAAGGCAAACGTGACGGTCACTGCTCAGTGGCCGGGCAAGGATATCAGCGGCAATACCACAGTCTGCGGAACAACGAGCAATTATTCCGGCTGCGAGGTCCGGGTGACAGTCTCCTACCAGTTCACCTACATGGTCCCATTTTTGCCCAGTGCCGCGCAAACTCTGTCCAGCACCGCCCGGGCTGTTATCCAGCAATAATGCCGGACACAACTCATCGCAGTCGCGCCATCTCGTCCGGTGCAATCTTTGCGCGAGACCCTGCATACAACTTCTGAGGCGTTCCGAGTCTGACATCCGTTCGCTAATCTCATATCGGGTCAGCGACAGTTTTATTCTTATCTGATCGTACTAATATAAACAGTGATGGGTCACCTTCCTGCTCTCATGATCATCTCGATCGCACCCTCGTGTTTGCTCCTGAGGTGAGATCCGGCAGAGACATTACCATCTCCGTCACGGCGGATACGAAACTCTACACTGCAGTCCGGGCGACAGATAACGCTCCGGAACTCACGGAGTACGCTCTCTCCGGTTTCAGCGACTGACCAGATCAGTTCGACCGCTACATTTGGCGAAACGGTAGACAGCTCGAGCTGCCGTTTCAAACGGCAGCTCTACCCGTGGGCAAGGCACATGCAAGCCGATTGTTTCCGATTACCCCGCGGGAATTACGGATTGGGCATTACCGGTTGCAGGTTCGTGGGATTGGAACTAGTGACAACGAAAGATACGTTTAAGTCTACTGCACCGGGTGGGCAATTAACCGGTGCCGTGAATCCAGTATCTTGAGAGGGCCGAGTGATGCAGTGCAGTTCTGATCTTCTTCTGCTGGTGGTGCTGACATTTCTTGGCAGTTTTACAGTCGCGGTTTCGGGAGCCGAAAGAAAGCGGCGTGCTGCGAGTGAAATTGTCGGATTGATCATTGCGGGACTCGTGCTCAGATATGGTATCGCACTCGTATTTGGAAAGGGTTCCGTTGAACAATTTCCGGTTTCGGTGTTCGTAATGATCATCGGAATCGGCGCGTGCGTCGCGCGGTTTGGTGTGAACCAGATGGCGAGGATCCGCGATATGTCGACCGAGTAAGTACAAATCACAAAATGATAGATAGTACCAGTGCTCACGAACTGGCGCGTTCTTTCAGCGATCTTCGGAAGTGAACCGTCCTTTGAGGTTTGTTAGGGTGGCAGCCAGATCGGCAGGACGGCAACAGGCTGTTCCGAAGTGCAGGCGCCGCCGCCGTTCCTGGAAAACGTCCAGCCGCAGAACCTCTTGCACGCTATAGTTTCGCGGCTAAGGCTGGCGGGCAAACCCGATCCGCAGCTTGTAGCACATCCCCGGTCACCGCTGATGCTGTCGATAGCGTCAGCGCGTTCCTTTCGTCAGCCGTGTACTTCGATGCTTTTGCCCTCCCGCGCGCTCAGAGGGCTGTACTGCAGGAAGGGGAAGCTCCTCACGAAAGCACTTGGTCGTGCGACGGCGACGGCCGTTAGCTTGAGGCCCGAAAGTGTTATTGCTACGGGCAGTAGCCGTCTTCCACTCTAGTAAGCGGCGCGAGGGTACAGTCGACCTCACCCAAAGGTTACGTCGGCAGGAATTGCACGTATCACGAATTCCGGGCAGGTTTGTTGTCTGTCCCGCATTGCTGAGCTGGTAAGGACAGTCTCGATGCACTGTATTTTCTCGAAGTGCGGTTTGGCTACAGTTTTGGCTGTTCTCTGCTGTTCTGGCTCTGTACAGGCGGTCGCGCACCATTCTGAGGCGCCTCTGACTAGCGTCGGCGCCGTTGCCGATCGGGAGATCACAAGAGCCCCTTATGGTGTGCCGGTCAACCTGCATGGGCAGATCACCTTCGTGGATGCGGAGTGGCGAATTTTATTTCTCCGCGACGCGACAGGATCGATCTTCGTGCAGCTTCCACCGAAAACTTCGAGCTTGAGGGCGGGCGATCTAATCGATGTTGTCGGCGTTACCGCCCCTGGAGATGTCGGAAGCAACATCATCGATCCCAAACTTCGCGTAGCCGGTACGCGGCCCCTTTCCGCACCTCGCAATCTCAGCGTCCCAGGAATCGAAGCGGGGCTGGCCGACAGTCAGTATGTAGTCACCGAAGGCGTGATCCGGCCGGGGCCCTTCCTGTGGAACCACACGTCGTTGCTCCTGGTTGACGGTGATGCCGCAGCCCCCATCATCATCCCGGGCGGAGTGAACCCAGCTGCGCAGGGCCTGATCGGGACCCATGTGGTGGTACGCGGAGTCAGTGCCGTTCGACTCGACGAGGCAAAGCGTCCCACTGGGTATCAACTATTCGTGCAGAGTCTCAATGACATTCGGCCGCTCAATCCGATTGGGAAGGATCCATTCGGCACGGCTGTTACACCTCTTTCTGCTGTCTGCGATTGCAATCTGAACGAGAGATTTCTTCCGCCGACTCATGTCCGCGGCCGGATCCTTTGGGAAGGAGACGGTGAGCTGGTGCTGGGCGATGGTTCCGGTACGGTCAGAGTACTCTCGACAGAGTTTGCGGGGGCGGAGGCGGGAGCGGAAGTTGATGTGATCGGATTCGCTTCTCTCGATAGCGATTCTGTAGTTCTCCGGGATTCAGTTATCCATGTTCTTCAGGAGGTATCCCCAGCTGCGGGGGCCGCATCGCCGGTTTCGCTGACAGCGCTCGAGGCGTTGAAGTCGGCACGCGACGGTGAGCTTGCTCGTCTGTCTGGGCGTGTTCTGTCGGAAAACCTCAACGGAAGCGATCATCGCGTTCTGGTCGACGACAGCGGAAACACCTTCGAGGTGCTGTTAGCCGGCTCGACTTCATCCGGTGCTTTCGTCACCCTCACCCCGGGGACAGTCATTGAAGCTTCCGGAATTCTCCGGCGTATTCGTTATCGCGACCATCGTCCCGATTCGATTCAACTTCTCGTAAGTTCGCCGTCTCAGATCGTGATCCGGCCCGCGGTGCCTGTTAACTGGCGGCTGGTGATTCTGGTGTTGGCGCTGGTGATGGTTCTGGCTGTGCTCGTATGGAACGCGCAGCTCCGTCGCTCCCTGCGTCTGAAGATGGGGCTGCTGCGTGCGCAACTGGAGCACGAGGCGAAGCTTGAGACCCGCTACCGCCGTCTCGTGGAGCGTAATCTTGCAGCGGTTTTCAGCTGGCGTGCTTCGGGCGAAATCATCGACTGTAATCTGGCCTTTGCACGCATGCTGGGCTACGGTTCGCCGGAAGAGGTCATCGGACAGTCATACTGGTCTCTTACTACCGAGGGTTCCCATGCGGCAGCAATTGAAAGCGGCACTGCGAACGGAACCGAAATCAGCCTCAGGCGGCCAGATGGCACGCTGGTAAATCTGCTCGAAAATACCACTCTCGTTAATGATGCCGCCGATCCCTGGTACGAGACGACAGCGCTCGATATTACTGAACTGCAAAAGGCCCGGGATGCAGCCCGAAAAGAAGCCGAAGTGGATGCCCTGACGGGGCTGCCGAACCGAAGGCGCTTCTCGCAGCTGGTTCAGCAACATTTGCATCGAGCTGCAGCCATGCGTCAGAAAGTGGCCCTGCTCTATCTCGACCTCGACGGCTTTAAGGAAATCAATGATACGAGCGGCCACCTGACCGGTGACCTTCTGTTGCGGAAGGTCGCTGACCGGCTTCGAGCCGTGCTTGGAGATGGTGACGAGCTATGCCGGCTCGGAGGAGATGAATTTGCCGTCGTCCTCACCCGGCGCGAGAGTCTGACCGACAGCAGTCGAGTGGCGACAAGCCTGATTGGCGCGATGCAGCAGCCTTTCCAGATTGGCGAGGAGGAATTGCAGGTCAGCGCCAGTGTGGGGATTAGCGAATTCCCGGAGCCGGCGTCCGACTACACCTCTCTTTTGCAGCAGGCTGACAGTGCGATGTACGTGGCGAAGCGGGCTGGCCGAAACAGAGCGGCTTTCTACACGCCCGATGTCGGACAGAGCGTTCGCGAAAGAAATCAGATCCTCGCCGAATTGAGAGGAGCTATTTCCAGGAACGAAATCTTCCTTCACTATCAGCCCGAGTTCAACTGGCGCGAGCAACGAATTGTTCGGTTTGAGGCGCTAGCTCGATGGAATAACCGAGTGCTCGGGAATGTGTGTCCAGGCAAGTTCATCCCTCTGGCGGAAGAGAGTGGGTTGATCGGCGACCTCGGAGCACATGTCCTCGAGACCGCCTGCACGGCCGCCGTTGAGTGGCAGAGTCGGACAGGTCAGGCCATTCCCGTCGCGGTGAACGTGTCCACGATCCAGCTGCGCTCGGATTCGTTCGCCGAGGTAGTTTTTGGTACGTTGGCACGAACCCGGCTTCCGGCTCATCTTCTTGAACTGGAATTGACCGAGTCGATCATGCTTGAAGACATGCAAAGATGTCGCGAGATACTCACCCGCCTCCGGGCTGCCGGCGTTCGACTGGCGCTTGACGATTTCGGCACGGGATACTCGAGCCTCAGCTATCTTCCCGACCTGCCATTCGACCGAATCAAAATTGCGCGCTCGTTCCTCGAAAAAGTGAATCGCGGCCGCGGCGGAGAAGCTCTGATCCGAGCCGTGGTCAGCGTCGCGCACACGCTGCAGATGGCCGTCGTGGCTGAAGGCATTGAAACGGAGAAGGAGCTGAGCCTGATCAGAAGTCTTGGCGTTGATGAACTTCAGGGCTATCTGCTGGGGAGACCGGGTCGGGACCCGATTTCGATCATCAATGCCAAACGAGTACAGCTCGGGCCGGCGTCTGAACCCTCCAGAGGTGCTTCAGAACCTGTCCCTCTGGCCAGGTTGAGCCTGACGCACATTTCATCCTCCTGACGCTGCGGGTATCCCGCCCAACACTACATAGCCGTTTAGCGGCCGTATTGCTCATGTGGTGTTAGACATCAGGGCCAAGCCAGGCCAATTTCCGTGAACTGAGCAGGTTGTAGACGATCGCGGGAGCTTTAGCCGACGAAAGCGGTGCTCCAGAAAGTCTGTCATTGTGGGGCTTTGCGGAATCTGTAACTGTCGAAGCCGATGCAAGCCCCACCGGCGTTCTGAGGATCGGTGGGGCGAAGTATGGTTTAAGCTGCAGGGTCCGTAGCCCCGGATTGGACTGGCGGACCCCTTGCAGTTTTTCGGTTGTGATGCGAGTGTGCCTTCGGCAGCCGCAT
>DATEPN010000227.1:0-2125 GCA_035273225.1 Acidobacteriaceae bacterium | reverse complement strand
GCGGTGCGCGGGAATCTGCTGGAAGACGAAGTTTTCCACCCCCGCGCGGCGGAATCTGCATCACAGCTTGAGCAGCTTTTTGGGGATGTTTGGGAGTGGACGGCGAGTGCCTACCTGCCGTATCCCGGATTCGACCCGCTTCCCGGGGCTCTGGGCGAGTACAACGGCAAGTTCATGTGCAACCAGATGGTGCTGCGCGGCGGCTCGGTAGCCACTCCGGCGTCGCACATTCGCGCGAGCTATCGCAACTTTTTCCCGCCTGCGACCCGCTGGCAATTTTCCGGCGTGCGGCTGGCCGACCACTGATTCGATCGGAGCCTCATTTTTTCATGCTGGCAGCCTCATCTCTTCCCTCTCTTCCTGAAGCTGTATCCACGCCGCTGGGCGCCGAGGTCTACCGCGGGATGACGACGCGGCCGAAGAAGCTCTCTCCGTGGGTCTTCTATGACGAGCGCGGCTCGGAGTTGTTCGAGCGCATCACCGAATTGCCGGAGTATTACCTGACGCGCACCGAACGCGGCATCTTCGAGGCGGACGGCGAGGCGATCCTGGCCGCTGCGGGCTCGAAGGAACTGGCCATTATCGAGCTGGGCGCGGGCACGGCAGTCAAGACCGAAGTGCTGCTGGGCGCGGCCGTGCGGGCGAAACGGCGAGTCACGTACTATCCGATCGACATTGCGGAGAGCGCGCTGGACGCGGCGGCGCGGCGGATCGGCGCGAATCTGCCCGATATTGCGGTCGAACCGCGGGTGGGCGATTTTCTTCGCGAGGTGACCAAACTGCCGGCGCCGGGCTGCCGGAGGATGGTGCTGTACATCGGATCGAGCATCGGTAACTTCGAACCGGACCGGGCCATCACGCTGCTGCGCCGCGTGCGGCAACAGCTGAAGCCGGGCGATCTGCTGCTGCTGGGGGCCGATCACGTGAAGGATCGCGGCACGCTGCTGCGGGCCTACAACGATTCGGCGGGCGTGACGGCGGAGTTCAACCGCAACGCGCTGTGCCACATCAATCGCGAGCTGGGGGCGAAGTTCCGGCCACGGCTGTTTCGGCATCGCGCGGTGTGGAACGAGCGCGAGTGCCGCGTGGAGATACATCTCGAAAGCCTCATCACGCAGGAAGTCGCGATTCCCTCGCTCGGCCTGAATGTGCCCTTTCGGCGCGGCGAGAGCATTCACACCGAGAACTGTTACAAATTCACGCCCGAGCGCGTCGCCGAGCTGTTCGAGCGCGGCGGATTCACCGTGGAGCAGAGCTGGACGGATGCGAAGCGGTGGTTTGGGGTGTATCTGGGCAAGGTGGCGTAAGAGCAGCGGATAGCGGATAGCGGCGCCGCGGGTACCTGCGGTGATTCTCTGCGAGGGAATTTGCGGCGAAGTCGCGCTACCTTGGCAGGGATGGATGCGGAGAGCCTGCGCGGATTCCTGCTGAGCCTGCCGGATGTCGCTGAGACGATGCAGTGGGGCGACAATCTCGTCTACTGGGTCGGCGACAAATCGATTGGCGGAAAGATGTTTGCGCTGGTGACCCTTTCACCGGTTCACGGCGCGGTGCTGTCGTTTGCCGCCGGGCCGGAGCGGTTTGCCGAACTGGTGGAGCGGGAGGGGGTCTTCCCTGCTCCGTACCTGGCGCGGGCGCACTGGGTGGCGCTGGAGCGGTGGGATGCGCTGACGGCGGCGGAGCTGAGGGAAGAACTCCGGAAGGCGCACGGCGTGGTGTACGCGAAGCTGCCGAGGCGAACGAAGGAGGCTTTGGCGATGGCTCCCGCGGAAAAGAAGCGGCTGATTGCCGGGCGGAAGAAGCTGCTGGCGTCGAAGTGCAAGGGGTGCGGGTAGCTTACTGCTGCTCGGGCCAGCCGCGGCGTTCGGCGCGGGCGCGGGCGAAACGACCCTTCCAGGATTGCCAGACGAACAGATCGTAGAGCAGGCCGACGATGGCGAGGAAGAGGGCGGGCAGGGCCATCCACCAGAAGTCTACGGTGAAGCCGAAGGCGCGCAGCACGGCGAAGAACACCGTCGCGAAGCCGAGATAGATGCCGGCAATGCGCGCGACGAGCGGCGGGGCGATCCAGCGGCGGGCGAGGAGCAGGACGGCCGCGCTGAGGACGAGAGAGGTCCAGGCGAGC
>DATEPN010000226.1:0-4505 GCA_035273225.1 Acidobacteriaceae bacterium | reverse complement strand
GAGATGTGCGGAGAGAGATATAACCCTGCGGGAATCGGATGGGCCGCGGGCGGGAGGTGAGATTGCGGGGTACGGATCAGCGCGGCAGCGACTGCAGTCGCAACGACCGCCAGGAGAATCCAGCAAGCCGGGGCCTGATGTGGTTCGACAAACGGGGCCGCCGCTGCGGTGAGTTCGTGTCTATCAGCTGGCATTGCCTTTGCGGAGCGCACGTCGGTGAAGGGCCCTTTCGCCGGACCATACCACGCGACTTTGGCTTCCACGGCGAAGGAAAGCGCCAGTGCGCACAGCAGAAACGCGACCGCAGTCCGCTGGTATCGAATTAGGACCGCCGAAGATATGCGCACACCCGAAGTTTACCATGCGTAAAGGCCGCTCATCTCCCCCGCTGACCCCAGCTGCCGAACGCCTGCGATAAGGGTTTGCTCAGGGTGCCCGCCACCTCGCGCATCACTTCATGTCGTCTTTATTCATCCCGCTTTAACGGATGGACCCGTATAGAATCATACTTTCCCCGGCAAGCGACATGCTCACTCTCCCCAGATTGCTTCGGCTTCGCTCTCTTGCACTCATGGGCATCGCAGCACTGGGCGCCCTTGTTGCGCATGCCCAGGTCACGGCGGGGATGACCGGCACAGTCGTCGACGAAAGCGGGGCCAGAATCCCGGCTGCGCAAATTACGGCCGGCAGCGCCGATCTCGGTTTGAAACGCACCACAACGACGGACGCCACAGGGCGTTACACGCTCCGCTCACTCGCGGTCGGCACCTATGAGATCCACGCCACCCGGCAAGGGTTTCGCGACGTGGTACGCAAGGGGATTCAGCTTGCGGTGGGGCAAGATGCCGTTGTCGACCTGCAAATGCGGGTCGGGCCTGTTTCCGATCAGGTCACAGTCGATGCCGACGCGCCAGTGGTGAGCACAACGACGTCGGATATCTCTGGCCTGGTCAGCGGAGAACAAATCAGCAACCTGCCGCTGAACGGCCGCAGCTTCGACCTGTTGACCACCCTCGGCCCCGGCGTGGTCAACTTCACTTCGGCGAAAGTGGGAGGGACCGGCGTATCTAATTCCACCAACGGCAACAACTTCGCTGTATCGGGCAATCGACCACAACAAAACATCTTTCTTCTGAACGGAATTGAATTCACCGGAGCCGCGGAGAACAACATGCAGCCCGGTGGAACGAGCGGCCAGCTTCTCGGGGTCGATGCGATCGAGGAATTCAACGTCCTGCGCGATGACTATGGCGCTGAGTTTGGCAAACGTCCCGGAGCCCAGGTTGTGCTGGTCACGCGGCGCGGATCGAATCAGATGCACGGCTCAGTGTTTGAATTTTTGCGCAACAATGACCTGGACGCATCGAATTACTTCGATTCCGGCTCGGCGCCCGGCTTCCAGCGGAATCAGTACGGCGCATCGCTCGGCGGTCCGATTCGCAAAGACAAGACCTTCGGCTTTGTAAATTTCGAAGGGCTCACTCAGCATCTGCACCAAACCGGCGTTGATCTGGTTCCTGACAATAAGGCGCGCGCCGGATATCTTCCCTGCAAACTCGTAACGCCCGCACCTGCACCGTGCCCTGCGTCGGGCATGGTCTTCGTCGGGACCTCACCGCTCATTGCGGCATGGCCCGCACCGAGCCCCGACGCGCCCGATTTCGGCGGCATCGCTGAGATCTTCAATTCGCCGCTGCAGGTGATTCGGGACGACTTCGGCACGGCGCGGGTGGATCATCTCTTCTCGCAATCCGATACATTGAACGCGATCTACACGATTGACGACAGCGCCGACACCACCCCCACCAGCACCAACGCGTATTCCACAGATGTAGAAAGTCTGCGCGAGCAGGTTGCCAGCCTCAGCGAGGCGCACGTTTTCTCTCCCGCGCTGCTGAATCAGGCAACGATTGGCTTCTCGCGCGCGGGCTACTACTTCACCGGCGAGCCCACGCCCGGAAGCCCTGCTGCAGCCCTGCCGGGATTCATCGCCGGCCGGCCCATCGGCGCCATCGTTGTTGGCGGCAGCGCCACCTCCAACCCCACCGCGCAGCTTTCTCTCGCCGGAACCAACAACGGCAGCAACCTGGACGTGTACCGTAACTTGCTTACCTGGGAGGACCACGTCTCCCTCTCGAAGGGCGCCAACCAACTAAGCGCCGGTGTCTGGCTGCAGCGCTTTCAGTCCAACGAAAGGTTGGCCCTCAGCCAGTATGGACAGGCGACTTTTACCAGCCTGCAGACTTTTCTTCAGAGTGCCGCCAGTACGCTGCTGTACGACCCTGCGCCCACTCCCATGAACTGGCGGGCTCTTTTCAGCGCGTGGTTTGCTCAGGACACGATGCGCCTTACGCCCCATCTAACCGCCACGATCGGCTTTCGTGCCGAGTCAAGTTCCGGCTGGAACGAGGCGCATGGCCGGGCGGCGACGTACACCTATGCAAACGGTGTGATTTCGAGCCAGCCCCGCGTGTCCAGATCGGCATTCACAAAGAATTACGCGAAGTTTTTGCCTCAGCCCCGTATCGCTGTGGCGTGGAGTCCCTTTCGCGGCTCGGATCACACCGTTCTCAAAGCGGCGTTTGGCGTCTACAACGATCTGCAGGATTCGCTGGGGTACAGAACGGACCAGAACGCACCCTTCAATCCAACCTATAGTCTGCCCAACGCGAATGTCAGCACGATGCCTGTGATCACAACTGCGGTTGCACCCGCTACCGCCAGGCTCGTGGCGGGAGGCGTTCAGCCCGATCTCAGGACACCGACGTTGATTTCGTATAGCTTTCGCATCGAGCAGGCACTTGGCCGCAACACGGCCCTCCGGCTTGGATACGCAGGTTCGCATGGCTATCACGAGTTGATCGGCATTGACGCGAATGAGCCCGTTCCGGTCCGCTGTCCGAACGCGCCGTGCCCCGCGGTCTACCCCAGCAATTTCCCGTCCGAGCTCGCGGGTACCCCAATTCCTGCGGGAACGTACTACGTCCCGACGTCGGTGCGCACCAATCCTGCTCTGGCCAATACGTGGACGTACTTCTCCCGCGGGGACAGCTCGTATAACGCTCTCGATATCGACGTCAGCCGTCGCTTCAGCGGAGGCCTTTCCTGGCGGGGCGTTTACACGTGGTCGAAGGCCATCGACGACGGAGACTCACTCAACTCGACAACCTCCGGAGGAGAACCAGCGACAGCCTCGAATCCTTACGATCTGCGCGCCGACCGCGGATTGGCGAATTTCGACGCAAGTCATGTCGCCGTTCTGAGTGCGGTGTATGCGCTGCCCTTCGGTCGCAACGCCCGCTTCGGTTCCAGTCTGCACGCACTCGCGAATGCTCTGGCAAGCGGCTGGATGATCGACAGCATCGCGACCCTGCAATCCGGCTTTCCCTTCACGCCCCAGCTCAGCTACAACCCCTCGAACAACGGAGACACACGCAATCCCGTTCGGCCCTTCATCAACCCCACGTTCGCCGGCCGTGTGATCGAAGGCAAGCCAACGCAGTGGTTCAATCCTGCTGCATTTCTGCCGGTGCCGAATGGCAGCGGATTCTACGGAAATCTGGGTCGAGACACGCTGACCGGCCCCGGACTTGCCACCTGGGACATTGCATTCGTGAAGGACACTGCCGTCCGCGAACGCCTTCGGCTGCAGTTCCGCGCCGAAGAATTCAACATCCTGAATCGTGCGAACTTCAATGCCCCCAATGCGGTCACCTTCACGCCAACAGGTCTGTCGCCGACCGCGGGAGTCATTACGAGCACGTCGACAGCATCACGACAGACACAGTTTGCGCTGAAGCTCCTTTGGTGAGAAGGGACGCAAACTGCGCCGGCGGATACTGGTCGCCGCGTTTGGCGAAGAGAATGACCTAATCGGGTCAGGCGCTCAGCGCAGCGTGAAGTGCTTTGCAGGCAGGCTCCTCAATCGTTCGGCTGCGCTTTCGGCGGTAATGTCCCGCTGCGGCATGCCGAGCATCTCGAACCCTACCATGAATTTCCGCACCGTCGCCGAGCGCAGCAGCGGCGGATAAAAATGCGCGTGGAAGTGCCACTCGTCATGCGCATCCCCGTCGCAGGGCGCCTGGTGGAATCCCATCGTATAAGGAAAGCTAGTCTCGAAGAGGTTGTCATAGCGGGTCGTCACCTGCTTCAGAATGTCGGCCAGCGCGTTGCGGTCCGCATCGTCGAAATCGAGCAGCGAGCGCCGGTGCTGCTTCGCGATTACGAGCATCTCGAAGGGCCACACCGCCCACCAGGGCACCAGGGCAAGGAAACCGTCGTTCTCGCAGATGATCCGGACGGCCTCCTTCGACTCGAGGCGGGCGTAATCGCAGAGAAGACAGCTTCCGTACGAGCTGCGATACTCCGCCTGCGCCTCGGTTTCCGCCTGCGGCTCGTCCGGGATATGCTCGGTCGTCCAGATTTGGCCGTGGGGGTGCGGATTGCTGGCGCCCATCATGGCGCCGCGGTTCTCAAAAATCTGCACGTAGCGGAACTCCGGCACA
>DATEPN010000225.1:0-3827 GCA_035273225.1 Acidobacteriaceae bacterium | reverse complement strand
CGGCCGACCTCATCAATGCACGTCCCAGAGGTGACACCCAGCTGATGTGGTTCCGGCTAAGATCGACTTCGTCGATGCCTACGATGCTCACCGTCCGCTCCGCTCCCGCCGTATTGGCATAGCGCACGGTCGCCCCGAAGTATGCCTTCGTTCTCGCCTGCCCCGTCCTCGGAGCTTCCGGGTCGACCACTTCGGCGGCGTCAATGCGCTTCGTGAGAAAGCGAATCCGCCCGTCGATCTGCCGTAGTCGCCGCTTGCCGTACTGATAATCGGCGTTTTCACTGCGATCCCCATTGCCGGCAGCCCACGCCACCACCTCCACCACGGCTGGGCGGTCCCTGGTGAGCAGAAACCGGTGCTCATCTTTGAGACGCTGCAGCCCGCCTGGCGTGATGTAGTTCTTCCCTTGCGTCGCGGGGTCGTCCCGTTCTGGTTTTCTTGTAGACCCTCTCCGCATCTCGTTAGTCCTCCCGGCGCGAAGTGAATGGGTGCTCCGCATGGATGCGGAGGTACGCCGAAAGAAAACTCTGCAGGTCATCCAGGTTTATGGATTTCATTTGTCCTGACCGATTTTGTCACGTCTGCCGCATCGTGAGCGATCCTGTCCATCATCTGGGCTGACGCCGGGAAGATCAGTATTGATATCTCTGCGAGTATTCAGGAATCCGGCAGCGCGTTATGGCTCATCCCTCAGCGTCCCTGTCTGCCCTTCAGTGTCCAACACGTTCGAAACGGAGCGGGGTTGGATCGGGACGTCGCTTTGATACCTGGGGAACTGCGAGTGACGTATAAAGGTCTGTTCGTCTGGAGGGAACCCATGCTGAGACGGGAATTTCTTGCGGGGGCGGTGAGCGCGACGATGCTGGGCGCCGCAAGTCGGGCGGAGGAACTACTCACGAACTCTCAGGCCCCGCAGTCGCACGCGCAAGCTCATCTTGAAACGATGGCCGTGGGGCTGCTGATCCAGCCGGCGCGCGGTGCGGAAGAGAGCATCCGCCACGTCCACGACTTGGGCATGACGAACTGCTTCCTGTCGCTGGACGGGTATTTGGGGCACTATTCGCAGGATCTGTCGCAGCAATTGCGAGGACTCCTTGAGAAATACAGTGTGGTTCCGACGGCAGCGGAAGTGGTCAATCCAGGCCCACTGGTCTGGGATTTCCTGCGTGGGCCTTCGACCATTGGCCTGGTGCCGCGAGCGACGCGCACGGCACGGATGGATGCGCTAAAGCAGACCTCCGACTTTGCAGCGATGCTCGGGATCCGCCAGGTGCAGACGCACTGCGGATTTCTTCCCGAGGATCCGGCCGATCCGCTATATGACGAAGCGGTGAAGGCGATCCGGGAAATCGCACAGCACTGCGCGGGCAACGAACAGGTGTTTCTGATGGAAACCGGCCAGGAGACGCCCACGACGATGGCGCGCGCGATCCAGGACGTGGCACAGCCGAACCTTGGCGTGGGGCTGGACACAGCCAATCTGATTCTCTATGGCAAGGCCAATCCTGTGGACGCCGTGGACATCCTTGGCAAACATGTGCGCAGCATTCACGCCAAGGATGGACGCTGGCCGACCGATCCGATGAAGCTGGGCGAAGAAGTGCTGATCGGCACGGGGCTGGTGGATTTCAAAACGGTGTTCACGAAGCTGCATCGCATCGGATATGCCGGGACCGTCACGATCGAGCGGGAGATTTCCGGACCGCAGCAGATCGCGGATGTGAAGCAGGAGAAGGTCTATCTGGAGCGGGTCCTGGCAGGCGTACTGCGCCAAGCGGGATAAGAGCGGGAGAGGACATGGATCGAAGAGACTTTATCGGCGGCGCATCGGCCTCGGGGATTCTGTTGCTCAACGCGCGCACGGCATTCGGGTATGAGGCGAACTCGGCGGTGCGGCTGGGACTGCTGGGCTGCGGGAATCGCGGCACGACTGTAGCTACCTCGTTCGCTAAGAACACATCGGCACGCATCGTTGCCTTGGCGGATCTCTTCCCGGATCAGCTGGCGGCGGGGAAGGCGCACTTCGACGAGGTCAATCGCTCGCTCGGTGTGCCGGGAATCGATGAGAAGCTGATGTTCCACGGCTATCGGGCCTGCGAGGAACTGGCTGCATCGCCATCGGTCGACGCGATCCAGATCTCGACACCGCCGTGGTTTCACGTGCAGCACCTCGACGCAGCGGTAAGCGCGGGCAAGCACGCGTACTGTGAAAAGCCGCTCGGCGTAGATGTAGCGCAAACACAGCACGCGCTCGAGATCGGCAAGCGCGCCGAAGGGCGGCTCAGTCTGGACGTTGGTTTTCAGGTGCGCAGCGCGCCCCCCATCGCCGAGGTGGTGCGCCGGATTCATGCGGGCGACATCGGGCGGGTGGCAGCCATCACCGCGCACTACTTTGCACCGAACGCGGTCAGCCACACCGGGTCCGGGTGGTCGCCCGATGAGTTCCGGCTGCGCAACTGGTTGTGGGATCGAGTCCTCTCCGGTGACATTCTGGTCGAGCAGAATATCCATGTCATCGACCTGTGCAACTGGATCCTGCAAAGCCATCCGATCAAGGCGACAGCCACGGGCGGGCGCAGCGTGATCCGACACGCGGGCGACTGCTGGGACAACTATCAGGTGATCTACACGTACCCGAACGGTGTTCACCTGAGCTTTTCGTCGACCCAGTGGGGGAACAGCGGGTGGTTCAACGTAACGGAGCAGATCTTCGGCGAGACGGGAATCGCGGAGGCGCCGTACTCGGGCCCCGTCCGCATTGTGGGAGACAAGGCGTGGGCCTGGAGTGACAACGAGTCTCCGGGATCCGGAGCGCCCGCCGCGCAGTTTGCCGCCAACGGAGCATTCACCGACAATCTCCAGTTCGCCGATCGCGAGAAGGACCGGGCGTTCATCGAAAGCATCACGTCGGGCAAGTTCCACAACCAGGCGGCTGACGGCGTGCAAAGCGCCCTGAGCGCCATGCTGGGGCGGATGGCGGGACGGACCCGGCAGGCCGTAACCTGGGACGAACTGCTGCAGAATGGCGAGCGGTACACGATGAACATCGACATGTCGCAGTTTAGTTAGCGATGGGAGCGCGGGAGGCCGGTCTGGAATCAGGAAGCTGAAAAACGGTTGCCGGCCCTCAGAGCACAGTCCCGAATAGGCAGCCAGCCGAGTGGTTCGCTTAATCGCCAGCACTTCCTACATTTACGACGATGCTACATATGTAATCTGCCGCGCTCGTGGCCGCCGTGTTGGAAGGTCAGCGTGTCTTGGGTTCTTGAGTCGTCTCTGGCGCTCCTGGCGACTTGCCATTGGATCGCCCCCAACTGAGCTATACAGAAGCCACCAAATCCAACCTCTAGCGGGTCTGGCGGCCGACGCGCCGGGCCCACACGGACGAGTTGCGGAGTCGAACTACAGCGTGAGTAACCGGACGGCGACTTCCGGCACACTGACCATCACGACCACAGCGCCGACAACAGTGGCATTGGCGCTCCCGAGATCCGCCAGGTTCTCGTATGCGCTGCTGCTGGCGGCGCTGCCGCTGCTGATCGCCGGGCGAGGCGGAAGCGGTCGCCGGTCCAACTGTACGCACTCGTGCTTCTGCTGGCACCTGGTTCTTTGCTGGGGTGCGGCACCAGCGGCGGCGGATCGAGTTCGACGACGACCAGGAATCCAGGGACGCCGAGGCCGGATAAGGAGTGACAAGTTTGCTATTTGATGCCGATGACCATGGAGTCGGGGCCAGTGAGATGCTCTACCCGAGCTTCCCTGAATCCGGCATCGCGCATCCATTCCATGCAATCAGCGCCGGTGTAGTCGAACCCGCCGTGGGTTTC
>DATEPN010000224.1:0-9368 GCA_035273225.1 Acidobacteriaceae bacterium | reverse complement strand
AGGCTCACGACATTAGGGTTGCTCCACATCTCCGGAGAGGGATGCAAGTTCCCCTTACCCGCCGGGTCGACCCCGGAATCGGCGGGAGCTTTTTCCCGATCCGCCAACAGGTCGACAGACCTGAGCCTTGTGAAAGGGGCCGAAGTGCTGGAAGTGCCGCAGAAAACTCCCGGAAAGGCGAGGCCGCGCGTTCTCGTCGTGGACGACGAAACAATCATTGCGGACACGCTGGCGCACATTCTGCGGCTCAGCGGATTCGAGGTGAGCGTGGCTCACAGCGGCGAAGCCGCGGTTGAGGCTGCCCGCAGCGGGCCGGTCGACGTGCTCGTATCCGATGTGGTCATGGCCGGCGTGAATGGCGTCGAGGCTGCTCTCCGGATTCGTGAGATGTGGCCGCGGTGCCACATTATCCTGATCTCAGGCGCGCTGGGCGATACGCTGTGCGGCGAAGTTGAAAAGCATGACTTCGAGTACCTGCCCAAGCCCTTCCATCCCACGGTGCTGCTCTCCCGGGTACAGGCCGCGACGTTGCCTGCTGAATCGAACGCAGCCTGACCCGGTCGGGTCTCTTCAGCCTCAGGGCAGCAAATTGAAGCCTGCTACAACTCCGGCATGGTCGGAGGCGTAGAGGGTGAACTCCGGCGTGGTGACGATCGGAGTGGTGCCTGTCTCCTGGATGGCCGTCGGCTGGATTCCGCCGTTCTTCACCAGGACCAAATCGATGCGCTGCGGTGTGGGTGCACCTCCGAGAGGAACGTCTTCGGGGAAGAGCGGCCACGTCGCTCCGGCCTCTGTCGGCCGGAGGGCGGTCCACACATCGGTGAAACCGTCAGCCGTGAGAATGCCGTAGGCCGGGCCATTGGCAAAGCTGGGATGCAGCGCGTCTGAGTTGAGATCTCCCGCAAGCATCACCGGCAGAGTGGTATTGAGCGCCCCGGAGATGAGTTCCAGCGTTTGCGCCTGCTGATAATCGGGGCTGAAGGTCTCCAGATGGGTGGTGACAAAGCGGAAGTCCTTGCCGCGGAACCTGGCGTCGACGGCAATCCAGCCGCGCGTGATGTCGATGGCAGTTCCCGCCACCGGCAGGACGAGGAAATTCGCGAAGTGCTGCTTCGTCACGCTGCCGAGTTTGAAGTCTGCAACGGTGACATCGGTCCGTACCAGGACGACGTCAGAGTCGGTGAGGCGGACATCGATCACGTCCTGCAACGTTGGGTCGAGCGCGGGAACGGTGATGTCAGCATTCTGCTGCTGCGCGAGGACGGCATAGTGCAGTCCGCGCTTCTCCAGCGAGGCCATCAGGGAAGCGAGACTGTCGTCGAGAACCGTCGTCGCAGGCTGGTTATTGGCGCCGGTGCGAAGGAGTGTGACCTCCTGGAGGCCGACCAGCAGGGGCAGGTTCTGCTGGATCTCCGCCGCGATACCATCGGCGCGGGCGGGGATATTGCTCATGTGCATTTCGAGATAGGTTTTCGTCGTGGCCTGAAGCAGAGCCGTGACATTGCCCGGATCGGTTTGGAGAGCCTGCAGGATGTAGAGAAAGTCCGATCCTGCGTCCATGTTGCGGGTCATGACGCTGAAATCGCGGTAGCGATTATTGAAGTCGGAGACCTGTGCGCGAACGGCAAGGGGAAAGAGGACGAATAACGCCAGAGTAAGACGAGCTACGAGTTTGTGAACCATCGGTCGGTCCTTTCCGCCAATCTGGTACGGAGCGGTTGATCGTCGCCAGGATACTCCCGGTATTTGCAGAGACCAAGATGAATCGGTGCAATCTTTGATCCGCTGCTGCGTTCCTTTTCACACGACCAAAGCGGGACCGCCTGAGCGAGGATTCCGTTGTGCTGTGTAGCACGAATCTAGCCGGTTACCAGGGTGCTGTATCTAAAGGCTTAAGCGGGGCCCTCCATATGCTACGGTTGTGGCAGAAAGGGCCCATTTCGTACTATGGCTGCGCAAAGCACGGTTCCTGTCAGCGCATCGAGTCGTACTACCACCGTCGTCCAGCGGGACGGCATTACCTACGGAGAACGCGTTTTCACTGAGCCCCGCCGTTATCCGACGACCATGGGCGGCCCGAATCTCCTGGTGCCGACGGAGCAGGGGCTGTACGCAATCCTGACCCCGGACGACACATGCGGGCCGCGGCCGTTTGCCGTGCTCTACTTTGGCGAGGCGCGGAACCTCAGCGAGCGGCTGACCCGGGATCACGAGAAGTACGCCGAGTGGATGCGGAGGGCCGCACACGGCCTCTACTTCGGGTATCACCTGACGGTCGGCTATACCTATGACCAGCGGCGCGAGGCCGAAGTGGAGCTGATCCGGGCGTATAAGCCGGTCTGCAACGTCCACATCGACGCCAAGGCGGGTCTGCGTGGGCTGACCTGGCTGCGGACGGAGCCGCCGGCGAAGATCCGGTAAGCCTGAGGAGCGCTTCGATCGAAGCGTAGGGCCAACGGCCCTCGGGGGGCTGGTTTTTTAAAAGAACCCCCTGATCCCCCGGGAAGCATTTGATTCTATTGGGTGTGACGGGGGAGAATCCCCCCGTATCCGATTGATTCTGAAATCATTCATTTTGTTTTGAAATGCTTGCGAGGGCAGGTGCGGCGCTTTCGAGTGCGCGGCGTTTGGCGGCATAGTCGGGCCGGGCGAACCAAAGCAGCTGAACGAGCGTGTTCCTCTCATCCGGTGCAAAGCCGGTGAAGAGTTCGCTCAGGAGGCCGGGCTGGGAGTCGACGCAATCCATGGCTGCCGCGATGGCTGTGTCGACGCGCATGAAGCGGGTGCGCTCGACGGCGGGCGCGTTCGCTTCGATCCAGGGCTCGAGGGCGATGAGGCATTCCTGCGCGTGGTCCAGCATCTGGTCGAGGGGCAGGCGAATGATTTCGTCGGCGGCCTTGTTCTGCTCCTGATCGAATGTTTGTTGCTCAGACCTGGACCGGACGCGGACGGCGGCCTGGCGGCGATGGTCGGGGCAGAGGGTTTCGCCGCGGCGCGGGATGCGGCGGCAGTTGCGGCCATCGGGGTAGAGAAAGGCGCATTCAGCGAGCATCATTGCCTCCAAAAGAAAAGGTCCGCGCGAGGCGGACCTTTGTTTTTTTCTATCTAAGTTCAGAATACCAAGTTCGGGAAACTCAAATACCAACTATGTTTGCGGGTTTGCGGTGGTAAGTGGCGTGGAATCAGCGGTAGTTACTTTGGCGTGGAGGGGACGGGGTTGACGGTTTAAGTGTGGTGAGGATTCGTTCAGGTGCTTCACTGCAAACAGCGATTCGCCGAATACAGCGTCAGCGGGTGCCAAGGCCTGAAGAGGTTCGTCGAGAGCTGTCGCGAGGTGCAGCCCCACTCCCCCTCCCAGGTCAGCTAAGTGCTCTCGACGAGCACAAGAGATGGAGAATGCGGGGAGTTGATCTCCTCAGAGAATCGGGAACTCAGTGACTCCATGGGGCGGGCGTACGGATTGCCCGAGTTCGACATCCGGAAGTTTCAGTTCGGGCATAGGCCTGGCCTGAAAGAGCCTGTGGCAAGGGACTGCGATCCAGCGAGCCCAGCGGTTGGCTTTGCTGCGGCGAGCGCTGTCGGTGGCGATGCCGGTCTTCGCGTACATCTGACGGTACAACCTGGAGACGAACAGGAACGCGAGTCTGGCGCGCAGGTTCGGTGTGACCGAAGCCCGCTTCCAAATGGACCTGAGGCTGTAAAACGCATCCCAGACATCCTGCGTGCGAGCCCGCAACTCCTCCGGGGTCATGGATGGATGGGGCATGACCATCTTGGGCCTTTGATGAGCCGGAATGAGCCAGTAACGGGTCACGGGTATGCCGTTGACGCGTGGCGCGTGGTCTCCCAGCTCTTTCTCCCAGCGCTGGAAATCAACGGTTCCGGGCAGGGGGGTGAGCATGACGAACTGAGCGAAGGCGATGTTGGCCTTCTGGGCCAGTTCCTGCGTGGCGCGGAAGGTGTCGGGCCTGTCGGTGGGCAAGCCGAAGATGAAGGAGCCGAGGATGTGGACCCCGTGCTCGCGAAATGTTCTCAGGCGCTGCACGAGATTGTCGCCGGAGAGATTGAAATCCTTGAATACGGCTTTCAGGCCCTCGGCGGTGACGGCTTCCACACCGACGAGAGCACCGAGAATATGAGCCCTGCGCATGGCTTTCAGGTATTCGGGATCTTCCGCTGCCTCCATCGTGATCTGCGTGAAGAAGACGACGTCAGGGAGTTTGGCGAGTTCGCGCATGAGCGCGAATTTTTCCTCGCGGGTCTTCTCGAGAGTGGCAAGCCTCTCGACGTTGTTCTGTTCGCGGGCGAGGCGGAGATCGGTCAGGCTGACCGGGTAAAAGTTGTCGTCAGCCAGGGTCATGAAGCGGATGCCCCGGCGGCGCAGTTCGATGATCTCGCGGATGACTGGAGCATATGGGCGCAGCCGGGGCTTCTGGCCGTCGGTGCGCCAAACGGAGCAGAACGAACAGTGCTTCGGGCAGCCACGGGTGGTCTGGACTGAGCCCCACATGTATTTGCCTTTCGGCAGCAGGTCCCAACGTGCCGCTGCGAATTCCTCCGCTGGAAGGCGGCCTCCTTCGTACAGAGGTTTAGGGCAGTTGTTTGCGCAATCCTGAAGGACTTGTCCCCATGCGAGGTCACCGTCGCCGCGAACTACGGAGTGGGCAGCACCAAGCTCAAACGCCTCGTTTGGATAGAGCGATGCGTGAACGCCTCCGAAGATGACCCATGCCCCGCGAGCGCGGGCAATACGGCCGACTTCGTAGCCGCGCAAGGCGTTGAGGGTGTGAATGCCGATGCCGACGATGTCGCCCGGCTGGATTGTTTCGGGGTCGATCTGTTCGAGGGTTTCGTCGACGAGGTGAGGATCGCCGAAGCGCTGTGGGGTCGCGGCTGCGAGGACAAAGAGCCAGCGCGGCGTGATTACGGCAATTCCAAACGAACTTTCGCTTGGATTAATAAGATGAACGGACACGGATTTCTCCCACTGGAACGGTTCTGATCTGCCTTGAGGCCTACAACGCGGAGAGTTGCACGCGCTGGCTGCATGCGAACGGCAGGATCAGATCTGCAGAGGGAGGTTGTACATTTCCAGGGATGAACCGGGGAGCGGCGGGCGAGGGCAGTTCGGGGTGAGGGACACTGCCAGGGGAATGATGGAAAGCAACAAATATCTGACCGCCAAAAGTTTCCTGAGCTGTTTTTTGGCGGCGCGAACAAACAGCAGGATGAGCCCGAAGATGGCGAAGAAGGTGAGGAGGCTGAGTTCCGTGTCGTGACCGTGGGGGAAGCTGTCCAGAGCACTATATCGCTCGGACCAGGGAATGATGATCAGGAGCAGCGCAATCATCCCGAGGAGGATTCGACTCATCAGGATGAAGGCCGGCGTGGGTTCGTCGAGAATTGCGGCGTCCTCCATTTGACTTCTGCTCACCTGAACCTGTTGGTGCAATCCCAAGGGGGCTCGCTGTATTCGAGGCGCGGGCGGACAGAAGGGTTTGATGGCGGAGCATCTAAATCGGCTTCCGCTACCGCATCGGCTGTCGACCACCCAGCGGCAAAACTTCTTCGGGTCGCCAGATGGCTCTTTGCCTCCGGGACGATGCCCCGTTATTTGGATGAGAAATGAACACGTTCTCAAAGAGTCCTCAATCGCCGAGGCACTCAGAAGCCGGCATGGCTTCTGCACTGATGAATTCCGAACGAATGACCAGCAACTGGTCCGTTTCGCCGACGGATTCATTCTCACGCGCGGAGCCAGGCGGCGGCTTTGCGGAGGTCGTCGATGAAGCCGGCGCGGGCTTCTTCGCGGGCCTGGTCGTCGGGGGCGCGGAGGATGGACGACGGGTGGACGGTGGCGAGAACGGGCGGGAGTCCTGGTGCATTCAGCACTTTGCCGCGCTCCTGGGTGACGCGGAACTTGTTGCCGAGGAGGGACTGGGCGGCGGTGGCTCCGAGGCAGACGACGAGCGAGGGTTTGACGGCTTCGATCTCGGCATTGAACCAGGGGCGGCAGGCGGCTTGTTCGCGGGCGCTGGGCTTCTTGTGGATGCGGCGCTTGCCGCGCGGCTCCCACTTGAAGTGCTTGACGGCATTGGTGACGTAGACGAGGTCGCGGTCGATGCCGGCTTCGATGAGGCAGCGGTCGAGGAGATGGCCGGCGGGTCCGACGAAGGGCTTGCCTTCGAGGTCTTCGCGGTCGCCGGGTTGTTCGCCGACGAGGATAAGGCGCGCGTGGGTGTCGCCTTCGCCGAAGACGGTTTGCGTGGCGTTCTGGTAGAGCGGGCAGCCGCGGCAGGTGCGTGCGGCTTCGCGCAACGCCTTCAATGTGTGGCGCTCCGGGAGGAAGTCGGCGGCGGATGTGGAATCCACCGTTTGCTTCCGCGCGGGCGAAGCAGTTTTTGGCACGGCAGATGCTAGTGCGCGGGACATAGCTCTCCTTTCGTGGGATGCAAATGCAACAGGGAGGAAGATGCGGGCGCGTGGGTTCCCATCCACAAGCAGCGGCGCATCCCAACAAGCAGACAAGGAAAATCAAGCCCGAATACCGCACGTCTGCGTTTCAGGAGCGATGCGATGAAAGCTGTTGTTTTTGAGGGAATTGGGAGCGTGCAGCTGCAAAACGTTCCCGAGCCAAAGATTCAGAAGCCGACCGACGCGATTGTGCAGATCACGTCGAGCGCGATTTGCGGGACCGATTTGCACTTTGTTCGCGGCACGTTTCCGGGAGTGAAGAAGGGAAGGATTCTGGGACACGAGGCGGTTGGGATTGTGGTGGAGACGGGCAAGAGCGTCCGGAACTTCCGCAAGGGCGACCGCGTCGTGGTTCCGTCGACGATTGGCTGCGGAAGCTGCAACTACTGCCGCGCCGGATATCAGGCGCAGTGTAACAACGCGAATCCGAATGGGCCGGATGCGGGAACTGCATTCTTCGGCGGGCCGGAGGAGGCGGGCGGATTTGACGGGCTGCAGGCGGAGTACGCGCGGATTCCGTTTGCGCAGGCGAACCTGGTGAAGCTGCCGGAGGAGATCACGGAGGACCAGGGGATTCTGCTGTCGGACATTTTGCCGACGTCGTACATGGCGGCGGTGATGGCGGAGGTTCGGCCGTCGGACACGGTGGCGATTTTCGGATGCGGTCCAGTGGGGCAGTTTGCGATTGCGTGCGCGCAGCATCTGGGAGCGGGGCGCGTGTTCGCGATCGACAACGAAGAATCGCGGCTGGAGATGGCGCAGCAGCAGGGAGCGGAGACGATCAACTTTGACCGCGAGGATCCGATGGCAGTGCTGAAGGATCTGACGAACGGAACGGGTCCGGATCGCGTGATCGATGCTGTGGGCGTGGATGCGGCGACGGCGAAGAAGGGTCCGGCGGCAGATAAGGGTCAGCTGAAGGAGTTCCAGGAAGAGCTGAAGCAGACGGCGCCGAAGGGGACGCCGAAGGGGGATGTGTTTCAGCCGGGAGGCGCTCCGTCGCAGGCGCTGAAGTGGGCGCTTGAGTGCGTGGCGAAGGCGGGGACGGTGTCGGTGATCGGGGTGTACTCGGCGCCGGTGCTGAATTTTCCGATCCAGAAGGTGATGGAGAAGAACCTGACGCTGAAGGCGGGGAATTGTAACCATCGGCGTTACATTCCGGAACTGATCGAGCTGGTGCGGAGCGGCGTGATCCGGCCGGAGCAGTTCCTGACGCAGATTGAGCCGATGACGTCGGCGATCGATGCATACAAGGCGTTCGATCAGCACCGGCGGGGCTGGATCAAAGTGAAGCTGGATCCCGCGCAGACGGTGGTGCGGGCGGCATAAGAGATCTGGATTGGGCAGGCGCGGCCTGCCAAGACGACAACCTCATGACGAAGGAGACGAGCGTATGAAGATGTTTTCAGCGAATATCGATAATTTGCGGAATCTGTACTACAACCAGCTGCAGATGCTGCTGTCGGCCGAGCAGCAGATAACGGAAGCGCTGCCGAAGATGGCGTCGAAGGCGACGGATCCGCAGCTGAAGAAGGCGTTCGAGACGCACCTCGACGAGACGCGCACCCATGTGACGCGCCTGGAGCAGATCCTGAACTCCACGAAGGGCGAAGCGAAGACGGTGAAGTGTAAAGTACTGCCGTCGATGGTGACGGAGACGGAGGACATGATCAAGGACGCGGCTGACGACTCGGTGCGCGACGCTGTGCTGATTACGGCGGCGCAACGCGTGGAGCACTTTGAGATCGCCTGTTACGGCACGGTGCGGCGCTGGGCTCAGTTGATCGGGGAGAACTCGCAGGCGGAGATTCTGAACCAGACGCTGCAGGAAGAGGGGCACGCGGATCATCTGCTGACGCAGATTTCGGAGCGGGTGAATGTGTCGGCGGAGCGGGCTGCGTAGCTGCTGCTGGAGATGCAAGGAAGAGGCCGGGTGAGGAGCCCGGCCTTTTTGTTTATGCCTGCACGGTGACGGTTGGGTTGCGGCGGGGGCGGCGATTGGACTGCAGGATTTTCTTGCGCAGGCGGAGGGATTTGGGGGTGACCTCGACGAGTTCGTCGTCGGCGATGAATTCGATGGCTTGTTCGAGGTTCAGCAAGCGCGGGGGAGCAAGACGGATGGCTTCGTCGGCGGTGGAGGCGCGCATGTTGGTGAGCTTCTTTTCGCGGACGACGTTGACATCGAGGTCGTTGTCGCGCGAGTGCTCGCCGATGATCATGCCCTCGTACACCTCCACGCCGGGCCCGACGAACATGGTGCCGCGCTCCTGGAGGTTGAAAAGGGCGTAGGAGGTGACCGAGCCGCGCCGGTCGGCGACCAGCGAGCCGGTGGGCCGGGTACGCAGCTCGCCGTGCCACGGCTCGTACCGCTCGAACACGTGGTGCAGCAGCCCGGTGCCGCGGGTCTCGGTGAGGAACTCGGTCCGGAAGCCGATCAGGCCGCGCGCCGGCACCAGGTACTCCAGCCGCACCCACCCGGTGCCGTGGTTCACCATCTGCTCGAGCCGGCCGCGGCGCATGCCGAGCAGCTGGGTGACGACGCCCATGTAGTCCTCGGGCACGTCGATGGTGAGCCGCTCCATCGGCTCGTGCAGCTTCCCGTCGATCTCCCGGGTGACGACCTGCGGCTTGCCGACGGTCAGCTCGAAGCCCTCCCGGCGCATCAGCTCGACCAGCACCGCGAGCTGGAGCTCGCCGCGGCCCTGCACCTCCCAGGTGTCCGGACGCTCAGTGTCGAGCACGCGGATGGAGACGTTGCCGACCGTCTCCGCGTCGAGCCGCGCCTTGACCTGGCGGGCGGTCAGCTTGTCCCCGTCGCGGCCGGCCATCGGGGACGTGTTGATGCCGATCACCACCGCCAGCGAGGGCTCGTCGACGTGGATGACCGGCAGCGG
>DATEPN010000223.1:0-5064 GCA_035273225.1 Acidobacteriaceae bacterium | reverse complement strand
CGCAGGTGGAGTAGGGCAGGAGGTTGGAGAGGCTGGCGCGGGTTCGTGAAGCGATGTTTTCGCTTGACAGGTCCGCAATCAAGGCCCAATATGTTGGTGGCTTAACGGCTATCCTCCAGGATGTCGTAGAGGGCTGACGGTTAGCAGACCCCAGGGAGAAGGGGCGGAGGCAAGACTCATTAGCCCTCCCAGCATCGTGGATGTTTCCAGAGGCTTCGTCCCCGCGAAGCCTCTCTTATTTTGCGCGGCACTGTGGCCATCGAGTCCCGCCGCTGCGACCGGAGTTGCGGCCGCTCATCCAACAGAGCGATGACCTCGAAAACTCCTGCGCATCTCTTCTCGCCTCTCGAGATTGGTTCCATTACTTTGCCCAACCGCGTCGTGGTTTCGCCGATGTGCGAGTACTCGAGCGAGGACGGGTTTGCGAACGACTGGCATCTGGTTCACCTCGGCAGCAGGGCGGTCGGCGGCGCTGGGCTCATCTTCACGGAAGCGGCGGCAGTAACGCCGGAAGGACGCATCAGCCCGCAGGATCTGGGGATCTGGAAGGATGAGCACATTGCGCCGCTTAGGAGGATCACGGAGTTCCTGCACGGACAGGGAGCGTACGCGGGCATTCAGCTGGCGCATGCGGGCAGGAAGGCGAGCACGTGGCGTCCATGGGAGGGAGAGGGCATGGTTGGCCCGGAGCAGGGCGGATGGGCGGAGGTGGTGGCGCCGAGCGCTGTCGCGTTTGCTCCGAATTATCCGCAGCCGAAGGAACTGGACCGCGCCGGGATTGCGCGGGTGTGTGCGGCGTTCCGCGACGCGGCGGAGCGAGCGGAGCGGGCGGGGTTCGACGTGATCGAGATTCATGCGGCGCATGGATATCTGCTGCACGAGTTCCTGTCGCCGCTCAGCAATCAGCGCACGGATGAGTACGGCGGGAGCTTCGAGAATCGGGTGCGGGCTCTGCTGGAGATTGTGGATGCGGTGCGGAGCGTCTGGAGGCGCGAGCGGCCGCTGTTTGTGCGCATATCGGCGACGGACTGGACGGAGGGCGGCTGGGATCTGGACCAATCGGTGCGGCTGGCGGGCTTGCTGAAGGAGCGGGGCGTCGACCTGATCGATGTGTCGTCGGGTGGGAATGTGGCGGGGGCGCACATCCCGGTTGGCCCGGGATATCAGACGCAGTTTGCCGAGGCGATTCGAGCACAGACGGGCATTCTGACTGGAGCCGTGGGGATGATTACCGACCCGGCGCAGGCGGCGCACATCGTGCGAACAGGGCAGGCGGATCTGGTGTTGATCGCGCGGGAGTTCCTGCGGGATCCATACTGGCCCGTGCACGCGGCGGCGGCGCTGGGGGAGGCGGTTCCATGGCCGGCGCAATATTTGCGAGCGGCTCCGCGCGGGACGACGGCGCGTCGCCCGATAGGTAACAAAGGTTGATTCTTCTTGCTTTGAGGGATGAAAGCTGGCCTATACTGCGGGCAGAAGCCGTAACCGATGCCCAAGGCCGCACCATCCAAACGCGGAAATGCGTCTCGCCACCCGAAGGAGATCGTCATTCCGGACAAGCTGTACTTCCGGATCGGGGACGTGGCGAAGCTATGCGGCGTGGAGGCGTACGTCCTGCGGTTCTGGGAGAGCGAGTTTCCGCAACTGCGGCCCAACAAGAGTGGGACGGGACAACGTCTCTATCGCAAGCGCGACGTGGAGATGGTGCTGAAGGTTCGGCGGCTGCTCCACGATGAGGGCTACACGATTGCGGGGGCGCGGCAGGTGCTGGCTCAGGAGTCCGTCGGCAAGAAGGCCAGCCCACAGCTGAAGCTCATTGAGAATGGCGCCAATGGGTCGGGTGAGCGTTCTCCGGCGATGCAGGCGAAGCTGCAGAAGGTGCGCAGCGAGCTGCGGGAGCTGCTGGGGATTCTGTCGTCGGCTCCGGGGCGAAGCGAAGCGAAGACGCGAACGGCGAAGCCCACGGTCGTTCCGTCCGGGCCGAATCTCTTCGAGTAGCTACTTCCGGTTCGCAGAAACCAGGGACATCGACTGGCGGTAGAAGTTCACCGCGACGACGAGCAGGATGAGCTGCACGGCGATGGCGGCGAAGCCGATCCAGCGATGGCCGTGCGTCATGGTGACAACCGGGATGCCGCCGAGAGCAGCACAGGCAGCGGCGAAAATCACGGCCTTGCGGCGGAGGGCTTCGGCTTTGAGATAGCGTTCGCGGGCCATGGTTAGCGGCCCCGCATGCCGCCGAGCATGCCCATGGCGCGGCGCTGCATCGCGCCTCCACCTTTGCCGATGCCCTTGAACATCTTGCGCATCTGCGCGTACTGGCGGAGGAGCTGATTCACTTCCTGGACGGTCGTGCCGGAGCCGGCGGCGATGCGCTTGCGGCGGCTGCCGGAGATGATCTCGTGATGGGTGCGCTCCTGCGCGGTCATGGAGTTGATGATCGCTTCAACGCGGGTGAACTGCTTCTCATCGACCTGGCCGGCCATCTGCTGCATGCCGGCAAAGGGGCCGACCGACGGCAGCATCTTGAGGATCGATTCGAAGGAGCCGAGCTTCTTGATCTGGCGCAGCTGATCGCGGAAGTCTTCGAGGGAGAAGCCGTCGCCGGAGAGGGCCTTGCGGGCGAACTCCTCGGACTTCCTCTTGTCGAGCTTTTCTTCGGCCTTCTCGATGAGGGACATGATGTCGCCCATGCCGAGGATGCGGCCGACGATGCGGTCGGGGTGGAAGGGCTCGAAGGCGTCGGGCTTTTCGCCGGTGCCGATGAACTTGACGGGCTGGCCGGTGACGTGGCGGATGGAGAGGGCTGCGCCGCCGCGGGCATCGCCGTCCATCTTGGTGAGGACGGTGCCGGTGAGGGCGAGGCGCTTGTGGAAGGCGTCAGCGGAGCGGACGGCGTCCTGTCCGGTCATGGCGTCGGCGACGAAGAGGATCTCCTGCGGAGTGAGGAGAGACTTGAGCTTCGCCATCTCGTCCATGAGCTGCTCGTCGATGTGCAGGCGGCCGGCGGTGTCGACGATGAGCGTGTCGCAGCCGGTGATGACGGCTTCGCGTTTGGCTTCCCTGGCAAGGCGTTCGACGAGCGGGGTGCCGGCGGGCTCGCCTTTGGCGTCGCCCTCGTAGATGTTGGCCTTGATGGACTGGGCGACCACGCGCAGCTGCTCGCGGGCGGCGGGGCGATAGACGTCGACGGAGACGAGCATGGGGCGGTGTCCGCCCTTCTGGAGCCAGGCGGCGAGTTTGCCGGCGGTGGTCGTCTTACCGGAGCCCTGGAGGCCGGCCATGAGGATGATGGTCGGCGGGCGCGAGGCGAACTGGAAGCGGGCCGTGTCCCTGCCAAGGAGCGCGACCAGCTCGTCGCGGACGATCTTGATGACCTGCTCGGTGGGCGAGAGGGAGGTCATGACCTCCTGGCCGAGGGCCTTGTCGCGGATGTGGTCGATCAGCTCTTTGACGACGTTGAGGTTGACGTCGGCTTCGAGCAGAGCGACGCGGATCTCGCGCAGCGCCTCGCCCATGTTTTCTTCGGTGACGGCGCCCTGGCCGCGCAGGTTTTTGAAGGCGCGCTGGAGTTTTTCTGAGAGGTTTTCAAACATGGCAACACCCTGAGTCTATCAGTGGAGGGAGAGATGCTCCGGGGCGGCGGGCAGGTGCCGCGGAGCCCTGGGGCATACCCCCTCCCCCCCGGGGGGTGACCCGGCCTGATGGCACGCAGGCATTTCATTTTGTTGGGAGTTCTGCCGTTTGGCCTGCGCGGGGTGGTCCTTCGGGATGCGCGGGATGCATTTGATTCTGCAGTGCGTGCGGGTAAGCACTGCGGGATGAAATGCCTGCGGGCGGAGTTGGGGGCGTCTGGCGGGATTCGAGCGAGTCGACGAAGGCGGCGATGGCGAGTTCGGCGCGGCTGAAGAGGAGGCGGTGGGTGCGGCGGTAGCGGCTCTCGAGGATCGGGCTCATGGCCGAGAGCGCAAAGGCTGCCTCGGCGGCGAGGACGTCCAGCGGCAAGCTCATGAGGCGGTCGGCATAGGCTTCTATCTGGCGGGTAAAGGCGGCGTCCTCGGTGTGGGTGCTGCGGCGGGCGCGCTTGTGGTCGCGGCAGAGGCGCTCTCCGCGTTTGGGGATGCGGCGGCAGCGGCGGCCGTCGGGGTAGAGGTAGTGGCATTCGTGGACGTGCGGCGGGTTCTGCATGGGCGCGGTCTCCTGAAAAACAAAAGGCCCAGCCGGTGGGCTGAGCCTGTTTCTAACTCTCTAAGTTCAGAATACCAAGCTGGGGGAGAAATCGTGTCAGGGATGCTGGCGCGTAAGTGGTGCGTTTTCAGGGGAAGTTACTTTGGGTAGGTGGTGGAAAGTTGACAGGTTTGAAGAAGGGCCCGGTTTTCCGTGTCTTCGAACGGCGGGTATACGCGCGGGAGTTACGACTGCCCCACTCAGGGCTTGAATGGGCACCCGCCGAGTGTGGAAATCCGCCATAGGCGGATGATGTCACACGTCCGCAGGAAAGGCGGACCATGTTAGAGACTCTTGAACGCATCGACGACGCTACGCGTGTAGTAGAGCAAATCCATCAGCGCTATAGGGACAGGCTGGACTGGCCGCCGACCAAAATCCCGGAACGATATAACAGGCTGCAATATTCCATAGGCCTCAAACTGGTCTGCCAATTGGGCCTCGTTAAATTCGGGATGTTCCCGCTGATAAGTTTCTACGATGGAATGCAGGCTAGGCGGGAGGATTCTGGCACCGGTGTTGAATCCCATGACGAGTTCTCTGTGCTTATCGATAATGTCGAGGTTGTGGATCATAAGCAAGGGATCGTCAACAGGATCGGCGGCATTGTACGGCTGGAGCAGTTCGATCTGCCTGAGAACGTCCTGATTCGTGACCGCATGTACCTTTCCGTTATAAAGCTTACGGGCGTCACTATTCAGAGGCCTTTCCTCAAAGACCGGGAACTCAATTTTCCGGCTGTTGTGCTTTGGGCCGTCAGAGAACATCCACACGATGTGGTCGAAGCAGGATCTGAAATGGTGGACAATTTCACCGGACAGAACGCTGAATCTTGGT
>DATEPN010000222.1:0-5064 GCA_035273225.1 Acidobacteriaceae bacterium | reverse complement strand
CATCTGGTGCCGGCCTCTGGTGTACGAAAGGTCATCGCGATACTCGAAGCCTTCGTAGCCGTTCTTCCAGGGGTAGTAGCTCGGGTTCCAGGTGTTGTTCGGAGCCGTACCGGAAATCGTGACTCCGGGCAGCCGGCCCAGCCGGTTGTTGGCGAGCGGGAAGAAACTGGTTGCCGTCCAGCCCTGCGGAATGAGGAAGCTCGATCCTGCCCCGGCGACCGGCGTGAGGCGAATCTTGTTGCCGCCATACAGGAAGGCCGTCTCATTGAGCAGGCTGGGCGAGTAGGTCTGGGTCAGCTTGATGGCGGCCGTGTAGGAGGGGTTCGCCATGGCGGTGCCGACCGTCGGATAGCTGGTGGTCCACAACGGCGGGAAGAACGTTTTGTTCATCGCGTCGTGCAGGTAGTGGCCCATGATCTGGTACTTGGGGCTGAAGGTGTGGTCGATGCGGACGATGTCTTCGCGGATGTTATCCGTTGTGGGGATCGAGGCAATGTACTGGCTCGTCCCGAGGTTCGGATGCGGGAAGGTATTCGCGTTGAGCATCAGAACCGAGTTCTGATCGATCAGATTGGCCGGGATCTTGTAGGTGCCGTCCGCATTCTGAGGGAAGGCCGCGCCCGGGGTAAGACCGTCGGCTGTGTACAAAGCGAGCTTCGCAGGATCGGAAGTCGTCGGGACGAGGGGCGGCTTGCCGCCCGACGGCAGGGTGTAGTTGAAGTCCTGCCCCGCGGTCGGGAAGTTGTTGGCCGGGATTGTGTTGGTGACGCTGGGCGTACTGCCCTGAATCAGCCGGCGCCACTCTTCGTTCACAAAGAAGAAGGTTTTGTCTTTGTAGAGCGGGCCACCGATGTTGCCGCCCGGTTCGTTGAGCTGGAAGACGGGGCGCTGCTTTCCCGAACGTTTCACGAAGTAGTCGTTGGCGTTGTATGCAGTGTTGCGGTTGAACTCATAGACTTCGCCGTGGAACTTATTGGTACCGGACTTGAGCACCATGGTGATGGTGCCGCCGGAGCCGATGCCGTAATCGGGGCTGTAGTTGCTGTCCAGCGTCTGGAATTCAGCGATGGCATCCTGCGAAGGCAGGTTCATGAAGCAGCCGCCGCAGCCGCGGTCGTTCTGCTCAGCGCCGTCGATGAGGTAGATGTTATGCGTGCTGCGCGTGCCGTTGAAGCTGATGCCGTTGGCCGATGTGAGCGCATCCACACCGCCGAACTCCGGCAACTGGCTCGAGACGCCCATGCCCATTGCAGCGAGCTGCGTCACGTTGCGGCCGTTGGTCGAAAGCCGTTCGATCTGCTGGCCACTGATCAGGGTGCTCACTTCACTGGTTTCCGTTTGCACCTGGAGTGCATTCGCCTGCACGGTAACGGTCTGGGAGGCGCTGCCTACGATCAGCTGCGCATCTTCGCCGAGGGTTTGTGCGACGTTGAGGACGATCCCTGTCCGGGTGAAGGTCTGGAATCCCTGGGCCTTGATCTCCAGCGTGTAGGTGCCGTGATTGAGGCTGGCAAAGCGGTAAGCGCCGACATCGTTGGTGACGGCGGTGCGCTTCTGGCCGGTGGCATTATCGGTGAGGGTGACCTGAGCGTTGGGGACAACGGCGCCCGAGGAATCGGTGACCTGGCCGTTGATGCTGGCGTTTTCCTGCGCATGCATGCGGGGAACAAACGTGATCAGTGCCGCGAGAGCGATGCACCAAAGGACGATGCGAGACCAGCCGGGGCTAAAACGGCCGGGGGCATTCCAGTTGCGGGGAATACCAGAGCGACTCATGTTATTTTGCCTCCTGAGAAAAAAGTAAGCGTTTACCGGATCAACCTTGCTGGAAAGCTGAGGAACGTTTTCCGGTGAGTTTTGGGCGTACTTCCACTGCGGCGGTCCACTTTGCCTGTCCCGAGCAACGGTTGTCAAGGGGATTTGTTGGGCTCGCGAACTTGCCAAATTCGGGAAACCTTTTACTGCCAGTCACTTCGGAGGCACTCCAGGTCGCCGGAGGTCACTTGCCAGGCACCCTGGTGGCAACGATTCCGGAGCCCTCCCGGACGGTGTAGAAGCGATCGGCGGCGAGCTTTTGCAGGACCTCAATCCTGCCGTCGGGCCATCGAATCCTCGCCCGGTCGAGCGTGGTGTGTGCGGCGATGCCGAAGTGGACGCGGAGGTCGTTTTGCGAGAGATAGCTGCCGCCGCTCAGCACGTCGCCGGTCTGCACCAGGTCGCCTGCCGTCGCCTGGATCCGGGCGTTGAGCGCCAGGCGGTTCGCGGTCGTGCCCTCCAGTTCGAAGCTGATCCAGTGGTTCGGCGGGCCGTGCTGGGGGCGAAGGATCATCGGCTCGCCGGAGAGGTTTTCGACGACTGCGTCGAGGTGACCGTCGTTGAAGAGGTCGCCCACGGCCATGCCGCGGCTGACCTGGAGCGCCTGGATGGCCGGACCGACCAACTTGCTGATGTTCCGGAAGCTGCCATGGCGCTCGTTCAGGAACAGCAGCTTCGGTTCGCGATAGCGGGTGCCCTCGGGACGGGTATCGACCTGCGGATAGACGTGGCCATTGACGACGAAGAGGTCGGCCCAGCCGTCGTTGGAAAAATCGATAAAGCCGTCGCCCCAGCCAACGTAGCCGGCGGTGCCGGCCGCGATTCCCGTCTGCGACGAGACTTCGGCGAAGGTCATGTTGCCGTCGTTGCGATAGAGCGCGCCGTACTCGTTGTCGAAATGGGAGAGAAAGATGTCCATTCTGCCGGTGTGCAGATAATCGCCGAGCGCGATTCCCATGTTGGCCTGCGGCGCGCCGTTGACGTTGAGGGCCACTCCGGAGGTGAAGGCGACGTCGCGGAAGCGGCCTGCGCCGTTCCCCTGGTAAAGGTAGTTCGGCTGGCCATCGTTGGTGACGAGCAGGTCGAGTTTGCCGTCGTTGTCGAAGTCCGACCAGACCGCGGTGAGCCCAAAACGCTTTTCCGGGTCGCCCGCGCCGGACGAGGCAGAAACGTCGGCGAAGGTGCCGTCGCGGTTGTTGCGGTAGAGATTGTCGGGCGATGCGGGAAGGCCCTGCGGCCCGCACTGCACTTCGATGCCCAGGTAGCGGCAGTTGCTGTTCGATCCGAAGGCGGCCATGTGGTCGAGGTGGAAGTCGACGTAATGGGAGACGAACAGATCAGCCCAGCCGTCGTTGTTGTAGTCGCCGAAGGCGGCGCCGGTGGCCCAGAGGTGGTCCGAGGCAAGGCCGGCGGCGGCTGTCACGTCGGTGAAGGTGCCGTCCTTGTTGTTGCGGTAGAGCACGACGCCGCCGAAGCAGGTGACCAGCAGATCGGGCCAGCCATCGTTGTTGTAATCGCCGACCACCGCTCCCATGGCCCAGCCGGGGAAGCCCACGCCGGCCTTGTCCGTGACGTCGGTGAAGGTGCCGTCGTGATTGTTGTGGAAGAGCGCGCTCCGGGATTTCTGGTTACTGCGCGCCATCTCCACGGTTTGCGCATTGGTGAAGTAAATGTCGGGCCAGCCGTCGCGGTCGTAATCGATGAGCGCAACGCCGCCGCTCATCGACTCGACGATGTATTTTTGTTCGGGGCTGGAATGGTGCTCGAAATGGATACCGGTGGAGGCGGTGATGTCGACCAGTTCCGGGTAGGAGAGGGCCGGAGCCTCGGCCTGCGCCGCCCCTCGCAGGGGCCAGTCGCCTGCGCCCGCGCAGAGCAGGACCACCGCCAGGGCAGCGACGGCGGACCAGAGCGGGGAATTGTGACGGTGGCGGATACGCATCAGGCGCGGCACTCGCGGTGGGAGCTTCGGATCACCATAGCCGGACGCGGCACCGGAGGCAAGACAGCCGGAAACCAGGCGGTTGTCTCTTCTGAGTGCGGACTGAAACTATGAGGGTCATGATACCTTGGGCTGCGGTAAAGCGATATACCTGAGGGCTCGCGGTATGCGAGAGCATTCTGAATCGCACGATCGGAAACGGGCAGGCGAGCGGAGGACTGGATGAAGAGATGGAGCAGGTTGAGCATGGCGGCCGTATTCTGCGGACTGTGTGCCGGGGCCACGTGTCAGCAGACCCAGAGTGCGCCGCAAAATCTGGCGGTGACCGTTGATGCGAGCCAGACCGCTGAGCCGGTTTCCAGGTACGAATACGGCATGTTCATCGAGCACATCCGGACGCTGATCTACCGGAGCCTGTGGTCGGAGATGCTGGACGACCGCAAGTTCGCCTCGGGGATCACCTCGAAGCCAGGGGAAGCACCCGGTCCGGCGTCAGGGCCGTTTCGCAACATGCAGCCGCGCCCGTGGCGTCCTGTTGGCGGCGATCAGGCTGTCAGTATGGACAAGGAGCGGCCGTTCGTCGGCGAGCAGAGCCCGCGCATTCAGCTGGATGCGTCGACGCCGCACGGTATTCGCCAGGCGGGGTTGGCGCTGGAGAAGGGCAAGCGCTATACGGGCCACATCTGGCTGCGCGGGACGCCGGGCGCGAAGATCAGCGTGGCGCTGATCTGGGGCGAAGGCCCGGGCGACCGCCAGAACATTGCCATCAACAAGGTGCCGGCCGGCTATGCGAGATTCCCGCTGAACTTCACGGCTCAGGCCGATACGGACGCGGGCGCGCTCGAGATTAGCGGTACCGGATCGGGAGACTTCCACATCGGGACTGCCACGCTGATGCCGGCCGATAACGAGGAGGGCTTCCGGCCCGAGGTGATTGCGCTGCTGCGGCAACTGCACTCGGGCTTCTGGCGGCTGCCCGGCGGCAATTTCACCGCGGACTTCAGCTGGTACGACTCGGTGGGCGACCGCGACAAACGGCCGCCGGTTTTCGATTATGCCTGGCATGCATGGCAGTCGAACGACGTGGGCATGGACGAGTTCATGACGATGTGCAAACTGCTGGACGTGGACCCGTACATCACCGTGAATGCGGGATTCGGCGACGCGCATTCGGCGGCGGAAGAGGTGGAGTACATCAACGGGGCGACGACAACGCGGATGGGCGCGATGCGGGCGCGCAATGGCCATCCCGAGCCGTACCACGTGAAAATCTGGAACATCGGCAACGAGCCATACGGGCAGTGGGA
>DATEPN010000221.1:0-15130 GCA_035273225.1 Acidobacteriaceae bacterium | reverse complement strand
CGCCAACATCCGCGGGGCGAACATCGCCGGAGTGAAGAACGCTCCGCCGGGCTTTGTGAGCTGGGCGATCATCCAGGGCGCGGTGCAGAAGCCGTGATCAGGATGGGGAGAGGCTTCCTCTCGGCGCGCAATGGCCTGAAGCTGATTCCCTGCTTCAGGCCATTCGTTGTTATCCCTGCGACGCCGGAGGCGTCACGCCCGTAAGACGCGCATAGACCACCAGTTGGCCGTAGTGCTCGCTCAGGTGCTCAAGTGCCATTGCGATCAGATCCATGGACGTCCCGTCGAGCGCACGGCCAATGCCGCCGCTGATCTCGCGGCTGCTCTTCTTCAGCTCCCGTAACAGGCCTGCCTTGTCCGGAAACTGCTCGCGCGCCAGCTCATTCCCGCTGTCATCGGCTTTGCGGCCATGCAGCGAATCCGCGATGTACCGGTTCCAGTACGCCACGTGCCGCAGCACCGCGCCGCAAGTGCGCGTTCCCTTCACCAGCTCTTTTTCGAATTTCTCGTCGGGCAGCGCCGCGGCCAGATCCATGAACTTCTTTGCCGCAGACTCCCACCGTTTCGCCAGCACCGTTGCCAAAGCATTCTCGGTCGTTTCCGTGACTGCCATACACTCGCTCCCATCAGGAAATGTGCAGGCGCGGCGGAATCTGCGCCGCGCCCGCCGGAATCTATACTGGTATCCCTCGCAGCCCCGAGTCCTGGTAAAAATTGCGGTCGCACGCGCATGAAAGAACACCTGCCCATCACGGATTGCAAAGCCCCGCAGACCCACCTGCTCGCCGCCGGCGCGGGCTGGTCCGTGCACGACTTTGTTTGCACCGCCGGACCCGGCGACCGCGCCTTCGAAGAGCAGCACAGCGGAACGTCCGTCGCGGTCGTGCTCAGCGGGAGCTTCCAGTACCGCACCTCCACCGGCAGCGAGCTGATGTCGCCCGGGTCGCTGCTGCTCGGCAACAGCGGCGAGGCCTTCACCTGCGGACACGAGCACGCCACCGGTGATCGATGCCTCGCCTTCCATTACTCCGAAGAATTCCTCGAGCATGCTGGACTGTCCTCGCAGTGCCGGCGCTTTCGCGTGCCGCGCATTCCCGCGATTCGGCCGCTCTCGCCGCTCATCGCCGGCGCGACTGCGCTGCTCCGGTCCGACGCAGAGCCGCCCGACTTTGAGGAGATTGCGTGGAAGATGATTGATACCGCCACGCACCTCCAGGACGGACTTGCGCGGCGGCGTTCCACCTCCGACCCCGCTGCCTGCGCCCGCGTTACCCGTGTCCTGCGCGCCATCGAAGCAGAGCTGGATGCGCCGCACACGCTGCGCGATCTGGCCGCACGGGCACGCCTGAGCCCCTGGCATTTCCTCCGCTGCTTTCAGGACCTGACCGGCACCACGCCGCGTCAGTATCTGCTGCGCACTCGCCTGCGCCGAGCCGCTACCCGCCTACGCGAGGAGACGCCCCGCACCATACTCGACATTGCCTTCGAATGCGGCTTCGGCGACGTCTCGAATTTCAACCGTGCCTTCCGCGCGGAGTTCGGCAGGAGCCCGCGCGCCTTTCGCGCCGCCTGAACACTACTCGCAAAGGCAGCCGCTGCAATGATTGCTGGGCGATGGCTGCGGAAGCACAAATCCGATGGAGGCACGGAGCGCAGTGGATCAGCGCCTATTTCCAGACGTGCGGAACATCCCCCGCCGGTTTGTGCTCGGTAATCTCGCTGTACGCGATGCTGAAGTCGGTGCTCAGATCCGCCGGAGTCCAGTCGCGATCGCGCGCCGGAAGCGACAGCGTCATCTGCGCCGGCGTCTTCCCTGCCGCAACCTGCCGCTGCACGGCCTCGAGCAAGTCCTGAATGAAGTGCTGCTGCCCTTCGAGAATCTCCACGCCGCCCGGCTCTCCGTGCCCGGGGAGCACGTGCAGCGGATGGAGCGCCTCAGCCTTCTCCATCACGGCTGGCCAGTTTCCCAGGTTTGCATCCCACAGCTTATTGCGCGGGCCCTCGCGTCCCGCAACGACAGAGCGGCCGTTGATCGCCGCGTCGCCCGTGCACAGGATGCGCTCCTTCGGCAGCCACACGAAGCCGTCGCCGCGCGTGTGCGCCCAGCCGAGGAAGTAGAAGTCCACCTCGCGCGTGGCATCCTGCAGCACGAAGCGGCTGCTGCTGAAGCTCAGCTCCGGCCGCGGTGCGTCCGTCAGGTGCAGCGCCCGCACGTCCTCGCGCATCGCCGCCGTCGCCTGCCAGCGCTCCGGTTCGTACCGGTTCATCTCGTCCACCACGCCCTGGTAGGCAAACGTCACCGCCCCGGCGCGCGTCCAGATGATGTTGCCGTAAGAGTGGTCGCGGTGAGCGTGCGTGTCAAAGACGAACAACACCGGCTTGGGCGAGATGCGGTGGATCTGCTCGACCAGTTCTTGTGCGCGCCCAGGGTAATTCGCGTCGACGACGATGAGATACTGCTGCATCTCGATGATGACGTTGTTGCAGTACCCCTTGCCGCCATTGCCGGGCACGAACCACACGCCGTCGGCAATCTTGCGGAACTCGACGCCCTCCGCGTGCGTCGCGGCTGCACAGCCCATCACCGGCAGCAACAAGGCGCAGATCCACGCCGCCACGGCAGACCGCCGCGCCCACTTCACTGAAGTCATGCGTGTCAGTTCCCGCGAAGCGACTTTACTTTCCGGACTTCTTCGGCTGCTTCGCGATCACCATGCCGGCGATCTTGTCGTAGGTCGAAGCCGGAACGATGTGCTTGGTCTTCAACTGCGTTTTGTTCGCGTACGGACGCCCGTCGATGATCTTCTGCGCGTACACGTCGCCGATCCCCGGCAGCGCCATCAGCTGATCCTTCGTTGCGGAGTTCAGGTCCACCTCTGCGGTCGCCGGCTTGCTCGTCGTGGCCGTGGGATGTTTCGGTGCGCTCGCCGACTGCGCCGCTCCCGACACAGCGCCCATCAGAGCCAACGTCATCACGAGCGCCACAAAGTACCGGAATCTTTTCATCGTCACTTTAGGTCTCCTGCGTCTGGTTGCGTTCGAATCCAGCGAGCTACGATTCTGCCTGCCCCTGGCAATACCGGTCAAGATGAGCAGGTACCTGACGTCCAGCACCGCACTCGAGCCTCACGCAGCTGCTGGTCGGGGAATTCCCTCCGTTCTGCAGAGGAAAACCCTGCCCTTCTCCCGTGTGCGGCGAAACCGGATTCAGCCAGTTAATACGTGCAAACTGCGTTCACGGCCGCCATCGTATCGTTGATGTACGAGCGATAGTTTTCGACGGTGCCAAGGTCGCGGTCATCCATCGTCCAGACGCCGAGACGCGCCGGCTGCAACGCTGTATTCCACTTCGAGCACATGCCCTGTGCCCATGTGGTGATATCCGTCGCTCCCCAGAATCCCGTAATGATGGTTTGGTACGGCGCATAGGTCGAGTCGTACTGCTGGATCTGCGCCGTGCTGTACAGCTCCGTGTTCACCCAGTACGGCAGCTTGACCTTCGTGACAACGTATTGCTGCAGTTGCTTCACTTCGGGCGTGCCGCTGTACCCGGTATCGAGCCAGGTGATGTACGACGCCTGCAGATTACACCGGCTGATCGTGCCCTTCTTCGGCAGAGACTGCCAGAAGCCCTTGAGCCCTCCATAACCAGGAGAAAAATCGCTCCATCCGTACCAGACGGCGGTTTGCAGACGGTAAGTACTGGTGCTGCAGACACCGCCAAGGTTCTGCGCAAAATCCATCAGCTTCACCAGCTTCTGATACGCCACCGCAGTCGTCGTTCCTGCGGCCAGCTGACATCCCGCGGGCGCACCGCTGCCGTACAGATAGCAGTACTCCGCGCCGTACTTCCACTTGGGAAAGACGACGATCTGCAGCTGCACTCCGTGCGACGCGGCCGACCGATACATCAGCTGAAGATTGTTCCAGTAGGCCGGCGTATCTCCCAGAGGAAGAAGCAGCATCACCGACTGATACTGCCCAAGCGCCTTCACCGCGCCAAACGAGGTGTCGATCGCAGTCTGGAAGTTGCTGAAGTCCCACTCCTCCCAGAAACGATGATCCTGGGCGCACGCATCGGGCGTTGCCGCGCAGTCGGCGGGAGCATAGGTTCGCCAGTCGGGTGTGACCTGCGGGTTGGGCAGGGTGAAAACGCTCCAGGTGGTTTGGGGACCGGAAGCAGCGAAGGCAGCGCCGCTGGTCAGCATCAGGTCAAGGCAAAGAACTGCAGCACGGCATAGCAGTCGTGTGCGCATGGGGAACCTCTTTGGGCCGCGACTACTGAGGTGCCACGCTTGCTGGGTACGAAGCAGCGACGCGGAGGGAATCGGGGAGTAATGGGAGTGTAATCGGGGGTGAACCGCTGAGCAATTGTTTTCTTTGCCTGGGAGCGCGGCACGGGAGTACCCGGGGAATCACCCTGGCCCTGCCCGTTGGCGCAGCGAGAAGTTCCAGGCGCGCAACAGAGCTCTTGTGCAGTGCTTGACATATGTGTATATCGCATGTTGACTGAAGTAACCCCTCCCCACAGCTCCTCGCCCAATTCAGGAGTGAGTATCCCTATGCCTTCGCCGCGATCCCGTCGCTGGACCCTCCGGACCAGTGCTGCATGTCTCTTTACAGTGGCGCTGATGGCTGCTCCATGCCTTCAAAACGCGCTGGCGCAGACCGGAACCGATCCGCTTTCCCTCTTCCAGAACTACTTTGTGACGGGCGATTACGTGGTCGGCGGATGGGTCGAGGGTGCGCCCGACGGAAGCGGCTTTGCGCCGGGCACCATCACCATTCCCGATCCCGTACAGGCGCCTTACCTGCCTGCCAGCGTTGCCACCCAGGTGCCCAGGGGCGCAGACATCGTCGCGGCCTGGCTGTTCTGGGCGACGGTAGAAAGCAGCCAGTCGTCGCTGGCCGGGCAATCTGCGTATTTCAACGGCTACCCGATTACCGGAACGATCCTCGGCAATCCGAACGCCCCCACGTCCTGGAGTTCTGGCGGCTGCTCCGGCTCGTCGCTGGGCGCGAAGACGATGCGCACCTACCGCGCCGACGTGCATCCGTATCTCCCCCTGGATACGACTCCCTCCTCGCCGACTTTTGGCGCGGTCGCCCCGAATACCACCTATCAGGTTCGGCTGGCGGACAGCGGCAGTAACGGCAACGCCGCGCCATTCGCCCTCGGCGCTACGCTGGTCATCATCTACCGTGTCCTCGCGCCGCAGGCACAGGCTCCGCTGAACGCAATCCTGCTCTATGACGGCGCGTATGCGCCGAGCAACACATCGCAGATCATCAGCCAGACGATGGCTGGGTTCTATCAGCCGGCGGGTGCTCCCGTGGCCAAACTGACCCACATTGTGGCCAATGGTCAGAGCAATAAGAACGAGCAGGTGTTCCTGAACAACACGAAGACCCAGCCGCTGCCTTCGATCTATGGCAGCCTGCCGCCGTTCCCCGGGATGTATGCCAACAATGGGTCGCACTGGGATAATCCCACCTGGGTTCTGAGCAACTTCCCCGGCTACGTCAAATCGGCGGACACGCAGGAAACCACGTCTGTGGTGCCGGCGAAGAGCAACAGCGGTTGCGTCTCCTGGGGAGTCATCATCCTGAGCACCACCGTCCAGGACTCCGACGCCGATGGTCTGCTCGATGTGTGGGAGCAGAATCAGGGCTACACGGATGTGGTTCGCGGCAACGATACGCAGACTCCGGTCGGTGGCCAGCGGGTGGCGCTGCCGGGAGCCGACCCGCACCGGAAAGACATCTTCGTTGAACTCGATTCCGTAAGCAATCTGACGAATGCGGATGGCACGCCGACCGCCGACCCGCACACCCATCTCCCCAGGGAAGACACTCTGGATGCCGCAGGCAAGGCCTTCGCAAACAAGGGCATCAACATCCACTTCGATCTCGGATCGGGCATTTATCAGGGCGATCCCTACGTGATCGCTAACGGCACCGGAGGCAATCTCATCCCGGAGAGCGCGCTGCTTTGCACGGATGGCGCAACGCTCTGTTCGTATCCGGGTCAGCCGGCAATTGGCTGGAAGGGCGGCTTCGAAGCGATAAAGAACGATCCAACCCTGGGCAATTTCCAGCCCGGCCGCGAGAAGAGCTACCACTACATGCTCTCCGGGCACTCGCTGGGCGAGCCGCGCTCGTTCTGGAGCACCGTCGGCTCCGACTTCCCCGACCCGGGAGTTCCGCGGCTGGTGTCGATCGCCAACTCCGGGGGCACCGCAACCGTCGTCCTCAGGTCGCCGCAGGGAATAACCAGGCCCGGCGACTGCGCGACCTCCGGCGTCTCCGGATGCAGCGACTCGAGCAATGACCGTGTCACGATCACCGGAGCGCTCGGCCAGACCGCTCTGAACGGCGTCTACCGTTTCAGCAACGCCGTTACGAGTGCTCCTGATGCCAACAACGTCACGACGACCACGTTCACCATTGCGACGAGCGGCGTCGCTGATGGCACCTACAGCTTCACCAATGAGCCGCAGATGGGCGTCGGATATCTCGGCCCGGTCAGCGGTTCGGGGCAATCGGAGTTTGGCGGCGGCGGCGACTCAGCGCTCACCCTCGGCCTTTGGGCCTTTGACGATCCCTTGAACTGCCAGCCCGATCCAACGCAGGCGCTCACCTCCGACCACCCGGTCTATTGCAACAACGAAGTGGGCACCACTGGCGTGCAGACCGGAACCCTTCTCCACGAACTGGGACACACGCTCGCGCTCACCCACGGCGGGACATACTACAACGATCTGAACAATCCGAGCCTGCCCAGCTACGGTCTGAACTGCAAGCCGAATTACGAAAGCGTGATGAGCTATCTCTTCCAGGTGCGCGGTTTTCCTGAAGGCGGTTTCGACTACTCCTCACAGACCCTTGTGCCCCTGAACGAGACCTCTCTCAGCGAATCGACCGGAGTGGGCAATGACGTCAACGGCAATCCGGCTGCTCACCTCACACGGTGGTATTCCATTCCGAACGCCCTGGACCGGATGCTGCAGCAGACCGCCGGCGGCCGCTATGCAAAGAGTCATTGCGACGGTACGGCGCTGGGGCCCAATGATGTACCGGAAGTCCGCGTCGATCCCACGATTGCCGGCTCCTCCGCAGGAACCGACTGGAACAACGACCTCAACGTGCCGGATGCCGTCGCTGCACCCGGGGTGGACGTCAACTACAACGGTCTCGTGGGCGATGACCCCTTCACCGGGTTCAACGACTGGCAGTCGATGAACCTGCAGCAGGTGGGCGCCCGAGAGAACGCCTTTGGGTTCTCCGGCGGGGGAATCAAATTCGGCGGAGGCATCAAGTTCGGAGGCGGAATCAAATTCGGCGGCGGCGTCGACGACGAAGGTGGAGGGATTAAGTACGGTGGAGGGATTAAGTTCGGAGGTGGGATCAAATTCGGTGGCGGAATCAAATTCGGCGGCGGCGTCGATCAGGACGAAGACACTGCCACCTCCACCGTCGACTCGCCGGTCGGCGTGAGCTGCACCACCACGCTCGGCAGTACGCCCGGCTGTGCAGGCTCGACCGGTGGCGGCTTCCTCGAAGCGGCGAAGGCTATTCCGCTCTCGTGGTCTGGCCCCGGCTTCGGACAGATCCGCAACTATGTGATCTGGCGCGCCACAGGCGCTTTCAGAACACCGCTGCAGGTCGGGCAAAACATGAGCGCGTTCGCGGTGGTCAAGACGCTGACCGGCACGCCGCCGGCAACCTCCTGGACTGACCCCAACGTGAAGAACAACACTACCTACACGTACTTCATCACCGACGGCAACAGGCAGGGAGCGCAGAGCGGAGCCTCGGCGCCGCTGGTTGTCACCGTCAAATTCTGACGCGAATGCACAAAGCGGCGGGCATCACGCCCGCCGCTTTTTTTCTCCCCCTCGCTGCCGTCTTTCTTATGGATTGGCGTGACTCAGGCGCGTGCGAATCTCGGCCAGCAGCGGATCCTCGGTGCTCTTGCCGCGAATGCTCAGGTACGTCTCATAGAACTTCGTGAAACCGGGGCTCCTGAGCCCTTCGCGGTCGAGGCCCTGATCGTAATAAACCACCGGCAGATAGCTGTAGGTTGGCACGTCATCCATGAAGAGCTCCAGCACCTCGCCCCGGCCTTTGATGCACTGGTCGAATTCCGAATCGGCTTCCGCCCACGCGCTTGCATCCAGGTACGCGCGTCCCATGTCGAAGTGCCCCAGCCAGGTATTCGCCAGCCGGTTCGCTTCGGTAAATCGCTGAATGGCCTGGTTCGGCATGTGCTGGCTCAGCGCAATATCGCCGTCGATAATCCTCGCGTAAGCCTGGGCGGAGTTCTGGATTTCCCTGGTAAGGCCGGCTCCCAGCTTCTGCGCCTTGTCGATTGCTCCGGCAGCGGCAAAAATCCGTGCCGCCAGGAATCGCACCTTCGCCGACTGGCTAAGGGCCAGCGCGCGTTCCGCTGTCGAGACCGCAGGCTGTTTGTGTCCGGCCTGCAGCTCCGCATAGGCAACCATCAGCAGCTTGTCGGCAGCCACATCGGGTTTCTGCGCAGCCTTATCCTGCGCAGCGCCCTTTTCGAGAATGTCCGCGGCCTGCCGGAAGTCGCCTCTGTACAGCGCCAGATCCCCGAGCCCGGAGGCCGCCAGCGAACTACCCCAGGGGCTCATCTTCTCGAGCTTCTGATAGGTTTCCGTCGCCTTGTCCAGCTGATCCTGCCCAATCTGCGAATAGGCCAGCACCAGGTACGCTTCCTCGTACGCAGGATTGATCTCCAGCACGTGACGCGCGCCCTGCTCGCAGCTCTGGAAATTCGTCGCGTAGCAGGAGTACAGCGCGAAATTCATTCCCGCCATCACGTCCCTGGGGGTAATCTGCAAACCCTGGCGCGCCTGCTCCATCGCTTCCGGCATGTCGAGCATCCGGGCATAGCAGCCGGCGAGATTGTTATGGCCGACGTTGTCTGCAGGATACGCACGGACCAGCTGCGTGTTCTCTTCGACGCATTTTTGCCAATTCTCTGTCCAGATGTAGTAGAGTCCGCGGACCCGGTAGCGCTCGCGCTCGGTCATGCGGTCGACATGCTCCATCGCCGTCTTGGCATACTTCTCAGCGTCCTGCATCTGGCCAAGATTTCCTGCGGCGGCAGCCATGGCGGCCCATGCCCGCGCAAAATTCGGATCCAGCTCTGCTGCTTTGGAAAACGACCGCAGAGCGTCGGTCCACTTTCCCTGGAATTGCTCCTCCACACCCATGCTGTACTGGTGCAGCGCATCGAGGTTCGTGGCCGAAAAGGTGCCTTCCGTCGCAGCCAGCTGCACGGATTTTGGCGTCGTGTCGCCCAATGCCTGGCGAATAGAAACAGCCAGCCTGGGCACCTCCAGCAGGAGCTTGTCGCTGTCCGGAGTGGTTGCGGTCGCGCTTGCCAGGGTTTTGCCGCTCATTGCATCGACAGCGTGCACCGACAGGCTGTAACCGTTCCCGGCTTTGCTGAGCGAGCCAGTGACGATGGCGGCGATTCCCTCCTTCACCGCTACCAGGCGCGCGGTGTTCTCATCCAGCGTATTGCTGTGCGTCGGCAGCGTTGCCGCTGCCTGGCGCGCGGTCCCCCGATTGAACGCGTCGATAAAGCTCGCCCCTTCCAGCGCGACGTTGAACATCGGCTCCAGCGTGTCGTTGAAGAGGCTGTCGCCCGTCTGGTTCTGGAAGTCAGCGACCAGCACCGACACCGGCGTGTGCGTCGCCACCTTGCGCGGCTGGTATCGGCGCGTGACGTAGTAGCTCAGTCCGGCGACGGTGGCGATCATGATGACGGCAGCGCCCGCAATCTGAAGCCACGGCATTTCCTTGACGCGCCGGATACGCACGCGTGCAGAAGAAGCAGAGACTTTCGTCGCGCCGCCCTTGCCCTGCCACGCACGCAGATCGGCAACCAGAGCGTCCGCGTTCTGGTAACGATGCGCCGGGTCCTTCTCCAGGCATTTCGCGACGATGTTCGCCAGAGCAGTCGGGATTTTCTTGTCGTGGTCCGAAAGAGGAGCCGCCCTTTCCTGCGTGCGCTTCAGCAGGCTGGCAATGGCGCTGTCCGCCTTGAACGGCATCACGCCCGCGAGGCACTCGTACAGGATCAGCCCGACGGTGAAAATGTCCGAACTGGGCGTCAGTTCCGAGCCGTGCGCCTGCTCCGGCGACATGTATTCGATCGTGCCCAGCATAGCGCCGCTGCGCGTCATGCCATCGCCCTGCAGCGTTCGCGCCAGGCCGAAATCCATCACCACGACGCGGCCGTTCGAATCGCGCATGATGTTGCCGGGTTTCAAGTCGCGGTGGATGATCCCTTCGCGGTGAACGGCGGCCAGGCCGCTGGCCACCTGCTCCATAATGTCCACGGCTTCGGCAGGGCCGAGCTTGCCGCGTTCGCGAAGTATATGGTGCAGGCTCTCGCCTTCCACATACTCCATCGTGATGAACTTCACCCGGTCCGCTTCGCCGAGGTCGAAAATCCGGATGACATTGCGGTCCGAAACCTGCCGCGCCAGCACCAGCTCCTGCTTGAAGCGCTGCAGGATGTGCGGATCGCTGGCCAGCTCCGGCCGGATCACCTTCAGCGCGATGGCGCGTTCCAGTTCGAGATCCCGGGCTTCGTAGACGGCTCCCATGCCGCCTTCGCCGAGGATGCGGACGATCTCATAGCGATTGTTCAGGAGCGTCCCGGGCGCCAGCAGCATGCCACCCCACGTGCTCGCAGGCGGCGGTGTCCCCGCTGCGCCGGAAGGCACGATCGTCGGAGGCGCGGAAATGACCCCCGTGGCCATGTCCCGACGGCCCGGCGGCACAATCGTGGCGAAATCGTTGCCCGCCGAAGGAGCAGAGCCCGGCGACCCAGCGGCTGGACGCACCGGAGCCGGCGAGTGAGGCGCAGACGCACCGCCGCCCGGTACCAGCGTCGGAGCTTCCGGCTCGTACTTGCGATCGTCTCGGTCGTCCATGCCTGATCCGCCTTAGGCGGTGGCCAGACTTTCGGATCCAGGCCGCCTTCTACGTTTCCTCACAGGAGCAAAGGGGCAGTTTCGAGGGAGTTTCCCTATGATACATGCGGCTGGAACGAAGGTAATAGTCCTGAAGATGCGGAGCGGCGCCAGAAGCCGCCGTCAGGTGCACTGCTCCATTTGGACCGTGCTGGCGAAATGTGGCTTTTTTTCTCGCGCGGCGCGGCGCAGCACCAGCCCGCCGACCGCCACGGGCCCGAGATACTGATTCAGCATCGGGAGATGCATCCAGATTCCCGCAGGCCCTCCGATCGTCTCCCCCAGCACCGCGACGGGAACGGCCGCCAGCGTCCCAACGATACACACGCGTGTCACGACGGCAACCGAGACTGCCAGCCGAGCCGATTGATCCGCTCGCCCCAGGAGGAGCAGGAGGCATGCCGGTACGAGGAGCGTCTGGTTGTAAACCTTGAGCCAAATCGCCTGCGCGGTACAGACCGTGAGTGCCAGGAGCAGCGCGATTGCCTCGCCGAACTCCTCAGATGCCGGCGTGCAGTTTCGCATCTTCCAAAGCCGGAGGCCAGCAGCGCTGCAAAGTAAGACGGTGAAGAGCAGGCCGATCCAGTTTCCCAGGACCATCTGCAGCGGCAACACGCCGTAGCTGCCTTCGTAGCCGCGAAGCGCCGCCAGCCAGTGCGGGAACCAGCCCGGCACCAGAATGTCGGCGGCTGCCAGCATCGCCACCTCTGTCATCACCAGGGCCGCCAGGAAACTCCACCGGCGTTGAAGACAAGCCCAGACCGAAAGCCACAGCAACAGCAGGACCACTAATTGCGGCTTCACGGTCGCCAGGGCCAGCACAATCCCCGCCGCTACCCACTGCTCTCGGCTGAGCAGATACCAGGCCAATACCAGAAGCACGGCGACCAGCATCGTCAGCTGCTGCATGCGAAAGCCCCAGACCACAGGCCAGGTGGAGAGGCAAATCAGCATGACTGCCACTGTGTCGGCCCGAGACATATGCAGCCGAAGCATCTGCATCGATAGCCACACAGCCAAAGCCAGCGAAGGAACCAGCACCAGCAGAAACAGCAGTCGAAAGGCGGGCCACGGAAGCCGGACAAAAGGAGCAAGAAGCGGAACCAGCGTCGCCGGATAGGTGAAGGGCTCGGCGGGATCGTTATCCGCGATCTCCTCGATCTGCTGGGTGACCGTCGGCGAATACGGGTCCTGACCGTTCAGCGTGGCGCGCACGCCAGCCCATCGGCTGATCAGGTCGTTATGGCTTGAGGGCAGGACGCGGTTAATGACCCGCAGATGCAATAACGGAGCCGCCACGACCACAAGCACGAGGAGCCACATTCCCGCGCGTCGTAAAACGCTCGGCGACTCGACCGCGACGGCTTGCAATCCGGACACGAAGCCCACCATCAACTCTTGAACATTTTGCGCTTGAAAACCATAGCTCGGAAGCGTCATTTTGGCCTTGCCAGAGACGGCCGGGACAGTGTCATTGCGCGGCCAAATTCCTGGCACACCCGCACGGGCCAGGCAGTTTTGGCGGCAGCCCACCACGCCCCGCAGCCTTGCAGTCGCAACAAAAGCGCCCCAACGCTGAGCGCTGCTGGAAACGGCTCCTGGCCGCTATCTACCGGAAACACAGAGATTTGCCACTCCACTTAGCTCTGTCGGGCGCTCGCATTCGCATGCCAGGTTGCTGTCTTGGACGCTGGCGCGCTGCGGCGGTTTTGGCCGCGCCCCGCGCCCTAAGCTGGATTACGTCCTTCCTGAGATTTGGTCAGGACGGACGTCAGCTGCCCTGTGATGGAGGTTGGACCGCGTGGAAACTGCATCTGCGTCTGCAGCTCCTGTGGCGATGCTTGCCGAAAGTCTGCCCGCCAGGAATTATCTGAACACCGAGCACGGACTCAAGTCCTGGCTCCTGACGCAGGACCACAAGCGCATCGGAATTCTCTACCTGATCAGTACCCTCTTCTTTTTCTGTATTGGCGGCTGCATGGCCGCTCTCATCCGGCTCGAGCTTCTGACCCCGACCGGAGACCTGCTGGCCGCGGATACCTACAACAAGGTGTTTTCGATCCACGGCATCATCATGGTCTTCTTCTTCCTCGTGCCGGTCGCTCCTGCAGTGCTCGGCAATTTCCTCATCCCGCTGATGATCGGGGCGCGCGATGTCGCCTTCCCAAAGATCAATCTCTTTAGCTGGTATCTGTTCATCATCGGGGGCACCATCGAGATTTGCATGATGGCGTTTGGCGGCGTGGACAGCGGCTGGACCTTCACCACTCCACTCAGCACGCACTATCTCAACACGAACGTCGTTGCCGCAGCCATGGGAATCTTCGTCGCCGGATTCTCGTCGATCCTCACCGGCCTCAACTTCATCGTCACCATCCACCGCATGCGTGCTCCCGGAATGACGTGGTTCCGGCTGCCGCTCTTTATCTGGTCCTACTACTCCACGGCCATCATCTTTGTGCTCGCCACTCCCGTCATCGCCATCGCCCTGGTGCTGGTCGTCCTCGAACGCCTGACCGGAATCGGCGTCTTCGATCCGGCCAAGGGTGGCGATCCGATTCTCTTCCAGCACCTCTTCTGGTTCTATTCCCATCCCGCCGTCTACGTGATGATCCTGCCCGGCATGGGCATCATGTCCGAAGTGGTCGCCTGCTTCTGCCGCAAGCGCGTCTTCGGATACACCGCCGTCGCCTTCTCCTCTGTCGCCATCGCGGTGTTCAGCTTTTTCGTCTGGGCACACCACATGTTCATCATGGGGATTTCCACCTATTCGGCCCTGGTCTTTTCCCTGATGACCATGCTGGTCGCCGTGCCCTCCGCCATCAAAATCTTTAACTGGTCGACGACTCTTTACAAAGGTTCGATATCGTTCGATACGCCGATGCTTTATGCGCTGGGCTTTATCGGGCTATTTACCATCGGCGGACTCACCGGCATCTTCCTGGCCTCGCTGGGCATGGACATTCACGTCACCGAAACTTATTTCGTAGTCGCGCACTTCCACTACGTCATGGTGGGAGGCATGGTCAGCGCCTTGATGGCCGGCCTCCACTTCTGGTGGCCCAAGATCACCGGCCGCATGTACCCGGAATCCATGGGAAGGCTGGCCGCAGTCATCCTCTTTACGGGATTCAACCTCACGTTCTTTCCGCAGTTCATCCTCGGATATCTCGGGATGCCCCGTCGGTACTGGGCCTACCCTCCCGAATTCCAGGTGCTGAACGTCATGTCCAGCGCAGGAGCATCAGTGCTTGCCGTCGGCTATGCTTTGCCCATCATTTACCTTCTGTGGTCGCTCAAATATGGCAAGATCGCCGGTCCGAACCCCTGGCGCGCCGCCGGCCTCGAATGGACGGTGCAGTCGCCACCCCTGACAGAGAATTTCGAGATCACGCCGATCGTCGACTACGAAGCCTACGACTACTACAAAGTCGAACGCCCCGTTGAGATCCCCGGTTGAGATCCCCGGCTAAACCAGCAGATTGTCTGGCAGGGCGAGTGTTATGCGGTCGGCAGCCAGGCCTCTCCGGAGGCTCCGGCACGCTTCGGCGCAATGAACGCGGCCTCTTCCGCGAATCGGTAGCCGACGCACGGGTCCGTCAGCAGGTACCGCGGATTGGAGGGGTCCTTCTCGATTTTCTTCCGCAGCTGGCGCATGAAGGTCCGCAGGTAATCCACTTCCTGGCGGTACTCTGCCCCCCACACGGAGGTCAGCAGCTTGCCGTAGGTCACGGCCCGCCCCGCGTTCCGCATCAGGTACAGCAGAATGTCGTACTCCTTGGGCGTGAGCTTGACCACCTCGCCTGCCTTCTTCACGATCCTCCGCGCCGGAACAATCTCGATCTCGCCGACCACGATCGGCGCGTCCTCAGCCCGCTCCGGAGCCCGCGAGCGCCGCACCGCCGCGCGGATGCGCGCGATGCATTCACGAATGCTGAAGGGCTTCGTGATGTAGTCGTCGGCGCCCTTCTCCAGCGCTTCGACTTTATCGTGTTCTTCATCGCGGACCGTCAGCATCAGGATCGGCAACCGCGGTGCCTGCGCCCGCAGACGAACCAGAGTCTGCATGCCGCCGATGCCGGGCATGTTGATGTCCAGCAGCACAACGTCAAACG
>DATEPN010000220.1:0-2446 GCA_035273225.1 Acidobacteriaceae bacterium | reverse complement strand
GTGTTAGTGATCGTGATCTTCACGTTGGGAACGACGGCGCCTGTGCTGTCCGTCACGGTGCCGAGAATCGAACCGGTTGCGCCTGCCTGTCCAAACATCGTTCCGGTCGCGGTCAGCAGAACGAGCAGCCCGAAGGTAATTCGCAGTACTCGCATCTCTGGTCTCCTGAGAAAAACTTGCGTGGTGGCCGGGGCAAGGCTCGCGTCTGGGGCTTCGAACGCAGAAGTTCACGCGAACCTCGCGATTCCTGATGGGTGGAAACAATACGCACGCAAAAGGAAATGTGTCAACTGGAACTTTGTTCCTGTACTGAAACTGCTTCTGGTCGGACCGTACGATTGCCCCATGCCACGGAATGACGTCGTCGCGAAGCTAGCGAACAACGTCTGCTGTATCGATTTATCTGGGTACAGCGCACTCCGCGCCCATGTGCCCATCTAAGGAGACGGAGCCGACATGAGAGGTCAGACCTCACAACTCCCAATCCAAATGGGACATCATTTTTCTTCCGAACTCCAGCCGCCGTGTGCTACCGTGTTGGGCGCATTCACGAAGTGCCCTGACCTGCCCTCACGCCGGTCCGATCACAACCACACAAGGAGCATCGATGAAACATCGCAAGGTGAGCCTGAGTGCCACGATTCTGATGATTGCCGGAATCACAGCAGCGACCGCGCAGACCGCACCCGACTCGCTGCAGAGCGGCTTTGAAAATCCCCCGGCGAGCGCTCACCCGCTGGTCTGGTGGCACTGGATGAACGGCAACATCACCCAGGAAGGCATCAAGCTCGACCTTGACTGGATGCATCGCGTGGGGCTCTCCGGTTTCCAAAACTTTGACGCCGCTCTTTCCACGCCGCAGGTCGTGCAAAAGCGTCTCGCCTACATGACACCCGAGTGGAAGGACGCATTCCGCTACGCCACGCAAACCGCCGACCAACTCAACCTGGAAGAAGCCATCGCCGGCTCGCCGGGCTGGAGCGAATCCGGCGGTCCCTGGGTCCCCCCGTCCGAGGGCATGAAGAAATACGTCTGGAGCGAGACGCTCGTTGAAGGCGGCAAACCTTTCACCGGCACGCTGGCACATCCTCCACAAAACACCGGCGCATTTCAGAACGTCGGCATCCACGATGATCTCGGAGCGCCCCCGGGAGCGAAGCCCATCCCGCAGTATTACGCCGATTCTGTCGTTATCGCGTATCGCAAACCGGCCAGCGATGTTCCTGTCGATTCCCTGCACCCAAAGACCACAGCCAGTGGCGGCGCACCCGACATGGCGATGCTCACCGACGGCGATCTGGAGAAGACCACTGAAGTTCCGATCCCCGCGCAAGGCGAGAAATCCTGGATCCAGTATGAATTCGCTCGGCCCACCACGATCCGTTCCATCACCGTCGTGACGAAAGCCCCGAACCGCTTCGCCGCGATGTTTACTGGAATCGCAGCTCCGGTAGAAGCTCTCGAAGCGAGCGACGACGGCCAGAACTTCCATGACGTAGCAACATTGCCCGAAGGCCACGCAGCCGAGACCACAGTCTCGTTTGCGCCCGTCACCGCCAAATATTTCCGCGTTAGTTTCATGCGCGGCACGCCGCCTCCGCGCCCTGCATGGGCTGCCGGACTCGATCCTGCTTCCTTCGGCTTTCCGATCCCCAAAACACCCACAGGCTACGAGGTCGCCGAACTCGTCCTGCATCCCGGCGCGCGCGTGAACAACTTCGAGGAGAAAGCTGCCTTCGTTCCCGTTCCCGATCTCTACGGCTCCGCGACTCCGTCCTTCGCTGCGGCCGACGCCGTGAAAAAGTCGGACGTCGTCGACCTCACCAGCAAAATGAAGCCCGACGGCACACTCGACTGGACGCCTCCGCCCGGCCACTGGGTCGTGCTCCGTTTCGGCTATAGTCTGCTCGGCATCACGAACCATCCGGCCACCGCAGAAGCCACCGGCCTCGAGGTCGATAAGCTCGACCACCGTTTCGTGCGCAACTACATGGAGAAATATCTCGACAGCTACAAAGAAACCGTCGGCCCGAACCTCATGGGCAAGCGCGGCATTCGCTACGTCATCAACGACAGCTGGGAAGCCGGCTCGCAAAACTGGACCGACAACATGATCGACCAGTTCCGCAAGCGGCGCGGCTACGACCCAATCCCCTGGATGCCGGTCCTCACCGGAGAAGTCGTCGAGAGCTCTGCCGCCAGCGATCGTTTCCTGTGGGACTTCCGCAAGACCATCGCTGACCTCATTGCCGATGAACACTACGGCGAACTGGAAAAGGTGCTGCACGAGTGGAGCATGGGCCACTACGGTGAATCGCACGAGAGCGGCCGCGCCTTTGTGGCCGACGGCATGGAGGTGAAAAAGTTCAACGAAATTCCAATGAGCGCCATGTGGACGCAGAGCCCCGGCGTCAACAACGAGACGTACGGCTACAACGCCGATGAC